>NZ_JBFBVU010000001.1:0-387130 GCF_040689105.1 Meridianimarinicoccus marinus
GCTCCCGGGGACTGAGCCCCGACCATGCCATCTCAACGAAACCCTGTTCTCAACGCTGGCCGAAGCCCGCGAGAAGATCGGCGCATGGAAAGAGGACGACGACCGCAACAGACCTCACGCATCCCTCGGCAACCTCACGCCGAAGGCGATTGCAATGAAATCGAGACTGGAAACCAAGGCCGCATGAAGCCAGCAATCAACCGACGGATCCTCCCGAAAGCTGGAGGAAAGTCGGGGCTCAGGTCACCGGGCCTTCTCCTCGCTCGTCGGTCCGGACAACACGCCTGCAGCACGCGCGGCGCACCGACACCGGTCCCGCAGGCTGAAAGACGAACAGACCGGCTTCGTGGCAATTGCCCGGCAGGCAGCACTGTCGCTGCGCTAACCCGAACGATATTCGCGGAAAAGCCGAACGCCGCGTGCGCGGAACTCGGCCGTGTAGCTCGGCGTGTGTGTCTCGTCTGTCATGAGGCGCATCTTTTGAGAGTCTTTCCCTCCGGTAGACCCGGGGCGGTTTGCAACATGTTCCGAACGCAAGTTGCACTATCATTGCTGAGCGCGTGTGGGGCGGGTACGTTGATGGCACAAGGACGGCACGAGTGAGAGGTTAGAATGGAGATGATTCACCACAACCCGAGCATTGCGGAACCACCAGCGCGGCGGTCGCACGAGATGGGCAGCTTTTGGCTTGCCATGGCGCTTGGCCTGGCGCTGCTCTGCGTCGCGCCACCATCACGCGCTCAGGACGGGTCGAACCTGCCACAGGTCCAGCAGGATTTCGAGGAGATCAACAACGGCACCAACCCCACGCTTCTGACGACGCAGGCGGGCATCCAGTACCAGTTCAACAAGATCAACCCGAATCTGGACACCGGGTTGTTCGAGTTCTTCTATACGCAGCCAATCGGCGATGGGAGCAAGGCGCTCAGGTTCACATTCCCCTGGTCCGACAGTGAGTTCAATTCACGTCCGAGGCTGGGCGATGCTGCCAAGGCCTATGCCGAGAACCCCGACATCGGGGCCGAATTCGCTCTGGGCGACATCAGCCTGACCTATATCGATGTCTTCTACCTCACCGAGCGCAATGGCGCGGCGTACACGCTTGAATTCTTTCTCGACACCGCCACGACCGATTTCGCCGGTTACGGGCAGTACGCCATGGAAACCTCAGTCTTCTACGCCTGGTTTCTGAACAACGGCGCGATTTTCGCCCCGGCATGGGTCCAAACCTTCGGCCTGGAAGGTGGCAACGACAACGGCGACAACCTCAATGTCACGACAGTCGACTTCTATTATGTCCCGAAGCTGGCGAACCCGAAGTACTACCTCACCTTCGACCCCGCCGTGATCCACAATTGGGAGACTGATGACACATTCGGGAGCCTGCAGGTGACCGCGGGCATGTTGACGGGGCGCTTCCTGGGCGGGGACAGCCAGATCTTCATCAAGCCCGGGGTGCTTTTCGGCGGCGACGCCCCGGCGGACTGGTCTGTTCAGGTTGGCTTCAAGGTGCTTAACTTTTGACGCTGCCAACCCATTGAATCAGCGCCACCGTGAACCTCGGATGTTCCTTAAGATTGACTTGATCTGAAAGAGAAGCACGGCGCGACGTAACATGGTTCGCAACACCCTGATTGCCTCTGCCTTTGTCCTCGCGGTCTCGGTCGCGGGGGCACCTGCCGACCCTGCCGGGCCCATCGTCGTCACTTATGTCAACATCTTCGACGGGGTTTCCGTACCACCATTGCGTCGCCACCCCGTCAGATGACACGGTCGGGCCCGTGAGTGTGGGGCACCTCGCCACCATTCGGCGCGGTGGCGAGGCGCCTTCCAGCCGTCTTATTCCACGCGATACGCCAGCAGGGTGTTGCTCAGCATCATCGGCACCACCAGAAGCGCGCGATCAGGGATAAACTCCAGATCGGCGCTGCCGCCGTCGAGATCTATAATCTGCTCGGAACTGCCATCCACGCCTACCCGCAGGACCGATCCCGCGATCCAGTCCGATACGATCCAGTTGCCTTTGCCGTCCGGTTCCAGCCCGTCGAGGTTGCCGATCGGCGCGCCGGAGCCAAGGGTTTCCACGGCACCTGTATCAAGATCGACGGTCAACAGATGCCCGCCAATCTCGGTCGTGAAGTCGTTCTGCAGCCCTTGTCCCCAGGCGGCGACAAGAAGCTTTCCGTCATGCATGTTGAGTCCGTTGGGGTTCTGCAGCACGTCGCCTTCGGCCAGGACACTCATTTCACCATCGGCCAGAACATAGATCTTCTGACCGATCATGTCAGAGACGTAGACATTGCCGTTCTCGGCGACCGCGGTGTCGTTCAGAAACTGCGCGTCAGCCGCGGCCCAGGTTCCCGAGACCTGCGAAGATTCGATGTCGATGGCCACCAGGCGATCGATGTCGCTGACCCAAAGCGTGCTGCCATCGCTCACCAGCCCCTTGGGCGCATCCAGCCCGGTGACCCACTGCGCGTCCAGAACCTCGCCCTCGGGGCTGATCCGCGAAATATAGCCCTTGCCGTTCTTTTCGGTCGCGCCGCCCGCGATATTCGACACGTAGAGCACATCCCGGGCGTCATCGTAAAAGGCGCTTTCGGGCGCATCCAATCCCTCCACGGTCCAGACAAGCTCCTGCGCCGATGCCATGGACCCGATCAGGATGCCTGTCGCCGCAACGACCGATGTTGAAAATCTTTGCATTTAGCTTCTCCCTGAATATCGATGGAATTCATTAGCCGCCCCAAATCCTGGCAGGTCAAATCTTTCCCGTTCTTTTCGCCAGATCTGTTCAATCCAGAGCAATCATCGGGCGCTCTGGTTGTGGAATTCTGTAAAATCTTGCGTCAAACGCGCCGCGACGCGCGGATCGTGCGCGCCATGCCGCTTAAATTTCTCAAGCTTTTGAGGAGGGTAGGGGCATGGCTTGACCTTTTGTGCGAAAGCCTTGACCAAGGTGCTTGGGCGAACCTAGTGTCGTATGATAGTTTGCGCGAGATAAGTTTATGTGGCTTGTATACTGCCAGGCCCATCGTGCGATGGGCATTGTTCCTGCGAGCGTAGGTCGAGGGGGAGTCCGGTGAGTGGTCGCAAGATCAAGAACATGGAGGAGTTTGCCGCGGTAAGCGGGATCTCCAGGCCCACGGTGTCGAAATACTTCAACGATCCCGACAGCGTCCGGGTGACGACACGGGCGCGGATCGAGGCAGCGCTGGATCAGTACGACTACCGCCCGAACGTGTTTGCGGTGAATCAGAACCGGCGGCTGACAAAGATCGTGGGCATTGTCGTGCCCTATCTGGCTGACCCGTTCTTCGGCGAGATTGCGCGGAATGTCGAACAATCCTGCATCGCCGCCGGCCTGTCGCCCATCCTGTTCAGTTCCCACGGCGATGCGTCCTACGAAGCGGATATCCTGGACAACCTGCGCGGGCTCAGGCCTGCGGGTGTGTTGCTGGCTCCGTTGGGGCGATCGTCGACCCGGTCCGTTGTCGAAAGCTTCTGCAAGGAAGTTCCCACGGTTCTGTTTGACAGCTATATCGATGAAATTGGGGAAGATTTCGTCGGATCCAACAACGACCAGAGCATTGCGTTGATCGTGGAATACCTGTGCCGCACGGGGGAGCCGCCCTGTCTGTTCGAGATGGCGACCCCGTCCAATCCCAACTCGAACAAGCGCCGCGCGGCCTACATCAAGGCCATGGAAAGCCACGGCCATCCTGTGAATGTGGTCAAGGCGGCCGGTGTGGGATGGGACTTCGAGGCGATCGGGTGCCGCGAAGGGGGGCGGGCCATTGCCGAAGGGCTGTTTTCGACGAACACCATCCTGTGCAGCAACGATCGCCTTGCCATCGGCCTGCTCGCGGCGGCCTACCAGCGCGGGCTGCGCGTTGGTCGCGGGTCCGGGCACGCCCTGAGAATCGCAGGTCACGACGACCATCCGTTCGCGCGCTACACCTGCCCGCCGCTCACCACGGTATCCCAGGACTATAAGGCAATTTCGAGGAAAAGCGTCGCGGCGCTGCTTGAGCGGATCGAGGGCGGAGGAGACGCCGGAGACCGCCGGTCGATCCTGGTGGAGGGCAAGCTGGTCATGCGGGATTCCGCGTGACTCGCCAAAAAAGTTTCCGCGCGTAAAGTTTTTGTTTGACCCGGCGGCGCGATTCGACTTAGGTTGACCTTGCATCCGATCAAGGGAGGACACGATGTATTCCAAGGGTAAACTTGGCACGGCAACCGCCGTCGCCGCCATCATGGCAAGCGGCGCAATCGCTGACACAATCACCATCGCCACGGTCAACAACGGCGACATGATCCGCATGCAGGGTCTGACCGACGACTTCACCGCGAAAACCGGCCACGAGGTCGAATGGGTGACCCTGGACGAAAACACGCTGCGTACCCGTGTTACCCAGGACATCGCCACCAAGGGTGGTCAGTTCGACATCATGACCATCGGCATGTACGAAACGCCGATCTGGGCCGCCAATGGCTGGCTGGTCGCGCTGGACGGGCTGTCGGACGCATATGACGCCGACGACATCCTGCCGGCCATGGCCAACGGCCTGAGCCACGACGGCACGCTTTACGCCGCGCCGTTCTATGGCGAAAGCTCGATGATCATGTACCGCACCGACCTGATGGAAAAAGCGGGTCTGGAAATGCCGGACGCACCGACCTGGGACTTCATCCGGGAAGCCGCGCTGGCCATGACTGACAAGGACAACGAGATCTACGGCGTCTGCATGCGCGGCAAGGCCGGCTGGGGCGAGAACATGGCGTTCCTCACCGCGATGTCGAACGCCTTCGGCGCTCGCTTCGTCGACGAGGACTGGCGTCCCCAGTACGACAGCGAAGCATGGTCCAACACGCTCAACTTCTACATCGACCTGATGACCGAAGCGGGCCCTCCGGGCGCTTCGTCCAACGGGTTCAACGAAAACCTGTCGCTGTTCCAGCAGGGCAAATGCGGCATGTGGATCGACGCCACAGTTGCGGCGTCCTTCGTGACCAATCCTGACGATTCGACCGTGGCCGACAAGGTGGGCTTCGCGCTGGCACCGAACGCCGGCATGGGCAAGAACTCCAACTGGCTCTGGGCCTGGGCGCTTGCCATTCCGGCCGGCACCCAGAACGAAGAGGCCGCGATGGCGTTCATCGAATGGTCGACCTCGAAAGACTACCTGGCACTGGTGGCCGAGAACGAAGGTTGGGCAAACGTGCCTCCGGGCACCCGCGCCTCGCTGTACGAGACCCCCGAGTACCAGGAAGTCCCCTTTGCCAAGATGACCCTGGAATCGATCCTGACGGCTGACCCGAACAACCCGACCATCGACCCGGTTCCCTATGTTGGTGTGCAGTTTGCCGCCATCCCGGAATGGGCAGGTCTGGCAGGTCAGATCGGCCAGGAATTCTCGGCAGCCCTCGCCGGTCAGCAGACCGCCGAAGAAGCCCTTGAGAAGGCACAGGCCATCGCAACCGAAGAGCTGGAAGCCGCAGGCTACTAAGGCGCTTCGGACAAGATCGGGGGGCGGCCTGTCCGCCCCTCAACCCCTTGTACCCGTCCCAGTTTTCATCCGCGTTCAACATGCACCTTGCGTGAGTAGAGAGGTTTTGCGTCATGGCGACCCAGCACTCCCGATCCGCAGCGCGCATGATGTTGGCACCAGCCGTCGTCCTTCTTCTTGGATGGATGCTCGTCCCCCTCATCATGACGCTCTATTTTTCCTTCAAAAACTACCTGCCACTACGCGGAGGCGACCTTGGTTGGGCCGGATTCGACAACTACGTCCGGTTCGTGACCTCGTCAGCCTTCTGGCCCAGTGTCCAGGCAACCCTCATCATCGTCGGCGGCACCCTGCTGATCACCGTGGTTTTCGGTGTGCTGCTGGGAATTCTGCTGAACCAGCCCATGTGGGGCCAGGGTGTCGTGCGCATCCTTGTCATCGCGCCTTTCTTCGTGATGCCCACCGTATCCGCGCTGGTCTGGAAGAACATGTTCATGGATCCGGTCAACGGTCTGTTCGCGCATCTGTGGAAGTTCTTTGGTGCCGAGCCTGTCGTCTGGCTAAGTGACGCTTCCCTGTTCTCGATCATCACCATTGTCAGTTGGCAGTGGCTGCCCTTTGCGACCCTGATCCTTCTGACGGCGATCCAGTCGCTCGACGGCGAACAGCTCGAAGCCTCCGAAATGGACGGGGCCCCGGTTCTCAAGCGCTTCTACTATATCGTGCTGCCGCACCTTGGCCGGGCCATCACCATCGTGATCCTGATCGAAACGATCTTCCTGCTGTCGATCTTCGCCGAGATCTTCGTGACCACCGGCGGTGCCTTCGGCTCCCGGACGCTGACCTACCTGATCTTCCAGCGCGTGCTGGAAAGCCAGAACGTCGGGCTCGGATCCGCAGGGGGTGTCTATGCAATCATTCTGGCCAACATCGTTGCCATCTTCCTGATGCGCATCGTCGGCAAGAACCTGGACACGTGAGGAGATAACATCATGGCACGTGCCGTTACCCAACAACGAAAGCTCATCAATACCACCGCCGCCTGGGCCGTGGGCCTGCTGATCTTCTTCCCGATCCTCTGGACGATCCTGACCAGCTTCAAGACCGAAGCCACGGCCATTGCGGATCCGCCCGTCTTCCTCGCCTTCGACTGGACCCTTGAGAACTACGGGGTGGTGATGGAGCGCTCCAACTACGCGCGCTTCCTGTGGAACTCGATCATCATCGCGGGCGGCTCAACCGTCCTCGGTCTGATCGTCGCCGTCCCGGCGGCCTGGTCGATGGCCTTCGTGCCGTCGCGCAAGACCAAGGACATCTTGCTGTGGATGCTCTCGACCAAGATGCTTCCGGCAGTCGGCGTGCTGTACCCGATCTACCTCATCTTCATCAAGATGGGGCTGCTGGACACCCGGACCGGTCTGATCATCGTGCTGATGCTGATGAACCTGCCGATCATCGTCTGGATGCTCTACACCTACTTCAAGGAGATCCCCGGCGAGATCCTGGAAGCCGGGCGCATGGACGGGGCCGGTCTGAAGGATGAGATCCTGTTCATCCTGACACCGATGGCCATTCCCGGCATCGCCTCGACCATGCTGCTGAACTTCATCCTGGCCTGGAACGAAGCCTTCTGGACGCTGAACCTGACCGCGGCAAAAGCAGCGCCGCTGACAGCCTTCATCGCCAGCTATTCCAGCCCGGAAGGCCTGTTCTTCGCAAAACTCAGCGCGGCCTCGACCATGGCCATCGCGCCGATCCTCATCCTCGGCTGGTTCAGCCAGAAACAACTCGTCAGCGGCCTGACCTTCGGCGCCGTCAAGTAAGGAACTGACCAATGGGACAAATTCAACTGAACCAGGTGACCAAGAGCTTCGGCGACGTACAGGTCATCCCGCCCCTTGACCTGACCATCGAAGACGGCGAGTTCACGGTCTTCGTCGGGCCTTCGGGCTGCGGCAAGTCCACCCTGCTGCGGCTGATCGCGGGGCTGGAGGACATCACCTCGGGCCACATCGCGATCGACGGTGCGGACGCCACCAACCTGCCACCCGCCAAGCGCGGCCTGGCAATGGTCTTCCAATCCTACGCGCTGTATCCGCACATGAGCGTGCGCAAGAACATCGCCTTCCCGATGCGGATGGCGAAGATGCCCGAGGACGAACAGAAACGCCGGATCGAGGCGGCCGCCAAGGCGCTCAACCTGACCGACTATCTGGACCGGCGTCCGGGACAGCTTTCGGGCGGTCAGCGTCAGCGGGTCGCCATCGGCCGGGCCATCGTGCGCGAACCTTCGGCCTTCCTGTTCGACGAACCGCTGTCCAACCTCGATGCGGCCCTGCGGGTCGGTATGCGGCTGGAAATCAGCGAGATGCACGAGCGTCTGAAAGCGACGATGATCTATGTGACCCACGACCAGGTGGAAGCCATGACCATGGCCGACAAGATCGTGGTGCTGCGTGCCGGGTTCATCGAGCAGGTCGGCAGCCCGCTGGAGCTGTACCACAAGCCGCGCAACACCTTCGTTGCAGGCTTCATCGGCTCGCCCAAGATGAACCTCATCGAGGGGCCGGAGGCACAGAAGCACGGCGTGCACACCATCGGCATCCGTCCCGAGCATGTTCAGGTCAGCAAGACCGAAGGCACCTGGAAGGGCACCGTCGGTGTGGCCGAACACCTCGGCTCGGACACCTATATCCACGTCCACGAGACCGGGTTGGGCGATCTGTTCACGGTCCGGATCACCGGCGATATTCCGGTCCGGCACGGCGACACCATCTTCCTGACGCCCGACATGGAGCAACTGCACAAGTTCGACGAGAATGGGCTGCGGTTGCCGTGACACGGCTCGGGGGAAAAAACGCGCTGATCACTGGCGCCGCCCGCGGCATAGGTCTGGCTTTCGCCAAGGCCTATGTCCGCGAGGGCGCCAGGGTCGCCATTGCCGATATCGACATTGACCGTGCACGCACGGCGGCGGAGGAGATCGGCCCGGCAGCCATCGCGGTCGAAATGGACGTGACCCGACAAGACAGCATCGATGCCGCGGTGGCTGCAACCATCGACACGCTGGGCAGTATTGACGTGTTGATCAACAACGCGGCGATCTTCACAGCAGCGCCGATAGTCGACATCACCCGCGAGGACTATGCGCGCGTGTTCGACATCAACGTCTCTGGCGCGCTGTTCACCTTGCAGGCCGTGGCACGCCACATGATCGACCGCGGAAAAGGCGGCAAGATCATCAACATGGCCAGCCAGGCCGGGCGCCGGGGCGAGCCGCTGGTTGCGGTCTATTGCGCCAGCAAGGCGGCGATCATCAGCCTGACCCAATCGGCCGGGCTGAACCTGATCCGCCACGGTATCAACGTCAATGCCATCGCGCCCGGCGTTGTCGATGGCGAACACTGGGACGGGGTGGACGCGTTTTTCGTCAAACACGAAAACAAGGCGCCGGGACAGAAGAAGAAAGAAGTCGGAGACGCGGTTCCCTTCGGGCGCATGGGCACTGCTGACGATCTGACGGGAATGGCGATTTTCCTGGCCAGCGACGAGTCCGACTACATCGTATCGCAATGCTACAACGTGGATGGTGGACAATGGATGAGCTGATCAAACTCTCGAATGAAACGCTGTCCCGGCTGCCGGCCGCGATCTTGCGCCCGCAATATGACCGCAAAAAACTGACGGCGGGCATCGTGCACATCGGCGTTGGCAACTTTCATCGGGCGCATCAGGCCTGGTACCTGCATCGGCTGATGCAGGCGGGCGCCGCCCTGGACTGGGCCATCGTCGGCGCCGGGGTGCGTCCCTATGATGCCGTGATGCGCGAGAAGTTTCTCGCGCAGGATTGCCTGACCACCTTGATCGAACTGGATCCTTCGGGGTCGTCGGCCGAGGTGATCGGCTCGATGATCGATTACCTGCCGATCAGCGAAGGCAACGCGCCGCTGATCGCCCGCATGGTCGACCCAGCGATCCGGATCGTCGCCCTGACCGTGACAGAAGGCGGCTATTACGTCGATCCGGCCACCAGTGCCTTTGACGGTGCGCATCCGGACATGCAGCATGATGCTGCAAATCCCCGGACACCGCACACCGCGTTCGGTGCCGTGATCGAAGCCCTGCGCCAGCGGCGGGACACTGGCATCGGTCCGTTCACCGGGTTGAGCTGCGACAACCTGCTGGCCAATGGCCGCGTCATGCGCCAGACTGTGGTATCGCTGGCCCGCATGTCCGATCCGGCGCTTGCCGATTGGATCGACGCCAATTGCACCTTCCCGAACTCCATGGTCGATTGCATCGTTCCCGCCACCGGCGAGAAAGAGATTGCCCAGGCGCATCGCTTCGGGATCGACGATGCGGTCCCGGTGACCCATGAGAACTTCCGCCAATGGGTGATTGAGGATGATTTCTGCGCGGGCCGTCCCGATTGGGATCAGGCCGGGGCGACGTTCTCCAGCCAGGTTCATGACTATGAAACCATGAAGCTGCGGATCCTGAACGCCGGGCACCAGATCATCGCCAACCCCGGCGAGATCCTGTCGGTGCCGACGATCTCGGGCTGCATGTCGCACCCTTCCATCGCGGCCTATTTCAGGAAGGTTCAGCGCGAGGAAATCGCGCCCCATGTGGCCCCGGTTCCGGGCATGACGCCCGAAGCCTATGTGGACCTGATCGAACGCCGCTTCGGCAACCCCGCCATCGTCGACACGACACGGCGGGTGGCCTTCGACGGCTCGTCGCGCCACACCGGTTTCGTGCTGCCCCTGGTGCGCAAGGGGCTGGCCATCGAAAACTCGATCGAAGGTCTGGCCCTGGTCGAAGCGCTCTGGGCGCGCATGTGCTACGGCACGCGCGAAGATGGCAGTGTGATCGAGCCCAACGATCCCTTCTGGGAGGATCTGGTCCGGGCCGCGCGGGCCGCCAGAGAACATCCGCAGGCCTGGTTGACCCAGCATCATCTCTACGGTGACCTTGCCGCGCAGCTTCCCTTTGCACAGGCCTTCGACCGCTGGCTGCGCCTTATCTGGTCCGACGGCTGCGAAGCGGCTTTGAAAGCCTATTGCGCGGACGGCAAAGACTAGCCCCGAAGCATTCCGTGTCCTCGGCGCAAGGGGCAAACCGGACCGCTCACCCTAAAGCGGGTGAGCGGGGTCAGACATGAGCAGCAGTTACGGCATGCGCGGTGCGCGGTTCCAGGAATTGATCCTGAGGCCGCATTGATCGCGACCGGTGGCTGGACGGAAGCCGCTTGAAGGCTCAGAATGCCTGTCCGACGTAGAAATAGATGTTCTTCTCGTCCAGATCGTTGATCGCGACATCCAGCGAGAGATCCACCGGGAAATCCTTCGACACGCGAAAACGCAACCCCAGACCGCCGGCATAGCGCCGGCCACTGTCGCGGGTCAGGGTCTTTTGGCTGAACTCAAGCGAACTCAGGGTTTCGCCGACGCCTGCGAAGGCCACCCCGCCGAAGCGTTTGGTGAAGTTCTGGCGCAACTCGGCCTGCGCCGTGACCATCTGGTCGCCGTAGTACTGGAACAGCGAAAACCCGCGGATCTGGCTGCCCAGAAGGCAGGAATCGAAGAACGGCGCCTCGTCTTCCACAAGGCAACCGGCGGCGTTGGCGGCCAGAACGGTTTGCGGGCCAAGCGACCAGTAGTGATCCAGCGCCAGCGTAGTTTTCAGATAACTGAAACTGGCGCCGCCGGAGACCTGATTGGTCAGGAAATTGAACTCCGCCAGCCCGCCTTTTGTCGGATACAGGCTGTCGTTGCGGGTGTCCCATTGCGCCACCAGCCCCAGCGAGGCCAGCGTGATGTCGGTCAACTCCTGGATGCCCGGTGGCAGGGTGGCGTCGCCGACCGCATTCACGCGGCTTTCCAGATACTGGAAGCCCAGACCCGCCAACAGTTGCGGCGTGAAGCCATAGCGGTACTCGGCGTTCAAGGCGACGCCGTCCTGATTTACCTCCAGCGGGTCCCCGGCGACGTACAGGTCATAGGTCACATCGGCCGCAGCCAGGTACAGCACGCCGTTGTGCCGCTTTTCATCCAGCGACAGGCTGGCGCCGATGGCGCCCGCGCGGCTGCCGTTGTTCGTGGCCAGGGCCCCGGCGCCGATGAACGAATTGTCCGACTTTTCGTCTTCCTGAAACACGTACCCCGCGCCAAGGATCAGCCCTGTGCCAAAGGTCGGGCTGTTGAGCGGGATCGGCACCACCAGCATCGAGCCCGCACCGAATCCATAGTCCTTTGATGCCGTCGCGGTGTCGGGCGAAGGGGCAGGGGGTTCGGGGAGCGTCGGTTGCTGGGCGTCTTGTGCAAGGGTCGGCACGGCGGCCAGCAAGGCCAGCAGTGCGGTTGCGCACACCAGAGAAAATGGTCTTTTCATCTCACATCCGGTCCCGCGCTGCCCCATGGCCCTTGGCGGCGAACATGCCATGCCACGAGGTCAGCCGCACAATAGTCGCACAGCCACGCCGCGTCACCCCGCCAGTTTGGCAAGCCATCTGAAAGTTTCGACAAACGCGCCTATTCGACGGTGACGGATTTGGCCAGGTTGCGCGGCTGATCCACGTCGGTGCCCTTGGCCACGGCAGTGTGATAGGCCAGCTGCTGCACCGGCAGCGCATAGAGGATGGGCGAGAATACCGGATCGATCTCGGGCATGCGGATCCACTTCCAGACGCCCTCGCGGGCGCTGTCCAGCCCGGCGCTGTCGGACACCAGGATGACCTTGCCCTGGCGCGCCATCACCTCCTGCATGTTCGACACGGTCTTTTCGAAAAGCGCATCGCGCGGCGCCAGAACCACCACCGGCACATTGGGGTCGATCAGGGCGATGGGGCCGTGTTTCAACTCGCCGCTGGCATAGCCCTCGGCGTGGATATAGCTGATTTCCTTCAGCTTCAGCGCGCCTTCCAGCGCGGTGGGATACATCACCCCCCGGCCCAGAAACAGCACATCGCGGGCATCGGCCAGTTCGTTGGCCAGCGCCGCGATCTCGGGCGCCAGGGCCAGCGCCTGGTTCATGGCACCGGGCAGGGCGCGCAGGTTGGCGGCGTGCTGGCGCAATTCCTCGTCTGTCAGGGTGCCGCGTTGCTGCGCGGCTTTCAGCGCCAGCAGGGCCAGCACGGTCAACTGGCAGGTGAAGGCCTTGGTCGATGCGACGCCGATCTCGACCCCGGCCTGGGTCGGCAACACCACGTTGCTTTCGCGGGCAATGGAGCTTTCGGGCACATTGACCACCGAGGCGATCTTGCCGCCGGTGCCCGCGACATAGCGCAGGGCCGCCAGCGTGTCGGCGGTTTCGCCCGATTGCGACACGAAGATCGCCAGAGACTTCTGCGGCAGCGGCGGCTCGCGATAGCGGAACTCGGACGCGATATCGACCTCGACGGGCAGGCGGGCCAGTTTTTCGAACCAGTATTTCGCGGTCAGCCCGGCATAGTAGGCGGTACCGCAGGCCACGATGGTCACCCGGTCCAGGTCCGTGAAATCCAGTTCGCCGGGCAGGGTGATGCCCGCGTCTCCGTCGCCCATGTAGAACCGCAGGGTGTCGCCGATGACCGAGGGCTGCTCGGACATTTCCTTGGCCATATAGTATTTGTGGCCGCCCTTTTCGATCCAGGTGCTGTCCAGTTGAAGGATGCGGGTGTCGCGATGGGCGGGCGCGCCGTCCTGATCGAAGATCTCGGCCCCCTGCCGGGTCATCACTGCCAGATCGCCCTCTTCCAGATAGGTGATCCGGTTGGTCAGCGGCGATAGCGCGATGGCGTCCGAGCCGACGAACATCTCGCCATCCCCGTGCCCCAGTGCCAGCGGAGATCCCCGGCGCGCCGCGATCAGCAGATCCTCTTCGCCCGCGAACAACAGGCACAGGGCAAAGGCGCCCTCCAGTTCGGCGATGGCCCGCTTGGCGGCCTCGATCGGCGGCACTTGTTGGTCCAGCAGCCGCTGTACAACAAGGGCGATGGTTTCGGTGTCGGTGTCGGTGGAAAAGGCATAGCCGTCGCGGGCCAGATCGACGCGCAGCTCGCGAAAGTTCTCGATGATGCCGTTGTGCACCACGGCCACCGGGCCCGCCTGATGCGGATGGGCATTGCCGACGGTAGGCGCGCCATGGGTGGCCCAGCGGGTGTGACCGATGCCCGATTTGCCGGGCAGCGGATCATGCACCAGCAGGTCGGACAATTCGATCAGCTTGCCAGTGGCGCGGCGCCGGTCCAGCGTGCCTCCGGTGCGCACCGTGGCGATCCCGGCGCTGTCATAGCCGCGATATTCCAGCCGTTTCAGGGCCTCGACAAGGATCGGCGCGACTTCATGCTGTCCGAGAACTCCGACAATACCGCACATGATGTTTACTCCGGTTTCGCAGCCGTGAGGGCTGCTTTCTTCTGGCGCAACAGGTCGCGCAGACGGGTGGCAAGGCCGGGTTTGTTGTCCTGCCGGGCGCGGGCGATGGCCAGAGCGCCCTCGGGCACGTCACGAGTGATGACCGACCCCGACCCGGTGTTGGCGCCGTCTCCGATGGTGACCGGCGCCACCAGCATGGTGTTGGAGCCAATGAAAGCCCCGGACCCGATGGTGGTCTTGTGCTTCAGGAAACCGTCATAGTTGCAGGTGATGGTGCCCGCGCCGATGTTGCTGGCCGGCCCGATCTCGGCATCGCCGATATAGGACAGGTGGTTGACCTTCACACCGCGTGCCAGCTCGGCATTCTTGACCTCGACGAAATTACCGACGCGCGCGTCTTCGGCCAGATGTGCGCCGGGACGCAGCCGGGCATAGGGGCCGACAACGGCGCCCGAGGCCACCGTCGCGCCCTCCAGATGCGAAAACGCCCGGATGGTCACGCCCGACGCCAGCGTCACACCGGGGCCGAAGACCACATGGGGTTCGATCACGCAGTCCTGCCCGATCTCGGTGTCTGCCGACAGGAATACTGTCTCGGGCGCGGTCAGGGTCGCGCCCGCGGCCATCACTTCGGCCCGCCGCGCGGCCTGGAATACAGCCTCGGCCCCGGCCAGTTCGGCGCGGGTGTTGATGCCCAGTGTCTCGGCAGGATCGCAGGTGACCGCCCGGCAGGTCAGGCCCCGGTCGTTGGCCAGCCCGACGATGTCGGTCAGATAGTATTCCCCCGAGGCATTGTCGTTGCCCACCTGCGCGATCAGATCGAACAGCAGGGCGGCAGGGGCCATGACAACGCCGGAATTGCACAGGGTCACCGCGCGTTCCTCGGGCGAGGCGTCCTTGAATTCGACGATGCGGCGCACCCGGTCGCCCTCGGTGATCAGGCGGCCATAGCGGCCGGGATCGGGGGTGTCGAAGCCCAGGATCACCACGTCGGCGCCGCTTTGCCGCGCCGCACGCATCCGTTCCAGCGTTTCAGTGCGGATGAAAGGCGTGTCGCCATAGAGCACCGTCACATCGCCATCGAAATCCGCCAGCAGCGGGCGCGCCTGATCGACCGCATGGGCGGTGCCCAACTGTTCGGTCTGGCGCACGGTCCGGGCGGCGGGGGCCAGACGGGCAGTTGCCTCTTCGACCGCCTCGGCACCGTGTCCGGCGACAACGATCAGGCGGGCCGGGTTCAGCGGCGCGGTGCTGCGCAGCGCGTGGCCCAGCAACGGCAGCGATCCCACCTGGTGCAACACCTTGGGCCGGTCCGACAGCATTCTGGAGCCTTTGCCCGCAGCGAGGATCACGAAGGCATGGGAGGACTGGGTCATGGGGCGCTCGTTAACTTGTTCCGGCAAACCTTGTACGTTGCGTCACGATCCGCGCAAGTGGCGGCGCTGTCACGTCTGACTACGAACATTTCAGGTTTGCGGGCTTTCTTGCGGTTCGGGAAGTGCCGTGGGGCTGGGGGACGAGGGAGCGGAAGGATCTTTCTGCGGTGCAGAAACAAGCGATTCCTGCGTTTTCTTCTTTTGCCATGCCGCCAGTTCGGCATTCAGCGCCGCGCCCAGAAGAACGGTCAAAATCGTGATATACAGAAACATGAGCAGCGCGATAACCGCGCCGATGGAGCCATAGACTTCGTTGTAGTTTCCGAAATTTCGCAGGAAATACGAAAAGGCGAGGGTTGCTGTTGCCCAGACCAGCACCGACAGAACCGCGCCGCCGTTGAGCCACTTGACCCGTGCCGCCTGGCTGGTCGGGGCGAAGCGGTACAGCACCCAGATGCCCGAAAAGACCACCGCCAGTGCCACCGCCCATCGCGCGGCATCCAGGGCCAGTCCGGCGAAAGGCCCCAGCGGCAGGAAGGCCAGGACCAGCGGCAGAACCACCATGGCCAGGATCGCAACGATGACCACAAGGATCAGGACCAATGTGATGGTCAGCGCCACGGCATAGGTTCGCAGCCCGCTTCGCATCGGTGTGCCGTACACCGCGTTCAGCGCCTTGATGATGGCGTCGGTGCCCAGCCGTGCCGACCACAGGGCGGTCAGGACAGAGGCCAGCGTGGCCCATCCCAGGGTTGACGATCCCGATGCCGACAGCCGGAGGACCTGGTCCTTGATCAGGTCGAAGGCCGCGCCGGGAATGAAATCCGCCACGATAGAAAGCTGCTGTTCGACAATGGCGGGATTGGCAACCAGACCCAGCAGGGTGACCACGGCGGCGATCCCGGGAAACAGCGAGAGCATCGAAAAGAACGCGCTGCCCGCCGCCACGAGGGTCAGGTTGGCGGCCACGATCCGCTTCTGCATGCCCCTGAGGATCGCCCAGGTCGTTTTCAGTCGCGCAAACATCACGTCACTCCACCAGCACCAATGCGGCAAGCCTAACGGGTTGCACGGGCAAGTGCGAGGTAGCGGCGCGGCTTGTGCTCAGACGGCGGCCTGTCCCGGCGGGCCGGGTTCGCTTTCTGTGGGAACGGCGGGAAGTCTGGCCATGTCCTGAGTGCGGTCGAAGGTCACCAAGGTGGAGCCGCCGGTGATGGGCTGGGCACGACAGGTCAAAGGGGTGCCGTCGCGCAAGATCAACGGGCGCGCGATCTGGCTGCGGTCCCCCGACTGCAGCACCAGTCCACGGATCGCTTCCAGCCCCGCGCCCGAGAGGGATCGGGCGGCCCAGTCGCGGATGGCCTCGCCGATGCCGATTTCCGAAGATGCCGGCGCCAGGCCGTTGTTCCACAGGTCGTCATAGGCCTGGTTGGTCAGTTTCAGCACTCCGGCGGACGAGAAGACCGCCACTGCCGCTTCCAGATGATCCAGCACCGCATGGCTCAGCGCGATCTCGGACCGGTAGCTGCGCGTCATGGACACTTCCGAGGACACATCCTCGAACAGATAAGCAACCGCCCCGTCGGGATGGGGGCGGCCCGACACGCGGTAGGTCTGGCCGCTGGGCAGATGCCAGGTTTCCTCGAAGGTGCCGTCAGCGGCGTCGGCCTCAAGCTGGGCGATCTTCATGCGCCAGCTTTTATAGTCCTTGGGTTCGGGAATGCGCTGACGGTCGCGCAGCGCATCCAGAAATCCATGCAGCGAGGGCTGGCTGGACAGCTGGTCCGGCGGCAAACCGGTCAGATCCACCAGCGCCGGGTTGAACAGCGCCAGCTTGCGCTTCTTGTCGAAGATCGCCAGCCCGATGGGCAGATGCGCGAAGGTCTTGGTCAGGGTCTGGACGAATTCGGTCAGGGCGTTCTCGGCGCGCACCAGCTTGTCGATGGGCAGGGCGAAGAACAGGGTTTCGATCTCGCCGGGCAGCACGATCACGTCGAACCAGGCTTCGGTGTCGGTGGCTGTTGCCAGCGAAATACGGGCAGGCGACAGGTCAACGGTTTCAAGATCCGGGATTGGCACCGAGTCGAAAACATCGGGCGGCGGCCATGCCGACAGTTCCTCGTCACCGGCAACCGCCTGCGCCAGCGTCATGTAACTGCTGTTGGCCCAGATGATCAGCCCGTCGTCGCGCTTCTTCCATGTCGGGATTGGCGAGCGTTCGGCAATGGTGCGCAGGGTGAACAATTCGGCGCGCATGGCAGCCATGCTGTAATGCGCCAACGTCTCCGAGCGGCTGTCGCGCAGCGGGTCATCCAGACGAATGCGCAGGCAATCGTCCACAACCTCGCCGACAAGGCGCAGGCTGTCGGGGTCGTCGGGCACCTCTGCCAACTGGAAGCCGTCGGTCTCGGTCGCCTCGCGCAGGGCGGTTTCAATGCCTTCGAAGCGATGCGAAAACGTCAGAACGAAGCGTCCAAGGTCGTCGGTTTCGACGGGGGTCGAGCGCAGTTGCGTGCGCGCCGCGTCGGTGGCATCCACCAGCAGGCGCCCGCGAAACAGGAACACCACGTCATCGGCCCGCGTGTCCGACAGGAACGGCCGCGGCGGCACCTGCGCGCCGCCGGGCTTGCGCGCCAGCACATAGACAGCGATGCCCGTGACCACGCAGCTTACCGTGCTGGCCAGAAGAGTCGTCAGATTAAGCATTCCGATCCCGCGAGGCGCGTAAATAAGCCTCTCTTTCAGAAAAAGACTGACCACAGCCCATTAACGGAAAGTTAAGCCGTCAATTCAGGTAAGGAAATCACTAAGAAATCACGTTTCTATTCGTTGATTGTGTCCTAAAGCACCCAGTTTCTCGTCCTCGGCCGTCGAGACCTGCTCGCGCGGCCAGCTGACTTCGACAATCGCGCCCGAACGTTCGGGGCGCTCGTTGGACAGCAGGAACGGGTCCGAGCCGTTGTAGAAATCCAGATGTGCGCCGGTGCGTTCCAGAAGCGTCTTGGCGATGAACAGCCCCAGCCCCATGCCTTCGTATTCCGGGCGTTTTGCCTGTTCGGCCTCGGACCGGCGGCGGCGCAGGAACGGATCGCCCAGCCGGCCGATGACATGGGCGGGATAGCCGTCGCCGTCGTCGCTGATCTTCACGCGGATGGTGCGGGCATTCCAGCGGGCGTCGATCCAGACATTGCCATGGGCAAAATCCACCGCGTTCTGGGTCAGGTTGCGCAACCCGTGAATGATCTCGGGCTGGCGCGTGATCGTCGGCTGCTGGCTGTCGCCATCCACATCCGGCGAGGCGGTGAAATGGATCTCTTTGCCGCGCGCCATATGGGGGTCGGCGGCCTCGCGGATGACGGTGTCGATGGGCGCGTATTGCAGGTGCTTGTCATCCTTCCCGGCGCGCCCCATCGACCGCAGGATGTCCCGGCAGCGGTCGGCCTGATCCCGGATCAGTTCGGCGTCGGACTTCAGATCAGGGTCTTCCAGTTCCGACAGCAGTTCCGAGCTGACCAGCTTGATCGTGGCCAGCGGCGTGCCCAGTTCATGCGCCGCCGCCGCGACCACCCCGCCCAGATCGGTCAGCTTCTGTTCCCGCGACAGTGCCATCTGGGTGGCCAGCAGCGCCTCGGACATGGAATGGATCTCTATGCTGATGCGGCGGGCGTAGCCGGCGATGAAGCTCAGCCCGGTGACGATGGCGATCCAGAAACCGAACAGGAAATAGCCCGGCATCTCCATGATCTCGCCCTGCCGCGTTTGCAGTGGCACATGGAACAGCGCCACCAGCGTGATCAGCACCAGCGCCGATCCGCCCAGGATGACCGTCGATTGCAGCCGCAGCACCGAGGCCGAGATCGTCACCGGCGCCAGCACCAGCAGGGCAAACGGGTTGTTCAGTCCGCCGGTCAGATACAGCAGGAAACACAGTTGCGAGATGTCGAACAGCAGCATCGACACCACTTCGCCCTCGGTCAGCCGCTTGTTCTGCGGATAGGCGAACATGGCGACGAAATTGGACAGGACCGAGGCGCTGACCGCCAGGTAGCACAGGCCCAGCGGGATATCGATATCCACCAGGATCTGGGCGAAGGTGATGGTTGCCAGCTGTCCGCAAATGGCGATCCAGCGCAGCACGATCAGGGTGCGCAGACGGATCCAATGGCTGCGAGCCTCGGACTTGAAGGGGTTGAGCGTGCTTTCTGAAGTCATATCTGTTCCGAAGCTGGCCTTGCGCGTTGCCAGAGGTTACGAGGCCGCACCGGCAATGCAAACCGGATTCCGAATGTGAAAGGACCATAGTCATGACCCGGCTC
The DNA here is from genome assembly GCF_040689105.1 of Meridianimarinicoccus marinus. NCBI lineage: Bacteria > Pseudomonadati > Pseudomonadota > Alphaproteobacteria > Rhodobacterales > Paracoccaceae > Meridianimarinicoccus > Meridianimarinicoccus marinus. The sequence goes on from NZ_JBFBVU010000001.1 coordinate 19,560, forward strand.
TTCGCCATCCTCGCCTCTGTCCTCGTGGTCGTTCTTCTGGGGGTGGGCGTGGCCTATGTCCTGCTGCCGCGCGCCGATCAGGATCTGTTCGCGCAATGCCGCGAAGGGCAGGTTGCCGGCGGCGATATCGGCGGTCCCTTCGAGCTGCTGGACAAGGACGGCCAGACCGTGACCGACGCCGATGTCATCACCGGGCCGTCGCTTCTGTACTTCGGCTATACCTTCTGCCCGGACGTCTGCCCGCTGGACAATTCCCGCAATGTCGAGGCCGTGGACATCCTGGACGAACGCGGCATCGCGGTGACGCCGATCTTCATTTCGATTGATCCGGAGCGCGACACCCCCGAAGTGGTCGGCGAATTCGCTTTCAACCTGCACGACCGGATGATTGGCCTGACCGGCAGCCCGGAACAGGTCAAGGCGGCCAGCCAAGCGTACAAGACTTACTACAAGGCGCACAGTGACAAGGATGATCCGTATTACCTGGTCGATCACACCACCATGACCTACCTGGTGTTCCCCGAACACGGTTTTGTCGATTTCTTCCGCCGCGATGTCTCGCCACAGCAGATGGCGGACCGCGTCGCCTGCTTCGTGGATGCAACAGGCGGCATGTGAGTAAATTGACGTTCCGAAACCAAGGCGCTAGACCAAATTGACCTACAGATCGGGAGAGGCTCATGTCGGAAACGCAGCTGCGTGAAATCGGTGAAGACAATTCGCTGTTGTTGGTGGATGATGACGAGCCGTTTCTGCGGCGCCTGTTGCGGGCCATGGAAAAGCGCGGATTCACCGCCGAAGGTGCCAGTTCGGTCGCCGCCGGCAAGGCCATCGCCACCGCCCGCCCGCCCGCCTATGCAGTGGTCGATCTGCGGCTGGAAGACGGCAACGGTCTGGATGTGGTCGAGGTGCTGCGCGAAAAGCGTCCCGATTGCCGGGTCGTGGTTCTGACCGGCTATGGCGCCATCGCCACGGCGGTGGCCGCGGTCAAGATCGGCGCCACCGACTATCTGTCGAAACCGGCCGATGCCAATGACATCATGAACGCGCTACTGGCGCCGCAGGATGAACTGCCGCCGCCGCCGGAAAACCCGATGTCAGCGGACCGCGTGCGCTGGGAACATATCCAGCGGGTCTATGAGCTGTGCGACCGCAACGTGTCGGAAACCGCGCGGCGCCTGAACATGCACCGCCGCACCTTGCAGCGGATTCTTGCCAAGCGCAGCCCGCGCTAGAACCCCTTGGCCTGGCGCCTGAGCCAGGCCATCACCTGCTGCACCTTGGGCGGCACCGGCCCGTTGCGGGTCACCAGGTAATACCCAAGACCGGCGCTGTCGCCCTGTTCCAGCGCCACCAGCTTGCCGCTCTCGATTTCCCGCTCGACCAGGCTTTGCGCCTGGATCGACAGGCCATAGCCTTCGCGCACGGCGGCATGAACCAGGGCGGTGCTTTGCAGGTCGCGATAGGGGATCTCGTCGAAATCCAGACCCAGCGCCAGCCCCCAGACCTGAAGTTCCGGCGCCACCGAGGGGAAGAACCAACTGTGCTGCCGCGGGTCGCCCAGATCGACCAGCGTCTGCGCGCCTTGCGTATAGGCCGGGCTGGCCACCACCACGAAGGGTGATTCCAGCAGGCGCGAGGTGACCAGCCCCGGCCAGTCGCCCCGTCCAAAGCGGACCGCAAGGTCGATCTCGTCCCGCCGCAGATCGCTGACCTGGGCGCTGGGATGCAGGATCAGGTCGATCTCGGGATAGGCGGACCAGAAGCCGCCCAGCCGCGGCATGAGCCAGCTTTCCGCAAACGACGGCGTCAGGGTCACATGGACCGGGCGGTCGCCTTCGGCCCGCCGCAGCCGCGTGACGGCACTTGCCAGGGTGCCGAAGGCTTCGGACAGATCCCCGGCCAGATCCTGCCCCGCCGAGGTCAGCGCCATGCCCTGGCCCTGACGCAGCACAAGCTGGGTCCGGAATTCGGCCTCCAGCGCGCGCACATGCTGGGCGATGGCGGCATGGGTCACGTTCAATTCGCGCGCGGCGCCCGAGAAACTGCCGTGGCGGGCCGTGGCCTCGAAGGCGCGCAGGGCCGACAGCGACGGGATGTCTTTCCAGTTCATGCCGTTTGTTAGCTCAACTTACATCTGAAAAACAATTGAGATTTCAGGAATCGCGCAGATGAGGGCATAGAGGGCCCATACACAAGGAACGGAGATGTTCGATGTTAGGCATACTCGCACACAGCCTGCGCACGGCAACGCGCAATCCCGGCGCACAGGATCCGGACGAACTGCGCCGCAGGGCGCATAGCGACGAAGCCCGTCGGCTCGATTTTGAGATCCTCTGGTACAGCCGCCCGCTGGGCCGGAACCCGGCGCAGAACGCTCAGAGACGCGACAGAAGCGCCGAGTGACGGGCGGTATAGGCCGCACGGGTCTCGATCGGCGGGCGCAGGCAGACCTCCAGCCCGTCGATCAGATCGGGTGGAGGCGGACGGAAAAATTTCGCCGCCTCGGCCTCGGAAAACCCGGCGATCCGCGTGGCCTCCAGCCAGGCTGAAACCCGGTCCGCGCGCTTGATTTGCTTCTTCACCGAGATCGGCAAGTCCGCTGGCAGGCCAAAGCGGGTGTGAATGGCGGCGGTCAGCCGCGCCTCCATCGCGCCGTAACCGGGTCCGACGGCGGATTTCACCGGCGAGATCATATCCCCGATCACGTATTCCGAAGCGTCGTGCAACAACGCCGCCAACCGCCACTTCACCGGCGCCTTGGGCGCGATGCGGCCAAAAATCTCCTCAACCAGCAGCGAATGCTCGGCCACCGAATAGGGGTAGTCGCCGACCGTCTGGCCATTCCAGCGCGCCACGAAGGCCAGCCCGTGGGCGATGTCCTCGACCTCGATATCGATCGGGGTCGGGTCGAGCAGATCCAGACGGCGGCCGGAGAGCATGCGTTGCCAGGCACGGGGCGGAGCTTTGGGCATCGGGTGATCCTGTGTTGCCCGTCTGTTCTCGCCGGTTCCGCGGCGCGGCGCAAGGCGCGCGCCTGAAATTCCGGGCAGAATCCGGCAATGCTCTTGAAAGACGGCTGTGGCTCCGCCCGTTCGCGACTGAAACGCTCCCCGTTTGGCGGGAAAACGCGCCACTGGCGCCTTTTCTGATCCGCCTCACCGTTTGCGGGACGGCGCTCACTTTTTCTTGTCGAAAATACTCCCGCCGGAGGCATCCGGTGCTGACCAGAGGCGCCCCGGCGGGAATGGGGGCACGGCCCCCGGCAATCAGCCTTTGCGGTTGCGCGTGGCCAGCAGGCGCAGGCGCAGAGCGTTGAGCTTGATGAAGCCCGCCGCGTCCTTCTGATCGTAGGCACCGGCATCGTCCTCGAAGGTCACATGCGCCTCGGAATAGAGCGACTGATCCGACCAGCGACCCACGCAGGTGGCGGAGCCCTTGTAGAGCTTCAGACGTACGGTGCCCGACACATGCTCCTGGCTCTTGTCGATGGCGGCTTGCAGCATCTCGCGCTCGGGCGCGAACCAGAAGCCGTTGTAGATCAGCTCGGCATAGCGCGGCATCAATTCGTCTTTCAGATGCGCAGCACCTCGGTCGAGGGTAATCTGTTCGATGCCGCGATGGGCTTCCAGCAGCAGCGTGCCGCCCGGGGTCTCGTAGATGCCGCGCGACTTCATGCCGACGAAGCGGCCTTCTACAAGATCAAGGCGTCCACAGCCGTGCTTGCCGCCCAGCTCGTTCAGTTTGGTCAGCACCGTGGCGGGCGACATCGCGGTGCCGTCGATGGCCACCGCGTCGCCCTTTTCGAACGTGATTTCAACGTATTCCGGGGTGTCAGGCGCATCCTCCGGGCTGGTGGTGCGCTGGTAGACATAGTCGGGCGCCTCGACGGCGGGATCTTCCAGAACCTTGCCCTCCGACGACGTGTGCAGCAGGTTGGCATCGACCGAGAAGGGCGCCTCGCCCCGCTTGTCCTTGGCCACCGGGATCTGATGTGCCTCGGCGAATTCCAGCAGCTTGGTGCGCGACGACAGATCCCATTCCCGCCAGGGGGCGATGACCTTGATGTCGGGGTTCAGGGCGTAGGCGGACAGCTCGAACCGGACCTGATCGTTGCCCTTGCCGGTGGCGCCGTGGGCGACGGCATCGGCGCCGGTGGCCTCGGCGATCTCGATCAGGCGCTTGGAAATCAGCGGCCGCGCGATCGAGGTGCCCAGCAGATACAGCCCTTCGTAGACCGCGTTGGCGCGGAACATCGGGAAGACGAAATCGCGGACGAATTCCTCGCGCAGGTCTTCGATATAGATGTTTTCGGGTTTGATCCCAAGCAGTTCGGCCTTCTTGCGGGCCGGGTCCAGTTCCTCGCCCTGTCCGAGATCGGCGGTGAAGGTGACCACCTCGCAGCCGTATTCGGTTTGCAGCCATTTGAGGATGATCGAGGTGTCGAGGCCGCCGGAATAGGCCAGAACAACTTTCTTGGGCGCGGACATGGGGGAGACTCCGAAATGACGAATTCGGCGCGGTTTACTCTGGTTTAGGGGGCGGGGCAAGGCGGCGCTACGGCGGCCAAGAGGCGGGGTCTGGAAAGCGTCTGGAAAAGGTATGGCAGCTGTATGGCTGGGCGCGGGGTTGGCGCGGGGCCGCCGCTGCCGCTAGGCTGGGTCGGGGCGTCCGGGATCCGGGGCGCACGATTGGCAAGGACAGGGGGGCCGATGGCACGGCTGGAGCTTTTTCGCGGCGTGGTGCATCCGTGGCATCACGATCATTTCGGACATATGAACGTGCGCCACTATGCGCCGTTCTTCGACGATGCCACCTATCACATCTGGACCTGCATGGGGCTGTCCTATGCCGAGATGATGGCCGAGCACGGGGTGCATTGCGTCACCGCCCAGGCCACCACCGGCTTCGTCAAGGAGCTGGTGGCCGGCGATCTGATCCTGATCGACGGGGCGGTGTCGCGGCTGGGCACGCGCAGTTGCGGGTTTCACCTGCGGATGTTGCATGCCGAAACCGGGGTGTTGCACGCCACCTATGATCTGGTCGAGGTGTTTTTCGACCCCGTGACGCGCGCCTCGGCGCCGATGCCCGAGGCGGTGCGCGACCGGCTGGAGCAATTCCTGCAAGACGCCGATTAACGTTTCTTCACGAATTGGGTCAGGATCACGATGCGCTGGCCGTCGACCCGGCCCTCGATGTGGTCGGGATTGTCCTGAACCAGCGAGATCCGGGGCACGGCGGTGCCGCGCTTGGCGGTGAAGCCCGCGCCCTTGACCGGCAGATCCTTGATCAGCACCACGGTGTCGCCGGTGGCCAGCGGCACGCCGTTGCTGTCGCGATGCTGCGGCACGTCGATGTGGCGGCCGGCCTCGGCCCAGGCGCGGGTGTCGTCGTCGAGCCAGAGCTGGTTCAGCGCGTCCTGCGCCCAGGGTTCGGCCTTGAGCCGGTCCAGCATCCGCCAGGCCAGCACCTGGACCGCCGGGTCGTCGGACCACATGGCGGTGGGCAGGGCGCGCCAATGGGCCGGGTCCGGCGCGTCGGTGCCGGTGATCTGGGCAAGGCAGGGGGCGCAGAGGGCGACCGCCTGGAACGGCGTGCCCTCGGGGCCGGGCACATGCGGGGTCAGATCGGTGTCGGCGGAACAAAGCGGGCAGGGCATGGGCGGGTCCTTTCGGGGCCGGGGATACCGGGGCCGTGCCGCGCTGGGCCGGGAAAGGCAAGGGCGCTGTGTCGGGCCGGGACAATTGGACCGGCGCCGGTTTGACCGGCATCAACGCGGGCCGGGCGCCAGGCTGGTACACTGGGAGACGGAGGAAGAGGAGGCTGCCATGATTTCCCTCGACGACATCGAAGACATGACCTGTTTGACCCGCGACGAGATCGACGCGCTGGCCGAGCACGATCACACCGACATCCTGACCGCCGCGCTGGAGGGCGAATACGCCATGCACCACCACGGCGGGCCGCAGGGGGTGAAGCAGAAGATCACCGAGGATGTGCAGGCCGCGCTGAAGGCGGGCGACACGGATCACGCACGGGCGCTGATGGCGACCCTGCGGCATTTCCTGTACCACCACCCGGACGCGGCGGAGGCTTAAGCGATCCCGCCGGGGCGCATCTGGCAGAGGCCGGGTGCCTCCGGCGGGAGTATTTTCGACAAGAGTGAGCGCCGTCCCGCAAACGCTCCGGGGGAGCGTTTGAGGCGCGAACGGGCGGAGCCCCAGACGTCTTGCAGACTGTGGTGCGAGGCGTGTGCCGGTTGCGTGCATACCCGCTGAACGGCCCTGTTGCAGGCCGCAACGGACGGGTGCCGGGCGGGATTGCCGCCGTACCAGGGGCGACCGCATTCCAGGGGGTCTCAGGACAGGGCGCGGGCCACGACGATACTGGCGGGGATGGCGGCAAGAAAGCCGAGTCCGGCGGCGATCAGGATCGGGGTCAGCGTGTCATAGCCCAGCACAAGGGCAACGACGATGACCGTGCCCGCAAGGGTGGCGCCGATGACGATGTGCAGAAGCAGGGCGAGGCGGAACATGGGGGGTCCCCGGGTTTGAGTCGTCTGCAAGCATATGGATGTTTGAATGGTGTGGGGTTGATGTGGATCAAACTATTCTTCGTTGTTTTTCCTTGAAAATGTGGGTGAAAACGATGTGCCGAACGTACTGATAGGAAGGAAGTACGGACTTTCGCGCGTATCAAGGCGTGTTCTCTGGTTTCCCCCGCGGTTGCTTGGGGCATCAAAGTCAAATACAAACCGGTACTCTTGTTCTGCCTCGAACTTTCTATCTTTAACAAATTCGGCGTTGCGTAGAAGGCTAACTATCATTTCGCGGTTTAAATCTGTCCTATTCTTAACCTCAATTTTTCGATCTCTATATTCGACAGGGTTGTTGGAGCAAGTAACCCTAATAGCGGATGATTGTCCGAGCGACAAAAGGTTGAGTGACCTTTCGTCAAATTGCAAGAGACTCATGTGTTGGTTGATGTGCCTACACATCCAGCCTGCAAATTCGTCGCGCTTTTTCAATTCAATGGACCAACTTGAGTTATAGTCTTCGAAGAGATGAGCACTTGGATCGTCTACCCAGCTCATGCAGAGAATCATAGAATTGTGCCTGCTGAAGTGGAATTTCAGCAAGCCCGTTGCCGTGAAATCGTTGCCATTTTCTTCGGAAATATGTAGTTGATCAATGTAAACGGACAACGTTCCCCTAATCCCATAGTCACCAAGGTCAACGGTGATGGTGGTTCCTACGATTGCTTGTGTGCTTAGTTGGCCGAAGGGTGGAGAGTTGATTGCACCAAGGGAAATTTCACTCAGCCATTTGATGTCCGCCCGAACGCCCGTATGAAAGTCTATAACCCACTCATGTGTTCCTTCCTTTGGGTCACGGAGTTCAGGCCGCTCGATTTTTCGATACTCGTGTAACGTACCAAGTCGAAGCTTGCCGGAAATCGAAGGAAGGTGATCAGCGTCACAAAATTTCTTTAGCCACATGCTTTTACCCAAAAGTGCTCACTCATCCATCTTCAACGCCGAAATGAACGCCTGCTGCGGGATCTCCACTTTCCCGAACTGGCGCATCTTCTTCTTGCCCGCCTTCTGCTTGTCCAGCAGCTTGCGCTTCCGCGTCGCGTCGCCGCCGTAGCATTTGGCGGTCACGTCCTTGCGCATGGCGGACAGGGTCTCGCGGGCGATGACGCGGCCGCCGATGGCGGCCTGGATCGGGATCTTGAACATGTGGCGGGGGATCAGCTCTTTGAGCTTTTCGCACATGGCGCGGCCCCGGGTCTCGGCGCGGTCGCGGTGGACCATCATCGACAGGGCGTCGACGGGCTCGTCGTTCACCAGCACTTGCATCTTGACGAGGGTGTCCTGGCGGTAGCCTTCCAGCTGGTAGTCGAAGGAGGCATAGCCCTTGGTCACCGATTTCAGGCGGTCGTAGAAGTCGAAGACCACCTCGTTCAGGGGCAGGTCATAGACCGCCATGGCGCGGGAGCCGGCATAGGTCAGGTCCAGCTGGATGCCGCGCCGGTCCTGGCACAGCTTCAGCACATCGCCGAGGTATTCGTCGGGCACCAGGATGGTGGCCTTGATGCGCGGCTCCTCGATGTGGTCGATGGTGGCCGGGTCGGGCATGTCGGCGGGGTTGTGCAACTCGCTCATCGCGCCGTCGCGGGTGTAGATGTGGTAGACCACCGAGGGCGCGGTGGTGATCAGCTCGATGTCATATTCACGCTCGATCCGGTCGCGGATGACCTCGAGGTGCAACAGGCCGAGGAAGCCGCAGCGGAAGCCGAAGCCGAGGGCGGCGGAGGTCTCCATCTCGTAGCTGAAGGAGGCGTCGTTCAGGGCCAGTTTCTCGATCGCGGTGCGCAGGTCCTCGAATTCCGAGCTGTCCACCGGGAACAGGCCGCAGAAGACCACCGGTTGCGCCGGTTTGAAGCCGGGCAGCGGGGTGGCGCATTGCTTCTTCTCGTGGGTGATGGTGTCGCCGACGCGGGTGTCGCGCACCTGCTTGATCGAGGCGGTCAGGAAGCCGATCTCGCCCGGACCCAGTTCGGCGATGTTCTGCATGGCCGGCTTGAAGACGCCCAGCCGGTCAATGCCATAGGTGCCCCCGGTGCGCATCATGCGGATGCGGTCGCCCTTCCTGATCACGCCGTCGATGACCCGGATGATGACAACAACGCCGAGGTAGGCGTCGTAATAGCTGTCCACCAGCATCGCCTTCAGCGGCGCGTCGCGGTCGCCCTTGGGGGCGGGCAGGCGCTGGACGATGGCCTCCAGAACGTCGGGGATGCCGAGGCCGGTCTTGGCCGAGATTTCCACCGCGTCATGGGCCTCGATCCCGATGACATCCTCGATCTGCTCGCGCACGCGGTCGGGTTCGGCCGCCGGCAGGTCGACCTTGTTGAGCACCGGCACGATCTCGTGATCCGCCTCGATCGCCTGATAGACATTGGCCAGCGTCTGCGCCTCGACCCCTTGCGAGGCATCCACCACCAGCAGCGAGCCTTCGACGGCCCGCATCGAGCGGCTGACCTCATAGCCGAAATCCACATGGCCCGGCGTGTCGATCAGGTTCAGAACATAGGTCTGGCCGTCCTGTGCGGGGTATTCGATGCGCACGGTGTTGGCCTTGATGGTGATGCCGCGCTCGCGCTCGATATCCATGCTGTCGAGAAGCTGCTCCTGCATGTCGCGTTCGGCCACCGTGCCGGTCATCTGGATGAGCCGGTCGGCAAGGGTCGATTTGCCGTGGTCGATATGGGCCACGATGGAGAAGTTGCGGATCTTTGAAAGCTCGGTCATCGGCGTCGGGTCAGTCCTGAGAGGGGGTGCGGAGGCTGCAGCCGCAAATCTGCCCTGACATAGCCGATCTGGCGGGAGATTCCAGAGGGAACAGGTTGTGGGGCGTGAGGGGGGGGTGGGGGCGTCCGGCTCGAAGCCGACCATGATTCCAGGCACAGTGAACGACCGCTTGCAGCCCTTTGCTGTCCTGTGTGCGTGCCGCAGCGAATGCTGGTAGGCGAGTCAACCACATATCGGGCACCTCAGTCGCCAACTCAAACGGTATTTGTGTCCGCAATGGCAGATGCGCAGAGCACAGGAGATTGCCCTGCCAGAAGGACTTGTTCATAGTGCAGAAATCATAGGGTCAATATAATATTGGAGTACGTCCTTGAAACAGGATTTCGATTCAGACATCGCTTTGAGAACGCTTATTAGGCTCAAGGGGCGTGCGGAACGTCTAGCCCCAGACCAAGTTGTAGAATCTTTTTCTTCAGTTGGCCCACTGCAAGATTTGCTTGCGACAGAGGATCATCAGGTGATCTTCGGCAGACGTGGCACCGGGAAAACGCATGCGTTGCGTTTCCTATACTCTACTCAGCTTGATGAAGGAGATTGTGCGCTTTTTGTTGATATGAGAAGCCTCGGGTCTGACGGATCAATGTATTCCGACCCTTCCTTGCCCGTCACGGATAGAACAACCCGCCTTCTCTTGGATACTCTGGCGTTTATACAAGATGGAATTCTGGATTATTTGCTTTCTACGCCCGAAGTCAATCTTACGCTAGTTGACAGCAAACTAGAGGCATTCAACAACGCGTGTGCCCAGGTTCGTGTTACTGGCGAAACAACTGCGACCTATGAGGATAAGTCGGAGAACACGACATCATCCTCGATCAATCTAGCTGCCAAACTCAAAGGCCTGATGCCCGGCGGCGATGCTTCAGTAAATAGATCTTCAGGCGGAATGAAGACTGACTCCGTGAAACTTCAGAAAACTGGAGTAGAAAGGCTTGCAGTCAGATTTCCTAATCTAAGTAGTGCGTTGCGTGATCTATGCAATGCAATTCCAGCGAACAGAATCTGGGTGATCTTAGACGAGTGGAGTTCCCTTCCTCAAGAAGTTCAACCTTTTCTTGCGGACATGCTTCGACGGGCATTTTTCACAATACCTAACATCACAGTGAAGATCGGCGCGATAGAACATCGCACGAAGTTCCTTCTAGAATCGGGCGCCGACAATTCCATCGGCTTGGAGCCGACGGCTGACGTTCGCAATAACGTGCGGCTCGATGAGTTTTTGCTCTTTGACAACGACAAGGACCGAAGCGTCGCCTTTTTTAAGGAGTTTCTTTTCAAACACGTCCTTAGCTACTGCCGGGAAAAGGGTTGGGCGGAACCCAAAGATTCAAATGAATTATATCGCGCGGCATTCAATCAAAAAACCTCATTTGAGGAATTTGTAAAATCCTGCGAGGGTGTGCCGCGCGACGCTCTGCACATTGTCTCTTCGTGTGCCCAGATGGCATATGGGAAAAGGATAGATATCCCCATTGTTCGAACCGCTGGCCATAAATACTATCAAGATGACAAAAGCTCCCAAGTCGATGCGAACCCTGCACTTCGAGACCTTTTGCAATTCATCGTTGACAAGTCGATCAGGCAAAAAAAGACAAACGCATTTCTCCTTGAGGCTGGAAGCAAGGATAGAAATGTAGACCTTTTGTTCGATAGACGCCTAATCCACCTCAGGCAGAAGAACGTTTCATCACGTGATCGTGCAGGGACTAGATACTACCACTACAAGATAGACTACGGATGCTATGTCGACTTGATTGCGACCAACTTAATGCCTCAAGAAGTGGCTTTCGACCGCGAGAATAAATTGGAAGATATAGTTTCAATGGTTGAGGTTCCTGGAGAAGATGATGGCCGCTCTTACCGAAGGTCCATCTTGGAAATCCAAGAGTTTTATGAATCCCATCCTGAACACTTGGCGCCGGAAATTTCTTGGAGAACGGAATAAGGTTTGGCATGTTCGTCAACTTAGAGCCGGATGCGTCGGGAAAAAATATCGGTAGCAGCAAAATATCTGGTGTCGAATAAGGCCGTAGTGGGTCCTGGTCCGATACATCGCATCTTGGACATCCATCCCAAGCGCATCCCCCAATCCCCAAAGGCGGCACCTGTCCGAGGTGAGGGCGAAGCCCCCGGCTGGCGGCGGGTGGGGGCTGCCCGGCGGGGCCGCCGGGCGTGACGGTTGCGGATGCGGCCTTGAACTTCGGGCTGCCGTTTTTTCAGCGGGGTATCGACCACACCGGGGTGTAACGGGTCCATCTGTCTCGATTCCGTCCTCGGTCGGGCCCGTCGCGAAGTCATGGTGATCTTGCGACAGATCGCCGGCCTCCCATGAGGTCGGCGGCGGCACGGACCGCCAAGCCCTCGACCGCCTTACTCCGCCGCCATCCCGCGATGCACCTCGGCGCCCAGGAACCGCGTGGCGGCCTCTCCTGTCAGAAAGCTGATGCGGCCGGCGCAGATTGTGGCCTCGACCTGCCGGGTGTCGGCGTTGACGACGGTCAGATCGGCGCGTTTGCCGGGCGCAATGATGCCGCGGTCGGGCAGGCGCAGGATCTCGGCCGGGGTTTTCGAGATCAGCGCCCAGGCGCGCTCCAGTGGCAGCCGCCCGCTGTCGGCCAGGTGAAACGCCGCCTGCGCCAGCGCCGCCGGGTGACGCCCGCCCGCCAGCGCCGAGCACAACCCCGCATCCAGCAGGTCGGCCACCGGCGGCGTCCGGCGTGCGGGGTCCGGGAACAGCAGCCCCGCGGCGTCGGCCACCACCGGATCGCCCACGGCGCGGGCGGCGGCGGCCACGCGGGCAGTACCCGGCGCGTAACAGACCCGCGCGCCGATCATCGAGTAATGCTCGCGCGTCTCGGCGCTGTCGTCGCCGCTGGAGCCATAGATCACCCCCAGCCGGTCGAAGGCCTCGGCCAGCCGGCACAGGTGGCGCGGCATCGCGGGGGCATGGGTCAGCGCCCGGTCCAGCGCGGCGGAGAGATCAGCGACGGGCAGGGCACGGGTCCAGGCCAGTTGCGCGAAGGCCTCGGGTCGGGAAAGGCGCATCTCGGCGGCCTCCTCGGCGGTGTTGGAGAAGCTGACCTGACGCACTCCGATGGTGCGGGCCAGATCCAGCAGCGCAGCCTCGGCGGGCACCATCAGGCGGTCGGCGGCCAGATGCAGGTGCAGATCGGTGCGCAGGCGGCCGCGCCGGGCCGCAAGGGTGCGGGCGAAGGCGGCGGTGGCCTTGGGGCTTTGGCAGGGCCCTTCCCATGACCAGGGCAGGGTGACGCAGCGGGTGGTGATCCCGCAGGCGGCGCTGTCGCGGTCGATCTGCTCGGGGTCGGGGCCGCTGGTGGCCGATGGGCCGGGCCCCAGCAGGCCTTGCAGATCCACGATCCCCGGCAGCAGGTAGAAGCCGCGCATGTCCACCGCCGGGAACGGCCCCTTGGCAAAGCGGCCACCGGACAGGGCGATGGAGCGGGGGGCGAGCACGCCGTCGCGCAGGCTGAGACCTCCGGTCAGGCGCAAGGGGGGCAGTGGGGCGGACATCCCGGTTCCTTCGTTGCGGTCTGATGGGGATAAGTGCCCAATGTGTCCGCGGTATGACAGCGCGGCGCTGAAAACATGACATGTCGCGGGGCGCAGGCGGGGCGCGGCTTCCGTCAGGGTAGACCTGTGCGGTTTCTGTCCCTAAGCATTGAGGAAAGGCCCGCGCAGACAGGGCCGGGGATCAGGGGGGCTGGCATGACAGGAACGGTCATTACGGTGGCGCAGCAGAAGGGCGGGTCGGGCAAGACCACGCTGGCGGCCAATCTGGCCATTGCGCTGGTGGGGCGCGGGCACAGCGTGGCGGTGATCGACACCGATCCGCAGGGCTCGCTGGGGCGCTGGTTCATGACCCGGCGCGAGGCGCGGGGCGGTGAAGCCGGGCTGGACTTCGGCACCGCCAGTGCCTGGGGCGTCGGCTATGAGGCCGAGAAGATGCGCGACCGCAACGATTTCGTCATCATCGACACGCCGCCCAAGATCGACAGCGACCTGCGCCCGGCGCTGCGCGAAAGCGATCTGGTGCTGGTGCCGGTGGCGACCAGCCATGTGGACCTGTGGGCCACCGAAAGCATTCTGGAACTGGCCGAACGGGTGGACCGCCCGGTGATGCTGGTGCTGAACCGCGCCGCCGCAAGGGCACGGCTGACGGCGGAAGTCTCGGAGGAGTTGAGCGCCCTGTCGGCGCCGCGCGCCGAAACCGCCATCGCCAACCGCGTGATCTTTGCCGAGGTTCTGGGCGAAGGCACCGGGGTGACCGAGAAGGCGGCCTCGGGTCCCGCCGCGCAGGAAATTCAGGCGCTTCTGGACGAGATCGGGGCAATGTTGCAAGGCTGAGACCCGGACTCCAGTCGCCCCTGCCTGCGGCCCCAGCGCACCCGCGCCCACAGCCGTTCGTGCAGCACGTAGCACACCGCGCCGACCCCGGCGCCGATCAGCGCGATGGTGCCGCCGGCCGAGACCGAGCCGGTGATGGCCAAACCGATCAGGGTCATGGTCAGCAGGCCAAGTCCTTGCCATGTCAGGGTTTTCGCCAGGGTGCGCAGGGGGGTGTCGGACACAGGGAACCTCTTGACGCCAAAGACAGGGCCAGAGTAGCGCGGGACAGGGCCGTGGGGAATTCTTGCGGATGTCTGCAAAATCCTCAAGATGGTGACAGAAATCACCAAGGTTGAGGAAAATGGACAAACGCGACCGCGCCGCCCTGTTCCGCACCCGCCTGCAAGAGGCCATGGCGCGCGACGGTCTGAACCGCTCGTCGCTGGCGCGGGCGGTCTCGGCGGATCGGTCCACCATCGGGCAATTGTTGCAGGCGGGGGAGGCGCGCTTGCCCTCGGGCGCGCTGCTGGCCGATCTGGCGGCGGTGCTGCGGGTCAGTTGCGACTGGCTGCTGGGGCTGAGTGATCATCCCGAACGCCCCGGCGATCTGCTGGATGCGGCGATGGCGATGACCGGGGCGGAACGCTCGGTCGCGGACGATCAGATCATGGCGTGGCATCGCGAGGCGCGCGGCTTCAAGATCCGCCATGTGCCCGCCACCCTGCCGGACATGCTCAAGACCGAAGCCGTGCTGCGCTGGGAATACGACACCCAGATGGGCAAGACCCCGGACCAGGCCGTGCGGATCGCCTCGGAATTCCTGACCTGGGCCGAGGAGACCGGCTCGGACTATGAAATCGCGCTCCCCGAGCACGAGTTGCGCAGCCTTGCCAGCGGCACCGGTTATTATTCGGGGCTGGCGCCGGGTCTGCGCCGGGATCTGCTGACGCATATGGCGGACCGCTGCGACACGCTGTATCCGTCGCTGCGGGTGTATCTCTTCGACGCCCGCCGGGTGTTCAGCGCCCCGATGACCATCTTCGGTCCCGGACTGGCGGTTATATATGTAGGCCGGTTCTATCTGGCGTTCCGCGAGCGGGACCGGATGCGCAGCCTGACCCGGCATTTTGACTGGCTGGTGCGCGAGGCGGTGGTGGAGGCGCATGGTTTCGCTGCGGTGGCACGGAAGATGTCGGCAGAGATCTGAAGCCGCTTGCAGTGGGTCGCGTGGCACCGCAGGATGCATCCGATCCCGATAGTTCTGCGCGAGGTGTCATGCCCCAGACCGTTTCCGGCCCCGATGGCCATCCCCGCTGCGGCTGGTGCGGCACGGTGGCCGAATTTTTCCCCTATCATGACCGGGAATGGGGCTTTCCGGTGGAAGACGACCGGCGGCTGTTCGAAAAGCTGTGCCTTGAGAGCTTCCAGTCCGGGCTGAGCTGGCGCACCATCCTGAACAAGCGCGAGAATTTCCGCGCCGCTTTCGACGGGTTCGACTTTCACCAGATGGCCGACTATGGCCCCGCCGAGGTCGCGCGTCTGATGGGCGACGCGGGCATCATCCGCCATCGCGGCAAGATCGAGGCGGTCATCATCAATGCCGCCCGCGCCTGCGAGATGGAGGCGACCGAAGGCAGCCTTGCCGCCTTTTTCTGGCGGTTCGAACCGCCCCGCGCCGAGGTCTGGCCGCCGCAAACGGTGACCACATGTCCGGCGTCGGTGGCGCTGTCGAAGGCACTGAAGGCGCGGGGCTGGAAGTTCGTCGGCCCGACCACCGCCTTTGCCTTCATGCAGGCGATGGGGCTGGTCAACGATCATCTGGAAACATGCGTGACGCGGGCCGAGGTGACGGCGGCCCGGGACCGTTTCGCGTCACCCGTTTAAGTTGAAGGTCGAAACAGGGTCCGAACCCGGCCCAGCCCCGCCGGGACTATTCCAATGGATAGCCCAACAATACCTAAGCGCGATTGAACGGGGCGTACCAATTCGCATCTACGTAAGAGATTGACCCAAGGACAATTTCATGCCGGATTTGATGCACCTGACCTGTCTGAGTTGCAGCCATTTGAACAGGCTGTCCGCTTCCGCACTTGGACGTGCCCCCACCTGTATCCTGTGCGGTGATCCGCTGATGCCCGACGGCGTGCGCGAGGTCGATCTGAGCACGCTGGAGCGTGCCGTGCGCCGCGACACCCTGCCGATCGTGGTGGATTTCTGGGCGCCATGGTGCCGCCCCTGCGCGACGATGCAGACACAATTCGCCTCGGCCGCGCAGGCGGTGCAGGGGCGGGCCCGGATGGTGCGGCTGAACACCGAGACCAGCCCGGCCTCGGAATGGCGGTTTCGCATCGAGGGTCTGCCGACGATGGTCGCCTTCTGTCGGGGTGGCGAGGTGGCCCGCCACGTGGGCGTGGAGCCGTCCGAGCGGATCGCGGCCTGGGTCGGGGCGCTGTGACCGCGCAGCGGCCGCTTCGCGCTCTGCAAGGGCTGGACGCTGTGGCGCTGCCACGGTAACCCGACGCAACGGCCCACACAGATCCCGGAGGACCCCATGAGTCGCATCGTCTATGTCAACGGCGAATACCTGCCCGAAGAAGACGCGAAGATCTCGGTTTTCGACCGCGGGTTCCTGTTCGCAGATGGGGTGTATGAAGTCACCTCGGTGCTCAATGGCAAGCTGGTGGATTTCGATGGTCATGCCAAGCGGCTGCAACGCTCGCTGGACGAGTTGGACATGCCCAATCCGGTCACGTTCGAGGAACTGCTGGAAATCAATCGCGAGTTGATCGCCCGCAACGGTCTGGAAGAGGGCGGCGTGTACCTGCAAATCACCCGTGGGGCAGCAGATCGCGATTTCGCCTATCCCGCCAACCCGAAGCCCACCATCGTGCTGTTCACCCTGGTGATGAACATCTCGGGCTCGCCCAAGGCCGAAACCGGCCTGAAGGTGATCTCGATCGAGGATCAGCGCTGGGGCCGCCGCGACATCAAAACGGTGCAGCTTCTGTACCCGTCGATGGGCAAGATGATGGCCAAGGCCGCCGGGGCGGATGATGCCTGGATGGTGGAAGAGGGCGTGGTGACCGAGGGCACCTCGAACAACGCCTATATCGTCACCAGGGACGGCAAGATCGTCACCCGGCAACTGTCCAACGCCATCCTGCACGGGATCACCCGCGCTGCCGTTCTGCGCATGGCTGAAGAGGCGCAGATGGTGGTCGAGGAACGCCCCTTCACCATCGAGGAAGCCCAGAACGCCGCCGAAGCCTTCATCACCTCGGCCACGACCTTCGTGACCCCGGTGGTCGAGATCGACGGTGCCACGCTGGGCGATGGCGCGCCGGGGCCGATCGCGAAGCGCCTGCGCGAGATCTACATGGACGAAGCGCGCGCCAAGGCGATCTGAGCGCCGCGTCCGCCGTCCGCGCAGGCCCTTTGGCCGGGAGAACTGACAGATGACCGTCTATTTCATTGGCGCGGGGCCGGGCGACCCGGAGCTGCTGACGCTGAAGGCGCAACGCCTGATCGCCGCCTGCCCGGTGTGCCTCTACGCAGGCTCTCTGGTGCCGGCCGAGGTTGTGGCCAATGCCCCAGAAGGGGCGCGGGTTCTGGACACCGCACCGATGACGCTGGACGACACCCATGCCGAGATCGTCGTGGCCCACGCCAAGGGGCAGGACGTGGCGCGGGTGCATTCCGGCGACCCGTCGCTTTACGGCGCGATTGCCGAGCAGATCCGGCGCCTGCGCGCCGATGGTATCGACTATCAGGTGATCCCCGGCGTGCCTGCCTATGCTGCGGCGGCTGCGGCGCTGGGGCAGGAGTTGACGGTGCCGGAAGTGGCGCAATCCATCGTTCTGACGCGGGTGTCGATGAAATCCACCTCGATGCCCCCGCGCGAGACGCTGGAAAACTTCGCCCGCACCGGCGCGACGCTGGCGATCCATCTGGGCGTGCGCGCCCTGCGTGAGATCGAACGGGTGCTGACGCCGCACTATGGGGCCGATTGCCCGGTGGTGGTGGCCTATCGCGTCGGCTGGCCGGACCAGATGTTCATTCGCGGCACGCTGGCGGACATCCAGCAGAAGGTGCGCGCCGAGAAGATCACCCGCACCGCGCTGATCCTGGTCGGCCCGGTTCTGGGCGAGGTTTCCGACTTCAAGGACAGCGCCCTTTATGATCCCGATGTGCCGCATGTGCTGAGGCCACGGGTGCGGACGCCGGGAGCGGCCTGATGCGGGCCGCGCTGGCAGCGGCGGCACTGGCCTCGGCGGCGGTTGGCCCAATGCCGGCGCCGGCGGATTCGGATGATTCGGCCGTTGCGGCCTTCGTCGAGGCCAATCTCATCAGCATCTTCTATCACGAGATCGGCCATGCCCTGATCGACCAGCTGGCGCTGCCGATCTTCGGGCAGGAAGAAGACGCGGCGGATGTGTTCTCGATCCTGATGATCGACGCGCTGTTCGAGGAGGACAGCGCGCAGGCCATCGCCTATGACGCGGCGCTGGGGTTTCTGGCCGAGGCGGAACTGCGCGATGCGACGGGCGACGAGATCGCCTGGTGGGACGTGCACGGGGTGGATGAACAGCGGTTCTACACCACCACCTGCCTGTTCTACGGCGCCAACCCCGAGGTGCGCGATGATCTGGCCCGCGATCTGGCGCTGCCGGAAGAACGCGCCGACTACTGCGTGGAGGAATTCGACCTTGCCGCCGAAAGCTGGGGTATCGCACTGGAGGAAATCGCCGACGGACCGGGACAACTGTTGCTTTATGTCGAAGACGGCAGCGAGGGCTGGATGGCGGAAGTCATCGGCGCAGAAGTGGAAGAGTTCAACGCGCTGTTCGGCCTGAAGCGCGACATCGACGTCTGGGTCATGGTCTGCGAGGAAGCCAACGCCTTCTACGATCCCGACACAACCGAATTGATCTTCTGTGTCGAATTCATCCCGCATCTGGAGGCGCTGGCCGGACATCTGTGACGCTCGGCGCAGCATTCATTGCAAATCGTCAAAGGCTGCCTGAAGGCGCGCGACCGCCTCAACCACCCGCGCACGTTGAGTGCCGATGTTGAAGCGCAGGTAGCTTTCCCCGCCGGTGCCGAAAGTGGTGCCCTTGTTGGCCGCGATACGGGCCTGCTTGAAGACCCGGCCGGTGTAGTCGTCATGCGTCATGCCGGTGCCCGAGAAATCCACCCACGAGAGGTAGGTGGCCTGCATCGGCATCGACACCAGCCCCGGAATGGCATTGACGCCAGTATCGAAGATGCGGCGGTTTTCATCCAGATAGGGCACCAGCGCATCGACCCATTCCGCGCCCTCGGGGCTGTAGGCCGCCGTGATCATGTGGAGCCCGAAAGCGTTGGGCGACAGGCTGAGCCCGCGCTGACGGGCATGAAACTCGGCCCGCAGCTTGGGGTTGGCGATGATGACATTGCCGGTTTCGGCAGCGGCGGTGTTGAAGGTCTTGGAGGCTGCGGTCAGCATCACTGTGCGATCCAGAAGCTCGGGCGCGGCCAGCGGGAAGGCGACATGCTCGGCGCCGGGGAACACCAGATCGTGGTGGATCTCGTCCGAGATCACCAGAAGGTCGTGTTTCTCGGCAAAGGCGGCCACCTGCCGCAACTCGTCCCGCGTCCAGACGCGACCGCCGGGATTGTGCGGCGAACACAGGATCAGCATCTTTTCGCAGCCGGTCAGAAGGGATTCGTAGGCGTCGAAATCCATGACGTACTGGCCGTTGTCCAGGGCCAGCGGGCATTCGGTGACCTGGCGGCCGGCCGAGGCGATAATGCGGGCAAAGGCGTGGTAGACCGGGGTGAACAGGATCACCGCATCGCCCGGATCGCTCCAGACCTCGACGCATAGGCCGACCCCGTTGCACACGCCGTGGGCGGTCATGATCGACGCCGGGTCGATAGTCCAGCCGTGACGATTTTCCATCCACCAGCAGATCGCGGCGCGATATGCGCTGTCGTCGGTGAAATATCCATAGACGCCATGGTCGGCCATGCGCCGCACCGCCGCCTGGATCGGGTCGGCAGAGGCGAAATCCATATCCGCCACCCACATCGCCAGCCCGTCGTCGGCGGAGACGCCATAGGCGCCCTCCATCGCGTCCCACTTCGAGCAATGGGTGCCGCGGCGGTCGATGAGCGTGTCAAAACGCGGGTCGAAGGCATTGTCGTCTGGCATGGGATCCTCGGCGTTCGGGTGATGCGCGCAGGCTAGGGATCTGCCGCGCGGGCGCAAGGGCGATTGCACGCCGGGGCACCTTGTCCTAAATGAGCGTCATGACCATCAAGCCGATCCTGATCCACCCCGACCCGCGCCTTAAAAAGCTGGCCGCCCCCGTGGCCGACCTGTCGGACGAGTTGCGCCAGCTGGCCGACGACATGCTGGAAACCATGTATGACGCGCCGGGCATCGGTCTGGCCGCGCCGCAGATCGGCCAGTTGACACGGCTGATCGTGATGGATTGCGTCAAGGAAGAAGGTGCCGCACCGCAGCCCACGGTGATGTTCAACCCCGAGGTCCTGGCGGCCTCGGACGAGCTGAACACCTATGAGGAAGGCTGCTTGTCGATCCCCGAGCAATTCGCCGATGTAACGCGGCCCGCCGAGGTCACCGTGCGCTGGATCGACCGCGACGGGGCCGAGCAGACCCGCGATTTCGGCGGGCTGTGGGCGACCTGCGTGCAGCACGAGATCGACCATCTGGATGGCAAGCTGTTCATCGACTATCTCAAGCCGCTGAAACGGCAGTTGATCACCCGCAAGATGGTCAAGCTGAAGCGGGAACGCGCCCGGCTGTGACGCTGCGCGCGCGGCCCGCGTCGGGCCGTGAGTATTTTTGACAAGAAAAAAGGGAAGGGGCGCATGGCTGTCAGACCGTTCGTGATGTGGCCGGACAAGCGGTTGCGCACCCCCTGTGCCGATGTGCCCGAGGTGACCGACGCGGTGCGCGCGATCTGGGCCGACATGGTGGAGACCATGGACGCCATGCCCGGGGTCGGGCTGGCGGCCTGCCAGATCGGGGTGATGCAGCGGCTGGCGGTGGTGGATGCCTCGGAGGCGCGTGGGCAGGCGGTGTGCATGGCCAACCCCGAAGTGCTGCATGCCAGCGTCGACCCGCGCCAGCATGACGAGGCCAGTCCCAATCTGCCCGGTTTCTGGGCGACGATTTCACGGCCGCGCGCGGTGACGGTGCGGTTTCTGAATGCCGAAGGCGGGATTGAGGAGCGCGATTTCGTGGGGCTCTGGGCCACCTCGGTCCAGCATCAGATCGATCACCTGGCGGGGCGGATGTATTTCGACCGGCTGAGCCGGACCAAACGGTCCATGCTGTTGAAACGGGCCGGCAAGCGCGCCGGATAGGAGACTGGGATGCGGGTGATCTTCATGGGAACGCCGGAGTTCTCGGTGCCGGTGCTGGAGGCGCTGGTGGCCGCCGGGCACGAGGTCGCCGCCGTCTATTGCCAGCCGCCGCGCCCGGCGGGCCGGGGCAAGAAGGATCGCCCCACGCCGGTTCATGCGCGGGCCCTGGAGATGGGGGTGGAGGTGCGCCACCCGGTCAGCCTGAGGGCGGGCGAGGCGCAGGCGGAGTTTGCCGCGCTGAACGCCGATGTGGCGGTCGTGGTGGCCTACGGGCTGATCCTGCCGCAGGCGGTGCTGGGCGCGCCGCGGTTGGGTTGCCTGAACATCCATGCCTCGCTGCTGCCGCGCTGGCGCGGGGCGGCGCCGATCCACCGGGCGATCCTGTCCGGGGATGCGGAAACCGGCATCTGCATCATGCAGATGGACGCGGGGCTGGACACTGGCGCCGTGCTGCTGCGCGAAGCCACCCCCATCGGCGCCGAAGAAACCACGGTGGATCTGCATGATCGACTTTCGGAGATGGGGGCGCGGCTGATCGTCGAGGCCTTGGACCGTCTGCCGGATCTGGTGCCCGAACCGCAGCCCGACACGGGTGTCACCTATGCCGCCAAGATCGACAAGGCCGAGGCGCGGATCGACTGGCACCGTCCGGCGACGGAGGTGGATCGGCGGATCCGGGGGCTGTCGCCCTTTCCCGGTGCCTGGTGCGAGGTCGCGGGCGCGCGGGTAAAGTTGTTGCGCAGCCGGGTTGTCGCGGGCCACGGCGCGCCGGGGCAGGTTCTGTCCGGCTTCACCGTGGCTTGCGGGAGCGGGGCCATCGAGGTTTTGGAAGCGCAACGGCAGGGCAAGCGGGCCATGAGCGCCGATGAGTTCCTGCGCGGCGCGCCCCTGCCAGAGGCGTTGACCTAGGGTCCCTTGGGCGGACGCGGCTTGTAGGCCGGCAGGCGCCAGCCGAAGGCGATGGACCCGGCCCGCAGTGCGAAGGTCACCACGGTGCAGGCCACCAGCGGCGCCCAGCCGGTGCCGCCCAGTTCCACGGTGACCACCGAGGCCAGCGCGCCTGCGAAGGCGGCGGTGACGTAGAGCTCTCCGGCCTTCAGGACCAGCGGCACCTCGTTGCAGACCACGTCGCGCAGCAGCCCGCCCATGCAGCCGGTGGTGATGCCCATCAACAGCAGGATCAGCGTGGGCTGGCCGGTGGCCTTGGCCGCCGCGATGCCGGCCGACACCGCCACCGACAGGGCCAGCGCATCCAGCCAGATCAGCACCTTGTAGCGGCTTTCCAGCAGATGGGCTGTGAAGAACACCAGCACCGCCGCCGCGCTGGCCACGAGGATCGGCTTGGGCGAGGAAATCCAGAACACCGGGTCGCGGCCGATCAGCAGGTCGCGCACGGTGCCGCCGCCCACCGCCGTCAGGCAGGCGATGAACAGGAACCCCACGATGTCGAGTTGCGCCCGGCTGGCCACCAGCGCGCCGGTCAGGGCAAACACCGCCACCGAGGCCAGGTCAAGCAGCGCCGGCGGCGTCACGTCCGCGCCTTCCGGGCCGGTTTGTAGGGGGCCATGCCGGCACGGGCCAATTCATCGGCGCGCTCGTTCTCGGGATGCCCGGCATGGCCCTTGACCCATTCCCATGTCACGTCGTGGCGGCTGCGGGCCTCGTCGAGACGGCGCCAGAGGTCTTCGTTCTTCACCGGCTTGCGGGTCGAGGTCTTCCAGCCGTTCTTCTTCCAGCCGACCATCCACTGGGTGATGCCGCCCTTCACATAAGCGCTGTCGGTGATCACGGTGACCTTCGACGGGCGCGACAGGGCTTCCAGCGCGTGGATCGCAGCCAGAAGCTCCATCCGGTTGTTGGTGGTGTCGGCCTCGCCGCCGGAGAGTTCCCGCTCGCGCACCACGGTGTCGTCGTCGCGGGCGATCAGCAGCGCGCCCCAGCCGCCGGGGCCGGGATTGCCGGAACAGGCGCCGTCGGTATAGGCGAAGATCTCAGGCATGGGCGGTCACCATGATCCAGGGGGCGACGGTGCCATCGAGGCCTTCGTCGGCGCCATGGGCGATCTCGGACGGGGCAAATCCTGCGTCTGTCAGCAAGCCGGTCAATTCGGTCTCCGTCACATAGGTATAGCGCCGGCCAAGCCGGTCGCGGGTCGTGGTGGTACCGGTTTTCATGGCAACAAGAAAGGGGCCTTGGGGCGGCAGGGCGGCGTGGATCGCGGATAAGTGGCGGGGCAGATCGGCGCGCGGGGCGTGCAACAGACTGAAATGCGCCCAGACCGCGTCGAACCGGCCCAGGTCGGGCACCTTGTCGAAATCGCCTTGCAGCACGTCGAGCCCGTGCCGGTCCAGTGCCACCCGCGCCATGCCTTCGGAAGGATCCAGCGCCACCACGTCGAACCCCCGGTCCCGCATCTGGGCAGAGGCGGTGCCGACGCCGCAGCCCAGATCCAGAATGCGCCCGCCCGGCGCAACCCCGTCCAGAAAGGCATCGAGGCGCGGATAGGGTTTATCCCAGCAAAAGCGCGTGCCGTAGTCTTCGGCCTTGTCGTCATACACCGCCAGTGTTTCCGGGTCGGGTCCGGTCAAAACAGCAGGCCCAGCGTCAGGCAAGCCAGCACCAGCGCGGTCAGCAGGTTGCGCAAGCTGGTCCACCAGTCCGGCGTCAGCCCCCAGCGGGCATACAGGTGATCCAGCCCCAGCAGGCCAAGATATCCCGCGATCAGGAACCATGTGGCGCGTTCGGCCCCGCCGCCGACGAAGAAGAACGCCCAGAGCGCGGGCAAGGTGCTGAGACCATATCCCAGCGTTGCAGTGCCGCCTTGCGCACGGGTGGCAAACCCCCACAGCACGCCCGACATGAACGACAGGATGATGGTGCCATAGAACACCAGCACGTATTGGCCGACAAAGCGCGAGCCCAGTGCGGACTGGCCCCAGTCGAACAGCGCCGGGAAGATCTCGGTCAGCGCGCCCCAGGCAAAAGGCAGCACCCCGGCCAGCCCAAGGATCAGGGCAGAGCGTGGGATGGCACTCATGCAGGTTCCCGCAGCACGCGCGGCACCTTGAATTCCACATCCTCGCGTGCGGTTTCCACCTGCTCGACAGTGACGTCGAACCGGTCGCGGAAAGCGTCGATGACCTCGGTCACCAGTTCCTCGGGGGCCGAAGCCCCGGCGGTGATCGCCAGCGTGCGGATTCCGTCCAGCGCGCGCCAGTCGATGTCGCCGCCGCGCTGCACCAGCTGCGCATAGGCACAGCCCGCGCGCGCCCCCACATCCACCAGCCGTTTCGAGTTGGAAGAATTCGGTGCGCCCACCACCAGCAACGCATCGGCGCGCGGAGCGGCGGCCTTCACCGCTTCCTGCCGGTTGGTGGTGGCATAACAGATGTCTTCCTTGTGCGGCCCGACGATGGCCGGGAAGCGGGCGCGCAGGGCGGCGATGATGTCGACGGTGTCATCCACCGACAGGGTGGTCTGGGTCACGAAGGCCAGTTGCGCCGGATCGCGCGGGGTCACATGCGCCACCTGTTCGACGTTTTCCACCAGCAGCACCTCGCCCTCGGGCAGTTGCCCCATGGTGCCGATGGTCTCGGGGTGGCCGGCGTGGCCGATCATGATGATCTGAAGCCCGGTCTCGGCGTGGCGGGCGGCTTCGATATGGACCTTGCTGACCAAGGGGCAGGTGGCATCCACATAGATCATCTCGCGCTTGGCGGCGGCAGCGGGCACCGATTTCGGCACGCCATGGGCCGAGAAGATCACCGGGCGGTCGTCGGGGCAGTCGTCCAGTTCTTCCACGAACACCGCGCCTTTGGCGCGCAGCCCGTCGACCACGTATTTGTTGTGCACGATCTCGTGGCGTACATAGACCGGGGCACCCCATTTCTCCAACGCCATTTCGACGATCTTGATGGCGCGGTCGACGCCCGCGCAGAACCCGCGCGGTGCGGCCAGAAGGATGGTCAGGGGGGGCTTGGTCATCGCGGGCTCCGTTTTCCATCCATTTAGGCTTGTGCGACGCGCGCGTCCAGCACGACAGGTGCCGGGGCGGCGCGCGCGCGGGCCGCGGGGCAACAGGTTGTGAACCGGCGTGACTTGCGGAAACGGCCGCATGGGCAGAGCCTTGACCAGAGGGAAAGTGGAGGATGACCAATGAAGACGACCAGAGTGATGATAGGGGCGGGGTTGGCGGTGCTGGGGCTTGCCGGCAGCGCCTTGGCGCAGGACTGCGATCCGGGGAAATCCGGCTATGACCTGACCGGCGAGGAAGCGGCGGCGGTCTATGACTGCATCGCCGGGGCGCTGAAGGCGGGGTATGACAGCGGCCCGAAACGCTGGATCCCGGCCGAGTTCGTGGCCGACTATCGCGACTGGACCGCTGCGTCGGCCTTTCCGGCCGCGCCCGGCGTTCACAGCGAACGGTTCCTTGTGACTTATGTCAACGATGTCGGGGCCGAAGCCTATATGCGATACGCCGAGGATCCGGTGATCCCGGCGGGTACGGTGATTGCCAAGGAAAGCTTCGCGGTCAGCGAGGCGGGCAAGGTCACGCCCGGGCCGCTGTTCCTGATGCAGAAGGTCGAGGCTGGAACCTCGCCCGAAACGCTGGACTGGTACTATATGGCTGTAGCGCCTTCCGGGGCGCCCATGGCGCTTGACGTGATGACCGCCTGCAACGAATGCCACCTGGGCTATGACTTCCAGGGCGGGCTTGGATATCCGGTCGAGGAGGCACGCATTTCCAACTGACCGGCGGTGCCGCGAAACGACAAACGCCCGGCGCGGATGCCGGGCGTTTTCTGATTGGCAAGCCGGATCAGGCGTCTTCGGCTTCCGACGTTTCCTGAAAGCCGGTTTCGCGCGGCTCGCGCGGTTCCCGCGGGGGGCGGCCGATCACGTCCTTCAGCTCGTCCAACTCGATGAAATTGTCGGCCTGGCGGCGCAGGTCGTCCGAGATCATCGGCGGCTGCGAGCGGATCGTCGACACCACCGACACCCGCACACCCTTGCGCTGAAGCGCCTCGATCAGAGGCCGGAAATCGCCGTCGCCGGAAAACAGAACGATGTGATCCACATGGGGGGCCAGTTCCAGGGCATCGACGGTCAGTTCGATGTCCATGTTGCCCTTGACCTTCCGGCGGCCCATCGAGTCGGTGTACTCCTTGGCGGGCTTGGTCACCATGGAGAATCCGTTGTAGTGCAGCCAGTCCACCAGCGGGCGGATCGGCGAATATTCGTCGTTTTCCAGAAGCGCGGTATAGTAGAAAGCTCTCAGAAGCTTCCCCCGGCGCATGAATTCCTGGCGCAGCAGCTTGTAGTCGATGTCGAAGCCCAAGGACTTGGCGGCTGCATACAGATTCGACCCATCAATGAACAAGGCAAGCCGTTCATCGCGATAGAACATAATAGTTCCTTCCCAAATTGATGCAGGACGGCAGATGCTGGTCGCCTGCCCGCATTTTCTATAGTGACTTCGATTCAGAAACAGGTGTCCGAAGGCACCCTCCGAACAGGTAGCGAAAAATGGTAGCGCCGCAAGCCGAACTTCACAATAGCGTCACAAATATCTTCATCGCCCTCGGAGCCAACCTGCCGTCGAACGCGGGGTCCCCGCGGCAGACCCTGCAAGCGGCGCTGCGGGAAATTGAAAGTGGATTCACGGAATTAGAGGCGCTAAGTGATTGTTATCAAACTCCGTGCTTCCCCGCTGGGGCCGGGCCGGACTATGTGAACGCTGTCGCAAAAGTGAAGTCTCGTTTGAGCGCGAACTCGCTCATGGCGCGATTGCACGCGGTTGAAACCCGCTATGGGCGAACCCGCCTTGAACGTTGGGGCGCCCGCGGCATCGATCTTGATCTACTTGCATATGGCGACAGCATCCTACCGGATCGCGCCACCTATGATTACTGGTCCGGCCTGTCGCCGGACTTGCAGGCCCGGGCCGCCCCGGACCGGCTGGTTCTGCCGCATCCGCGCCTTCAGGACCGTGGCTTCGTGCTGGTGCCCATGCACGATATTGCCCCCGACTGGCAACACCCGGTTCTGGGGCGCAGCGTGGCCCGAATGCTGGCCGATCTGGGCCCGCAGGGCAGGGCCGGGATCACGCCAATCGGCTGGACAGGCTGACTGTCCCTTTGCGCTTGCAACCCCTTGCGATCTTGCATAGGTTACAGGCTTGCCGAAATGCCCCCGAGGAGATTCCGATGGCTCGCGTCACTGTCGAAGACTGCGTTGACAAAGTTCCCAACCGGTTCGAACTGGTCATGCTCGCCGCGCATCGCGCCCGCGAAATCGCCAGCGGTGCACCGCTGACCGTCGATCGGGACAACGACAAGAACCCGGTCGTCAGCCTGCGCGAAATCGCCGAGGAAACCCAAAACACCGACGACCTGCGTGAGCGGATGATCGAAAGCCATCAGACCCAGATCGAGGTCGATGAGCCGGAAGACGATCAGATGTCGCTGCTGATGGGGGTCGAGGCCGACAAACCCGCCGAAGAAGACATGTCGGAAGAAAAACTTCTGCGTGCGCTGATGCAAGCGCAGGAAAACGGCTGACACTCACAACAGGACACCGCGCGTCGTGCAGGAAAGTCTGATCCCGGTCGACGATCTTGTCGCGCGCGTCAAGGAATACAACCCCCGGACGGATGCCGCCAAGCTGCGTCTGGCCTATGAATATGCGCGCAAGGTGCACGAAGGGCAGTTCCGCCGCTCGGGCGAGCCCTACATCGTGCATCCGGTCGCCGTCGCCGACATGCTAGCCCGCCAGCATCTGGACGACAGCACCATCATCACCGCGATCCTGCACGACACCGTGGAGGACACCGAGGCCACCCATGGCGACATTTCCAAGATGTTCGGTGAAGAAATCGCCGGTCTGGTCGATGGCGTCACCAAGCTGACCAACCTGCAGCTCAGTTCCACCGAGACCAAGCAGGCCGAGAACTTCCGCAAGCTGTTCATGGCCACCTCCAAGGATCTGCGCGTGGTTCTGGTCAAGATGTTCGACCGCCTGCACAACATGCGCACCATCAAGTCGCTGCCGCTGGAAAAGCAGGCGCGCAAATCGCGCGAGACCATGGACATCTATGCGCCGCTGGCCGGGCGCATGGGGAT
Source organism: Meridianimarinicoccus marinus (assembly GCF_040689105.1). Classification (NCBI taxonomy): domain Bacteria; kingdom Pseudomonadati; phylum Pseudomonadota; class Alphaproteobacteria; order Rhodobacterales; family Paracoccaceae; genus Meridianimarinicoccus; species Meridianimarinicoccus marinus. Next base: position 47,778 of record NZ_JBFBVU010000001.1, read on the forward strand.
GCAGGGGATGCGGGACGAGCTTGAGGATCTGGCCTTCCAGGTGCTCAACCCCGAACAGCGCACCGCCATCATCCGCCGCTTCCTGAAGCTGCGCGAAAAGGCCGGCAATGTCATCGAGAAGATCTACGAAGACATGGTCGCCGAACTGACCGACAACGGCATCGAGGCCGAGGTCATCGGCCGCGCCAAGAAACCCTATTCGATCTGGCGCAAGATGGAGCAGAAGGAAATCGGCTTCTCGCGCCTGTCCGACATCTATGGTTTCCGCGTCATCACCAGCAACGAGATGGATTGCTACCGGGTGCTGGGCGCGATCCACCACCGCTGGCGCGCGGTGCCGAGCCGGTTCAAGGACTACATCAGCCAGCCCAAGCAGAACGGCTATCGCAGCCTGCACACCACCGTGCTGGGCCGCGACGGCAAGCGCGTCGAGGTGCAGATCCGCACCCGCGCGATGCACGATGTGGCCGAGGCCGGGGTCGCCGCCCATTGGGCCTACAAGGACGGTCAGCGCGCCGAGAACCCCTTTGCCGTGGATCCGCAGTCGTGGATCGCGCAACTGGCCGAACATTTCGAAGCCTCCGCCGACGATGACGAGTTCTTCGAGGCGGTGAAGCTGGAGATGTACCCCGACAAGGTGTTCTGCTTCACGCCCAAGGGCGATGTGGTGAAACTGCCGCGCGGGGCGACGCCCTTGGATTTCGCCTTTGCCATCCACACCCGCATCGGCTCGGCCTGTGTGGGCGCCAAGGTCGATGGCCAGCGGGTGCCGCTGTGGACGCAGTTGCGCAACGGCCAGTCGATCGAGATCATCACCGCCGAGGGCCAGAGCCCGCAAGCCACCTGGATCGACATCGCCGTCACCGGCAAGGCCAAATCCGCGATCCGCCGGGCGCTGCGCGCCGAGAACCGGTCACGCTTTGTCAAGCTGGGCCGCGAACTGGCCCGCGTGGCCTTCGAACAGGTCGACAAGCGGGTGACCGAAAAGGCCCTGACCACCGCCGCGCAGCGGCTGGGACTGGGCCGCGACTCCGAAGAACTTCTGGCGCGTCTGGGCAGCGGCGAGATCGTCGCCCGCCGCGTCGTCGAGATCCTCTATCCCGAGTTGAGCGAATATCGCGGCGACGAGATCGAGACCCGGCGCGCGGTCATCGGCCTGAGCCCCGACCAGAACTGGGATCGCGGCCCCTGCTGCCAGCCGGTGCCGGGCGAACGCATCGTCGGCATCACCCGGCCGGGCCGGGGCGTCGTCGTACATGCCATTGATTGCCCCTGTCTGGTGGAATTCGAGGACGAGATGGATCGCTGGATCGACCTGCGCTGGCACAGCGGTCCCCATGCGGCGGTGCACCCGTCGGCCTTCGACATCACGCTCAGCAATGATGCCGGGGTTCTGGGGCGGATCTGCACCTTGATCGGGGAACAGAAAGCCAACATCTCGAATCTCGTTTTCGTGGACCGAAAGCCGGACTACTATCGGATGCGGATGGAGGTGGAACTCAGCGACACCGAACATCTGCACAGGGTCATGACCGCGCTGGAAGCCGAAAGCAACGTCGCGGCCATCACCCGGTATCGCGCAGGGATCGATGCGTGACCGTCTGAGACGATTGGGGAGTGCCGTCTGTTGGTGTTCAAACGGCGGAACAAGCGAAGCATCTGGCGAATAGCCCAGGATTCGGTCTATCCCCGCGGGGGGTGGAGCCGGGCCATCAGCTATATCTCGCACCGGTTGCGCCGCCTTCCCGATCCGCCCGCCCGCATCGCGCGCGGCATCGCCGCCGGGGTCTTCGTCACCTTCACGCCGTTCTTCGGCCTGCATATGTTCATTGCCGCCGGGCTGGCCTATCTGCTGCGCGCCAATGTTCTGGCGGCGCTGCTGTCCACCTTCGTGGGCAACCCGCTGACCTTTCCGCTGATCGCCGCCCTGTCGATCGAGACCGGAGAGTTGATCTTCGGGTCCGAAACCCGGGTGCCGCTGCCACAGGTGCTGAAGACCTTCTCGCGGGCGTTCTCCGAACTGTGGACCAACCTGCGCCTATCGGTCACCGGCGGCGAGCCGCATTGGGACCGGCTGATGCTGTTCTTCGAAGGCGTGTTCCTGCCCTATCTGGTCGGCGGGCTGATCCCCGGTCTGGTCGCCGCACTGCTGGCCTATTTCCTGTCCCGCCCGGTGATCGCGGCCTATCAGAAGCGTCGCGCGCGTCGTGTCTATGGCGTGCCGCGCCGGCAACTCTAGTCTTTCAGAGGCGGTCGATTTCCCGCAAAAGGAACACGACCCAGAGGGAGGATCCCATGTCCCGGACCCCATTGCGCCTTGGCGTGAACATCGACCATGTGGCCACCGTGCGGAACGCGCGCGGTAGTGCCTATCCCGATCCGCTGCGGGCAGCACTTCTGGCGGAAGCGGCGGGCGCGGATGGCATCACCGCGCATCTGCGCGAGGATCGCCGGCATATCTCGGATGCCGACATCGCGGCACTGGCCGATCGCCTGACCGTGCCGCTGAACTTCGAGATGGCCGCGACCGTCGAAATGCAGGCCATCGCGCTGCGCCACAAGCCGCACGCGGTCTGCATTGTGCCCGAGAAGCGCGAGGAACGCACCACCGAGGGCGGGCTGGACGTGCGGCGCGAAGAGGCGCGGCTGGCCGCGTATATCGCGCCGCTGCGCGCTGCGGGCAGCCGGGTGTCGATCTTCATCGCCGCCGACGCGGCCCAGATCGAGGCCGCGCAGCGGATCGGTGCCGAGGTCATCGAGTTGCACACCGGCGCCTATTGCGATTTTCATGCCGAAGGCCGGATCGCCGAACGCGACGCGGAACTGGCCCGGCTGACCGAAATGGCGACCTATGCCAAGGCGCTAGGGCTTGAGGTTCACGCCGGTCACGGGCTGACCTATGACACCGTGCAGCCCATTGCGGCGCTGCCCGAAGTGATGGAGTTGAACATCGGCCATTTCCTGATCGGAGAGGCCATCTTCCTGGGGCTGGAACCGGCCATTCGCGAGATGCGCCGCCTGATGGACGCGGCACGCTGACCGAACGCGGCTAGGGGGCGGTACCGTTTTCCGGCCTCGGTGCCCTTCAGGCGCGCGGATGCGACTTTCGGTAAACATCCATCAGGCGCGCAGAATTGACCGCCGTATAGGCCTCGGTGGTGTTCAGCGAGGCATGGCCCAGCAGTTCCTGAATGGTGCGCAGGTCGCCGCCCCGGTTCAGCAGATGCGTCGCGAAGGAATGGCGCAATGCATGCGGGGTGGCGGTGCTGGGCAGGCCCAGTTGCTGCCGCGCCGCGCGCACCGCTTTCTGGATGGTCCCGGCAGACAGCGCGCCGCCGCGCACGCCCCGGAACAGCGGTCCGTCGGCGGTCAGATCCTGGGGGCAGAGCCTGCGGTAATGTTCCACCGCCTGACGCGCCACCGGCAGGACCGGCACCTGCCGTTCCTTGCGGCCCTTGCCGACCACACGCAGCATCTCGGGCAGGGGGGCATCGCGGCCGGTCAGCGACAGGGCCTCGGAGATGCGCAGCCCGCAGCCATAGAGCAACGTCACCACTGCCACATCACGGGCCGCGGCCCAGTCCTGTGGGGCCTGCAATTCCACCTGCGAGATCAGCGATTTGGCCGCATCCTCGACCAATGGGCGCGGCAGCTTGCGGCGGTGGCGGGGGGATCGGGTGGACAGCACGTTCGACGGATCGAACCCGTCCCGCTCCGCCCACCAGCCAAAGAAGCTTTTGACCGCTGACAGGGCGCGGGCCAGCGACCGGGCCGACAGGCCACGGGCGCGTTCATGGGCCATCCAGGCCCGCATGGCGGTCAGATCGGTGCCGCGCAGGGTGGCGGGGCTGGCGGCGGCGCCGTGATAGCTTCCCATGAAGGCGGCAAAGCCCAGCAGATCGCCCTGATAGGCGGTGATCGTCGCCGGCGAGGCGTCATCCAGCGCGCGCAGGCTGTCCAGCCATGTCGCGATGAGATCCGAAACGCCGGCGCTGATCAGGCTCACCCCAGCCAGCCCCGGACCAGACGTCCGCAGATCCGCGCGAACAGTTCCAGAAGGTCGGTGGCCTGTCCCGGTGCAAAATGCTCGGGCTCCTGCGCGCCCAGCACCAGCAGGCCCGGCACCCGGTCGGGGCCGAGATCCAGCCAGACCAGCGCTTCGGAGCGGATGTCGGCAGCAGCCGTGCCATAGACCGACACCGAACCCTGCGCCACCTGCCGCAGGATCACCGGGCGGTTGCGCATCCGGCGGCCCTCGGTCACGAACCCGTCCAGATAGCCCGGCGGCAGCAGGCTGAGCGTGCCGGTCAGCGGGTTGAGATCGCTGTCGGGGGTGCGATCCTCGCTCTCCAGCGCCAGCCGCACCGCGCGCAGGCGCAGGGTTCCGGCGACGGTGGTGTCCAGCGTGCCAAGGAAGGCATCGAAGTCCAGCGGCTCGATCATGGCAAGGATGGCGCGGTGCACCTGCGCCGTGGTGGCCACATTGTCATAGGCGGCGGTGATCACCGACTGGTGGGTCTGCTCCAGCCGCGCCAGCCGGTCTTCCAGCCGCGAGATGGCCATGCCGCGCATGTCCACCACATTGCCGCCACGGGCCTGATCCTCGGCCCGCAGCAGGGCCTGCAGGATATGGGGGTCGTTCAGGACGCGTTCGGGATCGGCCACGATAAGGTCGCGCAGCGCCGTATCGGCGCTGGCCTGGGGGTCGGTGCTCATGTGTCTGCCTCGTCTTGTTTTGCAGCAAGGTAGCACATCCCGGAATCCCCTGTCCCGCCTTTTCCCTGTCCGGGATTCGGCATTGGTCCCTGTCGGGCACAGTCGCGCCAATGTGGGCTTTCCGCGCCGTGCGGGCGGGGCTAAGGAATGGTGCATGACGCGGCAAGACATCTTTCCCCCCGGCGCGCTGGTTTCGGTGCTGACGACCCAGCCGCTGGACCGGTTTCTGGACTACAAGGCGCCCGAGGGCGGCTGCAGTGTGGGCGATTTCGTCGAGGTGCCGCTGGGGCCGCGCCGGGTTCTGGGCGTGGTCTGGGGGCCGGGGCAGGGCGGCTATGACCTGGCCAAGGTACGCCCGATCTTCGGACGGCTCGACGTGGCGCCGATGACCGAAGACATGCAGACCTTCCTGACGCGGGCCGGCGACTATACCCTGACACCGATGCACGCGATGCTGTCGCTGGCCACCCGCGCGCCGGGGCTGGGACATTCCGAAAGCCGCCGCAAGGTCTACCGGCTTGGCCATGGCGAACCGGACCGGATGACCGATGCCCGCGCGCGGGTGCTGGACGCGATGGAGGATTTCGGCGGGGCCGCGCTGACCCAGAGCGAGATTGCACAGGCCGCAGGCGTCAGCGGCTCGGTCATCAAGGGGCTGGTGAAACAGGGCGTTCTGGAAGAAACCGAAACCCCGCGCGACCTGCCCTATCCGGTGCTGGACCCGGCCCGCCCGGGCAAGCCGCTGACCGGCGATCAGGCCGATGCCGCGGCGCGGCTTTCGGTCGGGCTGGCCGAGGCCGACTATGGCACGACGCTGCTGCAAGGGGTCACCGGCTCGGGCAAGACCGAGGTCTATCTGGAAGCGGTCGCCGCCTGTCTGAAAGCCGGGCGGCAGGCGCTGGTGCTGCTGCCCGAGATCGCGCTGACGGCCGAATTCCTGACCCGCGTCGAGGAACGCTTCGGCGCCAGGCCTGCCGAATGGCATTCCGGCATCACCCAGACCGAGCGGCGGCGCTGCTGGAAGATGGTCGGGCAGGGCGGTGCGCAACTGGTTGTGGGCGCGCGCTCGGCCCTGTTCTTGCCGTTCCGCGATCTGGGGCTGATCGTGGTCGATGAGGAACACGACACGTCTTACAAGCAAGAGGACGGCGCGATCTATTCGGCCCGCGACATGGCGGTGCTGCGGGCGGCGATCTGTGGGGCGCGGGTGGTGCTGGCCTCGGCCACGCCGTCGCTGGAAAGCTGGGTCAATGCCGAGACCGGGAAATACGACAAGCTGGTACTGACCGCCCGCTACGGCGCCGCCGTGCTGCCCGAGATGGCGGCGATCGACATGCGGGCCGAGGATCTGGCGCCCTCCACATGGCTGTCGCCCAGCCTGCGGCAGGCGGTGCAGGCGCGGCTGGCGGCCGGGGAACAGGCGCTGCTGTTCCTGAACCGGCGCGGCTATGCCCCGGTGACCCTGTGCCGGGCCTGCGGCCAGCAGATCGGATGCGAACATTGCGACGCGCGCATGGTCGAACACCGCTTCCAGAAACGGCTGATCTGCCATCAATGCGGTGAAAGCCGCCCGCTGCCTGACGCCTGCCCGTCGTGCAAGGTCGAGGGCAAGCTGGCGGCGGTGGGTCCGGGGGTCGAGCGGGTGGCCGAAGAGGCCATTGCGGCCTTTCCCGAGGCTCGTGTGGCGGTGCTGTCGTCGGATCTCTATGGCTCGGCGCGGGCGCTGAAGGAACAGATCGGTGCCATCGCGGCGGGCGAGGCCGATGTCATCATCGGCACCCAGTTGGTGGCCAAGGGGCACAATTTCCCGCTGCTGACACTGGTCGGGGTGATCGACGCCGACCTTGGCCTTCAGGGCTCGGACTTGCGGGCGGCGGAGCGGACGTTCCAGTTGATCCGGCAGGTGGCGGGCCGGGCTGGGCGCGCCGACCGGCCGGGACAGGCGCTGTTGCAGACCTTCCAGCCCGAGCATCCGGTCATCAAGGCGATCCTGTCGGGGGCCGACGAGTCGTTCTGGCGGGCCGAGGCGGCGGAACGCCGGGCGCTGTCCATGCCGCCCTTTGGGCGCATGGCCGGGATCGTGATCTCGGGGCCCGATCTGGCGCAGGTGTTCGACCTGGGCAATGCGCTGGCCCGGCAGAACGGACCGCTGGCGGCCATCGGGGCGGAACTGTATGGGCCGGCACCCGCGCCCATAGCGCGGATTCGCGGGCGGCACCGGGTGCGGCTGCTGGTCAAGGCGGCGCGCAGTGCGCCTTTGCAGGCAGCGGTGGCGCAATGGGCCGGGCAGTTTCCGTTGCGGGGCGATCTGCGGCTGCGCATCGATATCGACCCGCAGAGCTTCCTGTGAGGGCAGGACGCCTCCGGCGGGGGAGTATTTTCGCCAAGAAAAAGGCGCGGAAGCGCCCGACGCGGGGGCGGCGCGCCAAAACACTCGCCTGGAGCCGGGTTTCGGCGTAGGAGGCGGCCATGCGTTTGACCATTGTCCCCCTGTCCGAAGCGCATCGCTTGCCGCGCTGGCGGCGGCCGACCGCGCTGTTGATCCTGATGGCCTTTGCCATGCCGCTGGCCTTTGCCACCTGGAGCGCGCTGCTGAACAATTTCGTGGTCGAGGTGGCGGATTTCGACGGCGCCGATATCGGCTGGCTGCACACGGTGCGGGAGATCCCCGGGTTCCTGGCCATCGGGGTGATTGCCCTGATCCTGGTGATCCGCGAGCAGGTGCTGGGCGTCGTCTCGCTGGCGGTGCTGGGGCTGGCAACGGCGGTGACCGCCTGGTTTCCCAGCCTTGGCGGGATCCTGAGCGTGACCCTGCTGAGTTCCTTCGGATTTCACTATTTCGAGACGGTGAACCAGTCGCTGCAACTGCAATGGCTGCCCAAGGCGCGGGCGCCGCAGGTATTGGGCTGGTTGCTGGCGGTGGGCTCGGCGGCGTCGCTGGGGGCTTACGGGTTGGTGGTGCTGACCTGGAAGGCCTTCGCGCTGGACTATGCCACGGTCTATCTGGTCTCGGGCGGGCTGACCTTCGGGATCGCGGTGTTCTGCCTGCTGGCCTTTCCGCAGTTCGAGACCCCGCATCCGCAGCTCAAGCAGGTGGTGCTGCGCAAGCGGTATTGGCTGTATTACGCCTTGCAGTTCATGTCCGGGGCGCGGCGGCAGATCTTCGTGGTCTTCGCCGCCTTCATGATGGTGGAGCGCTTTGGCTTCGAAGTGCATGAGGTCACGGCGCTGTTCCTGATCAACTTCGTGGCCAACATGCTGTTCGCGCCGCTGATGGGCCGTGCCGTCGGACGGTTCGGCGAGCGCAACGCGCTGGTCTTCGAATATGTCGGGCTGATCGTCGTGTTCCTGGCCTATGGCGGCATCTATCTGTTCGGCTGGGGCGTGGTGCTGGCGGCAGCGCTGTATGTGATCGACCATCTGTTCTTCGCTCTGGCCTTCGCGTTGAAGACCTATTTCCAGAAGATCGCCGATCCGGGGGATATCGCGCCCACGGCGGCGGTGGCCTTCACCATCAACCATATCGCGGCGGTGTTCCTACCGGCGCTGCTGGGCTACCTGTGGCTGGCCTCGCCCGGTGCCGTGTTCGTCTGCGCGGCGGGGATCGCGGTGATCTCGCTGGCACTGGCGCTGATGATCCCGCGTCATCCCGCGCCGGGCAATGAAACCGTCTTTTCGTGGTGGCGCGGGGCGGCGCAGGCGGCAGAATGAACGCACACGCCCCTGTGACCGGCGCCTGCTTGGCGGCTGGGGCCGGGCATCCTATCCTTCAGGCTGATCCAAGGGAGGTCGCGATGATGAACCTGTTCCGCAAGAAGTCCGAGATGGTCAGCGCCGAGGCGGCATTGCCGGGGCGCGCCGCGCCGATCCCCACGGCGCAGACCCATTTCCTGTCCGGCATCCCGCTGAAGGCGCCGGTGCCCGAAGGCATGGCCGAGGCGATGTTCGGCATGGGGTGTTTCTGGGGTGTCGAGCGTCTGTTCTGGCAGACCGAAGGCGTCTGGCTGACCATGGTCGGCTATGCGGCGGGCCACACTCCGAACCCGACCTACCAGGAAGTGTGCAGCGGCCAGACCGGCCACAACGAGGTCGTGCGGCTGATCTTCGATCCCGCCGTGGTCAGCTATGAGGCGCTGCTGCAAGTGTTCTGGGAGGGTCATGATCCGACGCAGGGCATGCGGCAGGGCAACGACACGGGCACCCAGTATCGCTCGGGCATCTACACCTATGGGGCGGCCCAGCAAGCGGCGGCGACGGCCAGCCGCGAAGCGGTGGCGCCACGATTTGCCAAGGCCGGATACGGGGCCGTCACCACCGAAATCCTGACAGCGCCCGCGTTCTATTATGCCGAGGAGTATCACCAGCAATATCTGGCCAAGAACCCCGGCGGCTATTGCGGTCTGGGCGGCACCGGCGTCACCTGTCCGATCGGCACCGGTGTCTGACGCAGCGCCGCTGGCGCGGGTCGCGGATGGCGACTGGTACGACGCTCTGACGGAGGCGTTCGAAGCGTTGCGCCAGGACGCGCGCCGGGCCTGTCATCAGCACGCCACCCTGCCGCCGGACGAACGCGGGGCGATGGCACCGCTGCTGCGTGGCCTGTTCGCCGCGGTCGGAGAGCAGGTCTTCATCGAAGCCCCGTTCCATTGCGCCTACGGGCGCAACATCCATCTGGCCGATCAGGTCTACATGAACGCTGGCTGCACCATTCTGGACAGCGCGTCGGTCCGCATCGGCACCGGCACCATGCTGGGACCGGGGGTGCAGATCTACTGCGCCGAGCATCACCCCGACCCTAACCGCCGCCGGGACGGAATCGAACGGGCCTTGCCCGTCACACTGGGGAAAGACGTCTGGATCTGTGGCGGCGTCACCCTGCTGCCCGGCGTGACCGTGGGGGACGGCGCCGTCGTTGGCGCAGGGTCCGTTGTCAACCGCGATGTGGCGCCCGGCCAGCGGGTTGCAGGGGTGCCGGCCCGCCCGCTATAGCCCCTCTGACCCCAACGCACCGGAGCGCCCCATGACCACCTATTCCGCCCTGACCACCCTGAAGGGCCGCGATGCTGCCCAGGCCTTGGGAGAAATGCTGGAAGACGTCGATCCCATTCCCACCGGCGTCGGCGTGTTCGAGATGGAAGACGGCTCGGGCCTGTGGGAGGTCGGCGCCTATTTCCTGGAGGCCCCCGACGATGTGGCGCTGGCGCTGGCGGCGGCGGCTTTCGGGGCCAGACCCTTCACCGTCTCGGAAGTGCCGGAAACCGATTGGGTGGCCAAGGTGAAGCGCGAACTGGCACCGGTCGAGGCCGGGCGCTTTTTCGTCTACGGCTCGCATGATGCCGACAAGCTGCCCGTGGGCCGGATCGGCCTGCTGATCGAGGCCGCCATGGCCTTCGGCACCGGCCATCATGGCACCACGCTGGGCTGTCTCAAGGCGCTGGACCGGCTGCTGGAGCAGGGCGTGACCTGCCAGAAGGTTGCCGATATCGGCTGTGGCACCGCCGTTCTGGGCATGGCCGCGGCGCGGGTCTGGCCGATCACGGTGCTGGCCTCGGACATCGACGAAGTGGCGGTCGAAGTGGCGGCGGCGAATGTGGCGTCGAACGGGCTGGAAGGCCGGGTGCTCTGCGTCGAGGCCGCCGGCTTCGATCATCCCGATCTGGCCGGGCAGGCGCCTTTCGATCTGGTCTTTGCCAATATCCTGATGGGCCCCCTGCTGGCGCTGGCGCCGGACATGGGGGGCGCCGTGGCGGCGGGGGGTCATGCGATCCTGTCAGGGATCCTGAACGCGCAGGCCGATGCAGTGATCGAGGCCTATGAGGATGCGGGCTTTGCCCTGATCCAGCGCGACGTGGAAGGCGACTGGACGACCCTGACCCTGCAACGCGCCGCCTGAGGCAAAGAAAAAGGCCGCGAGGATCTATCCCGCGGCCCGTCTCCGGCAATGATGTTGGTGCCGCCGGTCACACATTTACGGTTTTCCGCGCGACCTTTTCGATATCGGCGTAGGTCAGGCCCACATCGGCCAGTTCACGCGCCGACAGTTTCATCAGGGCATTGCGGGTCTGGCGCGTTTGAGTCCAGGCCCGGAAACGGGTCAGCAGTTGTGCCGGCAGGGAAAAGACCGAACCGGTAGCTTGCGGCAGGGCGTGGGCGTGTACGTAGGCCATGACAGACCATCCTTCTAGAGTTTTCAAAGTGGTGAGGAATTCATCGTTCTCGAGTCGCCAGATAGGAAAACTTTCGCACCCCGGCAACTGGCGCAGCGCGCATGTCCGTCATGCAGAAATGGCAAGGGTGTTTCTGGTGCCAAGAGCATTGAAAACTGGACTTAATTCCAGGTCTCGGAATGTCGTTTTCAGGCCCCGATTCCGGCCAGGATGTCGGTTTCAGACCGCGCCGGAAAATTTACCTGGCGTCGAAACCCACGGGCAATCCATTTTACAGATGTTCTTGTTTCGTGCTATGCGTGCCAAAATAACAACGGGCAGGCAGGCAGATGCGCATTCTGGGGATCGATCCGGGGCTGAGGCGACTCGGCTGGGGCGTGATCGACGTTGACGGAACCAAGATCCGCCATGCGGCCAACGGCACGCTGGTATCGGGCAACGGCAGTCTGGCCGAACGCCTGCTGCGCCTGCATATCGAGCTGACCGATATCCTGTTGTGCTATGCACCGACCCATGCGGCGGTTGAACAGACCTTCGTCAACCGCGATCCGGTGGGCACGCTGAAGCTGGGGCAGGCGCGGGGGATCGCCCTTCTGGTTCCGGCGCAAGCCGGGTTGCCGATCGGCGAATACGCCCCCAACGCGGTGAAAAAGGCGGTGGTCGGTGTTGGGCACGCCCACAAGGACCAGATCGGCGCGATGATCCGGCTGCATTTCCCCGGCGTGGAACCCGAAGGTCCCGATGCCGCCGATGCGCTGGCCATCGCGCTGTGTCACGCCCATCACCTGCAATCGGCGGGCCGGCTTGAGGCCGCGCTGCGCAGGGCCTCCGCATGATCGGGCGGCTGTCGGGACAACTGGCCTATCGCGGCAGCGATCACGTGATGATCGACGTCGGCGGGGTGGGCTACCTGGTCTATTGCTCTGATCGCACGCTGGCGACGCTTCCGGCGCGCGGGGCTTTCGTGTCGCTCTATACCGATCTTCTGGTACGCGAGGATCTGCTGCAGCTTTTCGGCTTCGAAAGCCTTGTGGAAAAGGAATGGTACCGCCTGCTGCTGACCGTGCAGGGGGTGGGCGCCAAGGCGGCGCTGGCCATCCTCGGCACGCTGGGCCCGGACGGGGTCAGCCGGGCCATTGCCCTTGGCGATGCGGCGGCGGTCAAGGCCGCTCAAGGCGTCGGCCCGAAAATTGCGCAACGGGTGGTGAACGAGTTGAAGGACAAGGCGCCTTCGGTGATGGCGATGAGCGGCGCGGGCACCCAGCCCGCCACCGCGCCCTCCACGGCAGACACGGCAGTGCTGGAAACCCCCGCGCCCGCAGCCCCCGCGCCGTCCATCGACGCTTCTGCGCAGGCCGACGCACTCTCGGCGCTGACCAACCTCGGCTATGGCCCGTCCGAAGCCGCCTCTGCCGTGGCCCAGGCCAGTGGCGAGACGCCCGAGGCCGATACCACCGCCTTGATCCGCGCCGCCCTGCGCCTGCTGGCCCCGAAGGAGTGATCGCGTGACCCAGACTCCGGATCCCACCCTGCGTCCCGAACCCCGGCCCGAAGATGCCGACCGCGCCCTGCGCCCGCAATCGCTGGACGAATTCACAGGCCAGGCTGAGGCGCGCGCCAACCTGCATGTCTTCATCCAGTCCGCCCGCCAGCGCGGCGAGGCGATGGATCACACCCTGTTCTACGGCCCGCCCGGCCTCGGCAAGACCACGCTGGCCCAGATCATCGCCCGCGAGCTGGGGGTGAACTTCCGCATGACCTCGGGCCCGGTGCTGGCCAAGGCCGGCGATCTGGCCGCCATCCTGACCAACCTCGAAAGCCGCGATGTCCTTTTCATCGACGAGATCCACCGGCTCAACCCGGCGGTGGAAGAGGTGCTCTACCCGGCGCTGGAGGACTTCGAACTGGATCTGGTGATCGGCGAAGGCCCCGCCGCCCGCACCGTCCGGATCGAGCTTCAGCCCTTCACCCTGGTCGGCGCCACCACCCGGCTCGGGTTGCTGACGACCCCGCTGCGCGACCGCTTCGGCATCCCCACGCGGCTGCAATTCTACACCGAAGACGAATTGCACCAGATCGTCACCCGTGGCGCCCGCCTGCTGGGCATCCCCTCGGATCCCGAAGGCGCGCGCGAGATCGCCCGCCGCGCCCGTGGCACCCCGCGCATCGCCGGACGGCTGCTGCGCCGGGTGGTAGATTTCGCGCTGGTTGAAGGCGACGGCCGCCTCAGCCGGGCCATCGCCGACCTAGCCCTGACCCGCCTTGGCGTGGACCACCTGGGTCTGGATGGCGCCGACCGACGCTACCTGACCCTGATTGCCGAGCACTATGGCGGTGGTCCCGTGGGCATCGAAACCATGGCCGCCGCCCTGTCCGAAAGCCGCGACGCGCTGGAGGAGGTGATCGAGCCCTACCTGCTGCAACAGGGCCTGATCCAGCGCACGCCGCGCGGTCGCATGCTGGCCCGCCGGGCCTGGCAGCACCTGGGCCTGCAGGCCCCGCGCGACCCCGATCAGGGCCTGCTGGAACTCTGACGCGCGCCCTGCGCCACTTTTTCTTGTCGAAAATACTCCCGCCGGAGGCACGAAATCTGACGGCATCCCGCTTGCCAGACCGCGCTTGCCTTCGCATAACGCGGCCATGACACCGCAAGCCCTGACCGCCCTGTTCACCCGCTCCGACGACAGTTTCGCCTTCGCCCGCTGGGGGCGCCCCATCGCGCCGGTGATCTTCGGCGTGACCGAAGAGACCCTGCCGGTGCTGAAAGGCGCGCTTGAGGCCGTGGTCGCCCTGGCCGATCACAAGCTGGCCGAGACCGATCCCGAGCTTGGCGCCAACCTGATGATCTTCTTCTTCCGCGACTGGGCGGAACTGACCGAGACACCCAACCTCGACAAGATGATCCCCGACCTCGGCCCGCTGGTCGACCGCCTGCAACAGGCCGGGGCCAACCAGTACCGCATCTTCCGCTTCGACACGGACGGCGCGATCAAGGCGTGTTTCGTCTTCCTACGCATGGATGCGGAGCTTTCGGCGGTGCCGGCGGAGACCCTGGCGCTCAGCCAGGTGGTGCAATCGATGCTGCTGTGGTCCGACACCGCGTTCCGGCAAATGTCGCCGCTGGCGGTGGTGCCCGACACCGGCCACACCATCCTGCGCCCCGAGATCGGCGCCCTGCTGCGCGCCGCCTATGACCCGGTGCTGCCCGCCAGCGCCCAGGACCCCAGCCACGCCCTGCGCCTGTTTGCAAGGATGCAGACCCGATGAAACGCACCTTGGCGGAATTCGGAGAGCTATGGCCCGCAGAACAGAAACTGCGGGAGGAGGTGCACACCGGGCATCTGGTGATCATCTCGGACACTCTGCCGCCCGAGGATGCCCCGCACGCCGTGCGCATCCGCGCCAGCTTCATTGCCTATCTTGCCTTGGGGGGCTGCGAGGACTGCCATCCCAGTCCCCGCGGATTGCGACTCTTCGGGGCTTTCATTGAAGGGGATGACCCAACGCCCGAGGCCGAGACGCCCGGCATGGATTTGTCTGGCTGTGCTTTGGCCGGTGACCTTTGGTTGATTGCTTGTCGCATTCCCGACGTAGTCGTGCTGCGAGGGTCCTCTGTGCAATCCCTTGGCTTGAACCGCTGCCACCTCGCGAATGGATTACAAGCTGATCGCCTCCATGCAACGGGCTCTGTTTTCCTTCGCTATTTGATCTCAAAAGACGAGGTCTTTGTTTCCGGCGCTACGCTCGGAGGTGATTTGAATTGTAAGGGCGCGCAGTTTCAAGCTGGGAAAACTGGTGACGCACTAGCCGCAGATCGTCTTCAAGTTGCAGGCAGTTTCTTCTTCAAAGGCGCAACAGCCAACGGGGAAGTCCGCTTACTAGGTGCCAAGGTGGGTGGAAATTTGGATTGCGGGGGCGCCAAACTAAGAGCCGGCAAGTCAGGCGACGCACTTTCGGCCGATGGCCTTGACGCCCGGGGCGATGTTATTTTGCGTGGCGCGAATATCAAGGGAACAGTTCGTCTTTTGGGAGCGGAGTTAGGTGGGGATTTGGACTCATTTGGCGGGCGGTTCGTTGCCGGGAACAACGGGACCACGTTGTTCGCGGACCGGATGGCTGCCAAGGGCAGCGCTTTTCTGCAAAGCGCGAATAGCAAAGGCGAATTGCGCTTTGATGGGGCCAAGCTCGGAGGGGATCTAAACTGCACCGAAGGGCAATTCACGGCGCGGGACCGCGGGACTGCACTGGTCGCTGATGGGTTGGAAGTCAAAGGCTGTGTATTTCTAACGAGAGTGACGAGTACGGGTACGCTAAAATTTGCCGGGGCGGCGCTGGGCGGGGATTTGGACTGCACGGGCGGAAAATTCACTGCGGGGGGAGGCAGGGCAGCGCTTTTCGCGCAAGCGTTGGAGGCCGAGGGCGGCTTTATCTTGCGGGGCGATGGGATAGTTGCCGAGAGCCTTGTTCTGACGAATGCTCGTGTCTCTGCGGTTATTGATGATCTGCACTGCTGGCCAGCGGCGGGGCATCTGGCTTTTGACGGGTTTCGCTATGATGCGATTTACTCCACGGCGCTTTCAGCCAAGGAGCGACTGGAGTGGCTGAGCCGCCAATGTCGCGAAGGGGAACCCTTCAAACCCCAACCCTATGAACAGCTTGCAAAAGTGTTTCGTGACATGGGCCATCAGGACGATGCGCGCACCGTTCTGATCGAAAGGGAGCGGTTGCAGCGTTTGGATCGGCGCCAGCGGGTTGGTCGGCTCAAGCGGATTGTCTTGACGGTAGGTGACGGGCTGTTGGCTGGAACGACGGGCTATGGTCGCGCGCCGTTCCGGGCCATGCTCTGGTTGTTGGGGTTTCTGGGGCTGGGTTGGTTTCTGTTTCAGACGGCTGTGGACCAAGACGCCATCAAGCCCAACAACGCCGTCGTGCTGCGCAGTGCCGAGTGGGCTGCCTGCAGTCAAGACTATCTGGCCGGTCCCGAGATGCCGCAATTGCGATGGCGCAGCCATGATGCCAGCCAATTGGCGTGTTTTGAGCGTCAGCCAGAGGCCGCGGCCTATCCCAAGTTCAGCGCGTTCTGGTATTCGATGGACACGCTGTTTCCGCTTGTGGATCTGGAGATGCAGACTCACTGGATTCCGGATGAACGGGAAGCAGACTGGGCACGATGGTATCTCTGGCTCCACATCATCGCGGGCTGGGGCTTGTCGCTGTTGGCAGTGGCCGGGTTCTCGGGGCTGATCAAGTCTGATTGAGCGGTCGCAGATTGCCAGTCCGGCCCGCGCCCCGTAGCCTGCGCTGAATTTTGGGGAGCACACACCATGCAGGCAGATGCCGCCGCCTTTCGGCTGGAACAGCGCGCCTTGCGGGTTGGCAAATGGGCCAACCTCGGCATGGCCATCGCAGGCGTGCTGGCGGCCTGGCTGTCGAACTCGCAGGCGCTGCTGGTGGACGGGCTGTTCTCGATGGTCGGGTTCCTGTCGGCCATCGTGGCGATCCGGATCAGCAGCAACACCCGGCGCGGGGCCGATGACAATCGGCCCATGGGCTATGCGGTGGACGAATCCATCTACCAGACCTTCCGCTCGCTTCTGCTGCTGGGGCTGGTGATGTTCGGCATCACCAGTGCCGCCATGAACATCGCCCGCTACGCCGCCGGGGCCGAGATGCCGCCGCTGAACTTCAATGTGATCGTCGTCTATTTCGTGGGGATCTGCGCCACCTGCCTGGCATTGGCCCTGATCCACTACCGGGCCTGGGTCCGCAGTGGACGCATCAGCGACATTCTGCGGCTGGAGATGCTGGCGGCGCGCTATGACGGATTCATCACCCTGGCCGCCGGGGCCGGGCTGTCGCTGGGGCCGTATCTGTCCACCACACCGCTGGCCTGGATGGCGCCGATCATGGATTCGCTGGTGGTCATCTTCCTGTGCGGCATCTCGATCAGCATGTACTGGCGCGAATTCCGCGGCGGGCTGGCTGAACTGGCGGGGGTGACCGCCGCGCCGGATGTTCTGGCCTCCGCCGAAACAGCCATCATCCCGGCGCTGGCGTCGCTGGGGATGAACATCCGCGAGATCTCGCTGATCAAGCAGGGCCGGCGCTTCCAGATGATCCTGTACGTGCGGCCCGCCCGGCCGGTCACGGGCCGACGGGTTGACGCGGCCACCCATGCGGTCAAAAAGGCGCTGTACCCGGTGCTGGGGCGCGTCGATTGCGTTCTGGTGCCCACCGAAGAGGGCCGCGACCTGTCGCTGGCCCAGATCCGTCCCGACCCGACCGAGGCCCCCGCGTGACCCAGACCGCCGACCAGATCCAGATCCGCGTCTACTATGAAGACACCGACCTTGCGGGCATCGTCTATTACGCCAACTACCTGAAATTCATCGAACGCGGCCGGACCGAGTTCCTGCGCACGCGCGGTGTCGATCAGGGGGCCTACAAGGCCCAGACCGGCGTCGTCTTCGCCGCCCGGCGGGTCGAGGCCGACTATCTGGCGCCCGCCGTGTTCGACGATCTGCTGACCGTGGAAACCCGTCTGTCGGCCATCAGGGGCGCGCGCATCTTCATGACCCAGACCGTGCTGCGCGACGGCGATACGCTGTTTCGGGCGCAGGTCACCCTTGCGGCGATGACCGAGGACGGCAAGCCCACCCGTGTTCCGGCGGATCTTTGCGCGCGGCTTGACCGGGTGCTTGAATAACGCGCTTGTCATAGCCAAGTCTGCCCGGTTCGAGTAGACTGGCGCAACCCGACCGGCCGCAGAGCCGCGCGAATACAGGCAGAATTCATGGACCCGATCGACTTCACGCTCTGGGCGCTGTTCGCCCGCGCCACCCTGACGGTAAAGCTCGTCATGCTGCTGCTGCTGGCCGCTTCGGTCTACAGTTGGGCCATCATCATCCAGAAGCATCTCGCGTTCCGCAGCGCCAAGCGCGCCGCGAAGAAATTCGACCGCGCCTTCTGGTCGGGCGAGCCGCTGGACGGGCTTTATTCCGACGTTGCCGACAAGCCGCGCAACGCCCCCGAGCGGATCTTCGTGGCCGGCATGACGGAATGGCAGCGCAGCTACAAGACCGATGGCGCGATGATCCCCGGCGCCTCGATGCGCATCGACCGCAACATGGATGTGGCCATCGCGCGGGAGGCCGAGCGTCTGAACGCGGGTCTGCCGTTTCTGGCCACCGTGGGATCGACCGCGCCCTTCATCGGGCTGTTCGGCACGGTCTGGGGCATCATGCACAGTTTCGAACAGATCGCGGTCAGCCAGTCCACCAATCTTGCGGTGGTGGCGCCGGGCATCTCCGAGGCGCTGCTGGCCACCGGTATCGGCCTGTTGGCGGCCATCCCGGCGGTGATCTTCTACAACAAGCTGACGTCCGAAAGTGCGCGGCTGGTGGGCGGCTACGAGGTGTTCGCCGATGAATTTGCCACGCTTCTGTCGCGCGAGAGTGCCTGAGCATGGGCGCCCAGCTTCTTGATGACGGCGGCCCCAGCGCCCGCAAGGGCCGGCGCCGCCGGGCGCGCTCTGCCGCGCCGATGTCCGAAATCAACGTCACGCCCTTCGTCGATGTCATGCTGGTGCTGCTCATCATCTTCATGGTGGCCGCGCCGCTGATGACCGTGGGCGTGCCGATCAAGCTGCCCGAAACCGCCGCAACCCCGCTGCCGGCGCAGGACGAGGAACCGCTGACCATCACCATCGCCTCCGATGGCCGCCTGATGATCCAGACCACCCAGACCCCGGCCGATCAGCTGATCCCCAAGCTGCGCGCCATCGCCGCCGAACGCAGCGATGACCAGATCTATCTGCGCGCCGATGGCGCCATCGACTATGGCGTTGTCATGCAGGTCATGGGCGCGCTGAACGCCGCCGGGTTCGGCAAGATCGGGCTGGTGACGGACCCCGGCGGGCCCTTGCTGGACGGCACCTCTGCGGACGCCCCGTAGGGCCGATGCAGACCGGTCTCAAATTCTCGCTGGGCGGGCATGGGGCGCTGATCCTCGTGGCGCTGGTGGGCTGGCCCTTTGCCGGACAGACCCCGCCCGAGCCGCTGGGCGCGGTGGATGTGACCCTGATCGATGCCGCGACGCTCAGCCCCGGCGCGCTGGTGGACACCCCGGCGCCGTTCGAGGCTGCTTCGGCCCCCGAGATCGCCGCGGCGCCTGCCGCCGATGCGCTGCCCGAAACGCCCGCGCCGTCCGATCCCGTTCCGGAGCCGGAGCCGCTGCCCGAGGCCGAACCGCTGCCCGATCTGCCCGCACCGCCGCCGGTGGACCGGGTCGCCCCGGTGCCACAGCCGCAATTGCCCGAGGATCTGCCGGAAGCGCCCGAGCGGCAGGAGGCGGTGGAAGCCGTGCCCGAACCCGCCCCCGAGGCCGTGGAGGCCGAGGAGCAGGAGGCCACCGCCCCCGAGGCCGCCGCCCCCGAGATCGTGACCGAGGCCACGGAAACCGCACTGGCGCCGGTCACCGTGCAGGTGCCACGCCGCCGCCCGCCGCAGCCGGACCCGCAGCCCGATCCCGCGCCCGTCGAACCTGCGCCCGCCGACCCCGCCCCCGAACAGCCCGCCGCCCAAGACCCCGTCGCCGCCGCCCTGGCCGAGGCTCTGGGCACGCCGGAAACCGAGGCCGAGACCCCTACGGCCCCCGCCGCTTCCGGCCCGCCGCTGACGCAAGGCGAGCGGGAAGGACTGCGCGTGGCCGTCGGTCAATGCTGGAACTTTTCCTCGCTGGGCACCGATGCGGCCAAGGTCACGGTGGTGGTCGCGATGGAGATGGGGCTTGACGGACGCCCCTCGAACCTGCGGATGGTGTCATACGAGGGGGGCGGAGACACGGCGGCCCAGCAGGCCTATGAAACCGCGCGCCGCGCGATCCTGCGCTGCCAGCCGTTCGACCTGCCGCCCGAGAAGTACGACCAGTGGCAAACCATCGAGATGACCTTCAACCCCGAAAGGATGCGCCGCAAATGACCCGGACCCGTGTTCTGGCCGTTCTGGCCACCACCCTTCTGGCCCTGTTCTCCGCTCCGCTCCATGCCCAGACCGGGCAGGGGCCGCTCAGGATCGAGATCACTGAAGGCGTGATCGAACCCCTGCCCATCGCCATCGCGCCCTTCGTGGTCGAAGGCAACGCCGCCCCGCAACTGGCGCGCGACATCACCGCCGTGGTGGCCTCGGATCTGGAGGGCAGCGGGCTGTTCCGTCCGATTTCCGAAACCGCCTTCATCTCGCAGGTGACCAATTTCAACACGCCGGTGCAATACGCCGACTGGAAGGCGATCAACGCGCAGGGTCTGGTGACCGGGGCGGTGACCGTGCAGGGCGACCGGATCACGGTGAAATTCCGCCTGTTCGACACGTTCTCCGAGGCCCCCTTGGGCGAGGGGTTGCAATTCACCGGCACCGCCAACGCCTGGCGACGGCTGGGCCACAAGGTTGCCGATCAGGTCTATTCGCGGATCACCGGCGAGGGCGGCTATTTCGACAGCCGCGTGGTCTTCGTCTCCGAAACCGGCCCAAAGAACGCCCGCCAGAAGCGGCTGGCGGTGATGGATTACGATGGCGAGAACCAGGGCTTCCTGACCGACAGCCAGACGCTGGTGCTGGCGCCGCGGATCTCGGCGGATGGCTCGGAAGTTCTCTATACCTCCTACGCCACCGGGTTCCCGCAGGTGACGCGGCTGGACACGCGGACGCTGGAAAGCCGCCCGCTGGAAGGCCAGCCCGAGGGCATGACCTTCTCGCCGCGCTACGCACCGGACGGCAAAAGCGTGCTGTTCTCGATGGCCGTAGGCGGCAACACGGATATTTACTCCCTGCCTCTCAACGGCGGAGAACGCCAACGTCTGACCACCGCCCCGTCGATCGAGACCGCGCCCAGCTATTCGCCGGACGGGTCGCAGATCGTCTTTGAATCCGACCGTTCCGGCAGCCCGCAACTGTACGTCATGCCGGCAGGCGGTGGAGAGCCGCGGCGGATTTCCTTCGGGCAGGGCCGCTATGGCACGCCGGTATGGTCGCCGCGCGGCGATCTGATCGCCTTCACCAAGCAGAACCGGGGCCGGTTCCACATCGGCGTGATGCGGGTGGACGGGTCCGAGGAACGGCTGCTGACCGCCTCGTTCCTGGACGAAGGCCCGACCTGGGCGCCCAATGGCCGCGTGGTGATGTTTACTCGCGAGACCGCCGGGGCGGGGGGCGAGCCGTCGCTCTATTCCGTCGATATCACCGGGCGCAACCTGCGGCGGGTCAAGACCCCCGGCGCGGCCTCGGACCCGGCCTGGTCGCCGCTTCTTGATTAACCTGCGCATTTGCATCCGCACCGCGCGCTGCTAGCCTGCCCGCCAAACGTCACCGCTTGATTTCAGGACCTGTCCCATGACCCGATTTGCCCGACTGCTTCCCCTTTGCGCGCTGGTGGCGCTGGCCGCCTGTTCCGATCCGTTCGGCGGTACGGGCACCGGGCAGACCGCCGCGCCGGGCAGTGCCGCTGACCCAAGTTCGGTGGCCTATTTCCAGCAGACCGTGGGCGACCGCGTGCTGTTCCAGGTCGATCAGGCGGTGCTGACCGACAGCGCCCGCGCCACGGTGAACCAGCAGGCCAAATGGCTGACCGCCAACGGCGCCTATACCGCCGTGGTCGAGGGCCATGCGGATGAACAGGGCACGCGGGAATACAACCTTGCCCTGGGCGCCCGCCGCGCCACCGCCGTGCGCGACCAGCTGGTCGAAGCCGGGGTCGCGCCGGGCCGCATCCGGACCCTGACCTATGGCAAGGAACGCCCGCTGGAGATCTGCTCGGAAGAGGCCTGCTATGAGAAAAACCGCCGCGCCGTCACGGTGCTGACCGCCGGGGGCACCTCATGATCCGCGCCTTCGCGCTGGCGCTGATCCTCTGGCCCGGTGCACTGCTGGCGCAGGATCGGGCCGCCACGCTGGCCGACATCCGCCAGCATCTGACCGTGCTGAAGGTCGAGATCGACGGCCTGCGGCGCGAATTGTCCACCACCGGCACCGCCATGGGCGGCAGCGGGCTGGGGCAGGGGCCGCTGGCCCGATTGGACGCGATCGAGGCCGAGTTGCAGCGTCTGACCGCCCAAAGCGAGGAAATGGTGCATCGCATCGACCGCATCGTGCAGGATGGCACCAACCGCATCGGCGATCTGGAGTTTCGCCTGACCGAACTGGAAGGCGGCGATCTGGGCGCCCTGGGCCAGACCCCGCCGCTGGGCGGCGAACTGCCCCTGCCCAACGATCCGGTGCCGCCGCCCGCCGAGGTTGAACTGGCGGTGGGCGAGCAGGCCGATTTCGACGCCGCGCTGAAACTGGCAAAGGAAGGCACGCCCGCCGATGCCTATGAAGCGCTGAACCGGTTCGTCGACACCTATCCGCGCAGCCCGCTGGCCGCCGAGGCGCAACTGTTCCGGGGCGACGCGCTGGCGGCCCTTGGCAATCCCACGCAAGCGGGCCGCGCCTACTTGGAAAGCTACACGCTGGCCGAGTTGGAAAACCCCGGCCTTGCCGCCGAGGCGCTGTTCAAGCTGGGCGACACGCTGGCCGGGTTGGGCCAGACCCCTGAAGCCTGCATCACCCTGGGCCAGGTCGTGGCCGGGTTTCCGGGCACCACGGCGGCCACGCAGGCCGAATCGCGGTTGAGCGGCCTGAGCTGCTCGTGACCCCTGCGGCGCGGCTGGCGGCGGCGCTGGCGGCGCTGCCGCAGGGCGCGCCGCAAAGGATCGGCGTGGCGGTCTCGGGCGGCGGCGATTCCATGGCGCTGTTGCATCTGCTGGCTGACTGGGCGCGCGGGAACGCCTGTGATCTGGCGGTGGTCACCGTGGATCACGGGTTGCGCCCGGAAGCCGCCGACGAGGCCGCGCTGGTGCAGCAGGCCGCGCGAAACTTGAACCTTCCGCATGACATCCTGCGCTGGACCGATGCGGACGGCGACAGCGGCAATCTGGCGGCGCGGGCCCGCACCGCGCGGCTGGACCTGATCGCCGGCTGGGCGCGGCAGCGCGGCATCGCGCAGGTGGCGCTGGCCCACACCCGCGACGATCAGGCGGAAACCGTGCTGCTGCGGCTGGCGCGCGGCTCGGGCGTCGATGGGCTGTCGGCGATGGCGCCAAACCGTCCCGATGCGGCGCGCGGTGTCACCTGGTTGCGCCCGCTGTTGCAGGTCCGGCGGGCCGAGTTGCGGGATGAACTGACCCGGCGCGATCAGTCCTGGGCGGAAGATCCCAGCAATGCCGACCGTCGCTTCGACCGGGTGCGCGCACGGGCGCTGCTGGCCGACCCGCCGCTGCCGGGGCTGGAGGTCGACCGGTTGGCCGAAACCGCCACCCGCATGGCCGCCGCCCGCGCGGTTCTGGCGGATCTGGCCGTTACAGCCGCCGCCCGGTTGGCCGGATCCGAGGCCGGGGTGCTGCATCTTGACGCCGCCGGGCTGGCGGATCTGCCTGACGAGACCCGCTGGCGGCTGCTGTCCGGGGCGCTGTGCACCATTGCAGGCACCGCCTACCGCCCCCGCCTGTCGGCGCTGCAACAGGCCGATGCACAGGCGGCGGCGGGCAAGGTCGCGGCCCTGCACGGCTGTCTTCTGGTGCCGGCGCGCGGGCGGCTGTGGATCACCCGCGAACCCTCGGCTTTGCCCCCCGAACCGCTGCCGGTCAGCCTGTGGGATGGCCGCTGGAAGATCGAGGGCGCTTTCGACCCGGAGATCATCGTCGCGCCGCTGGGCGAACCCGGCCTTGCGCGCTTCCCGCAATGGCGCGAAATGGGGCTTCCCTTCGCGGTGGCGCAGGCGCTTCCGGGCCTGTGGTGGGACGGCGATCTGCTGGCCGCGCCGGCGGTTCCGGGGGCCCAAACAGGGGCGCCGCAATGGCGCGCCACGGCCCAATCAAGGTTAACCGCGTTCGCCGCAGTGCTGAAACCTGATTGAACTGGCGCGTGGGTTCCTTATCTTAAGGGGAAGACTTGCGGCCATTGCCGCATCCACAAAGGAGATCCCCTTGGGAAACGCTCGTAATATCGCCTTCTGGGTGGTGCTGTTCCTGCTGATTCTTGCGCTGTTCAACCTGTTCTCGGGTGGCCAGTCGACGATGTCGTCGCGGTCGATCAGCTATTCCGACTTCGTGCAGGCTGTCGAAAACAAAGAGGTCAGCTCTGTCACCCTGGATGGCGAGAAGGTTCTGTTCCGCGGCAATGACGGGCAGGACTATGTCACGATCGTGCCCCAGGGCAGCCAGGTCGCCGACATGCTGATCGTCAACGAGGTCGCCGTCAGCGCGCGCCCGCAGGAGCAGTCGGGCTTCACAACCCTGCTGATGACCTTCCTGCCATTCCTGCTGCTGATCGGCGTCTGGATCTACTTCATGAACCGGATGCAGGGCGGTGGACGCGGTGGCGCCATGGGCTTTGGCAAATCCAAGGCCAAGCTGCTGACCGAAAAGCACGGGCGTGTCACATTCGACGACGTGGCGGGCATCGACGAGGCCAAGGAAGAACTGGAAGAAATCGTCGAATTCCTGCGCAATCCGCAGAAATTTTCCCGTCTGGGCGGCAAAATCCCGAAAGGCGCCCTGCTGGTCGGCCCTCCGGGCACCGGTAAGACGCTGCTGGCACGCGCCATCGCGGGCGAAGCGGGCGTGCCCTTCTTCACCATTTCGGGCTCGGATTTCGTGGAAATGTTCGTCGGTGTCGGCGCCTCACGCGTTCGTGACATGTTCGAACAGGCCAAGAAAAACGCCCCCTGCATCGTCTTCATCGACGAGATCGACGCCGTGGGCCGGTCCCGTGGCGTGGGCTATGGCGGCGGCAACGACGAGCGCGAACAGACCCTGAACCAGTTGCTGGTCGAAATGGACGGCTTCGAGGCCAACGAGGGCATCATCATCGTCGCGGCCACCAACCGTCCCGACGTGCTGGACCCGGCGCTGCTGCGTCCTGGCCGCTTCGACCGTCAGGTGCAGGTACCCAATCCCGACATCAAGGGCCGCGAGAAAATTCTGGGTGTGCACGCCCGCAAGGTGCCGCTGGGCCCCGACGTGGATCTGCGCATCATCGCGCGCGGCACGCCGGGCTTCTCGGGTGCCGATCTGGCCAACCTCGTGAACGAATCAGCCCTGATGGCGGCGCGCGTCGGACGGCGCTTCGTGACCATGGAGGATTTCGAAAGCGCCAAGGACAAGGTGATGATGGGGGCCGAGCGCCGATCCATGGTCATGAGCGAGGACGAAAAGAAGCTGACGGCCTATCACGAGGCCGGGCACGCGGTGGTGGGGCTGTATGTTCCGCAGCATGATCCGATCCACAAGGCGACGATCATCCCGCGCGGCCGGGCGCTGGGTCTGGTGATGTCGCTGCCGGAACGCGATCAGCTGAGCGTCACCTACACCAAGTACAAGTCCAAGATCGCCATGGCGATGGGCGGCAAGGTGGCCGAGGAGCTGATCTTCGGGAAGGAAAACGTGACCTCGGGCGCGGCATCGGACATTCAGCAGGTGTCGCGCATCGCGCGGGCCATGGTGACCCAGTTCGGCTTCTCGGACGACCTGGGCAATATCGATTATGCCAACGAACAGGAAAGCTTCCTGGGACCGTACCAGGGCCAGTCGAACGTCTCGCCGGAAACACAGCGGCGCATCGACGAGGAAGTGCGCAAGCTGGTGGACGAAGGCTATGAGGTGGCCAAGCGCATCCTGACAGAGCATGCCGAAGAGCATCATCGTCTGGCCGAGGCGCTGCTGGAATACGAGACCCTGACCGGGTCGGAGATCACCAAGGCGATGGCAGGCGAGCCGCTGAACCGGGGCGAGGATGACGACAACACGCCTTCGGGCAATGCGCCGTCGATTACCGCCATTCCCAAGACCAAACCGCGCAACAAGCCCGGCGGCGAGAACGGGATGGAGCCTGAACCTTCGAGCTGATC
Organism: Meridianimarinicoccus marinus; assembly: GCF_040689105.1. Lineage (NCBI taxonomy): Bacteria > Pseudomonadati > Pseudomonadota > Alphaproteobacteria > Rhodobacterales > Paracoccaceae > Meridianimarinicoccus > Meridianimarinicoccus marinus. Next base: position 73,598 of record NZ_JBFBVU010000001.1, read on the forward strand.
CCCACCGGACCCGACAATTCGACCCCTCGCTGCCCCACCGGGCCGCGGGGGGTCTTTTTTTGCGCCGGTACGGCGCGGTACGGGCAAATCTGGCGCATCCCATTTTCGCCATGTCGGAAATGCGCCTCCCCGCCGGGGTCAGGCGCAGTATGGCTGGAGGCAGGGGCGCGCCAGCGCCGGGAAGATCAGGGCGGAGAACAGGACATGGGTTTCAAGACCGACATCGAAATCGCACGGGAAGCCAGCAAGAAACCCATTCAACAGATCGGGGCGGGGCTGGGCATTCCCGAAGACAGTCTGATCCCCTTCGGCCATGACAAGGCCAAGGTGGCGGCTGAGTTCATCGCCGGAGTACAGGATCGCCCCAACGGCAAGCTGATCCTCGTCACCGCCATCAACCCGACGCCGGCGGGCGAGGGCAAGACCACCACCACCGTGGGGCTGGGCGACGGGCTGAACGCCATCGGCAAGAACGCGGCGATCTGCATTCGCGAGGCCTCGCTGGGGCCGTGTTTCGGGATGAAGGGCGGGGCCGCGGGCGGCGGCTATGCACAGGTGGTGCCGATGGAGGACATGAACCTGCATTTCACCGGCGATTTCCACGCCATCACCTCGGCCCACAACCTGCTGTCGGCGATGATCGACAATCACATCTACTGGGGCAACAAGCTGGAGATCGACGAGCGGCGGGTGGTCTGGCGCCGGGTCATGGACATGAACGACCGGGCGCTACGGGACATCGTCACCTCGCTGGGCGGGGTGTCCAACGGCTTTCCGCGCCAGACCGGGTTCGACATCACCGTCGCCTCCGAGGTGATGGCGATCCTGTGCCTATCCAACGATCTGGACGATCTGCAGCGGCGGCTGGGCGATATCATCGTCGCCTATACCCGCGACCGCGCGCCGATCTACTGCCGCGACATCAAGGCCGACGGTGCGATGACGGTGCTGTTGCAGCAGGCAATGCAGCCGAACCTCGTGCAGACGCTGGAAAACAACCCGGCCTTCGTCCACGGTGGCCCCTTTGCCAATATCGCCCATGGCTGCAATTCGGTCGTGGCCACCACCACGGCGCTGAAACTGGCCGATTACGTGGTCACCGAGGCCGGGTTCGGCGCCGATCTAGGGGCCGAGAAGTTCATGAACATCAAGTGCCGCAAGGCCGGGCTGGCGCCCGACTGCGTGGTGCTGGTGGCCACGGTGCGGGCGATGAAGATGAACGGCGGCGTGGCCAAAGTGGATCTGGGGGCCGAGAATGTCGACGCGGTCAAGGCGGGCTGCGCCAACCTGGGCCGTCACATCGGCAATCTGAAATCCTTCGGCGTGCCGGTGGTGGTGGCGATCAACCATTTCACCGGCGATACCGAGGCCGAGGTGCAGGCGGTGCTGGATTACGTCCGCACGCAGGGCTCCGAGGCGCATGTGTGCAGGCATTGGGCCGAAGGGTCGGCCGGGATCACCGGGCTGGCCACACGGGTGGCCCAGATCGCCGACAGTGGCGTGTCGCAGTTCTCGCCGCTTTATCCCGACGACATGCGGCTGTTCCAGAAGATCGAAACCATCGCCAAGCGCATCTATCGCGCCGACGAGGTTCTGGCCGACAAGAAGATCCGCGACCAGCTGCGCGCCTGGGAAGAGGCCGGGTTCGGAAACCTGCCGGTGTGCATGGCCAAGACCCAGTACAGTTTCTCGACCGACCCGAACCTGCGCGGTGCGCCCACCGGCCATTCGCTGCCGGTGCGCGAGGTGCGCCTGTCCGCCGGGGCCGGGTTCATCGTGGTGATCTGCGGCGAAATCATGACCATGCCGGGCCTGCCCAGCGTGCCAAGCGCCGAGGCCATCATGCTGAACGATGCCGGCCAGATCGACGGGCTGTTCTGAGCGATTTGGCCGGTGGTGCGTCTGGAAACGGCGTTGTAGAAGCGGGCAGAAGCCAGTTTCGGAGCGCCGCCGCCATGCAAGACCCAGCCGACTGCCAGACCATGACCGAGCTGCGGGTGGTCATCGACGGGCTGGACCGCGAGCTTGTGCGGCTGCTGGCGCGGCGGCAGGCCTGCATCGACCGCGCCATCGCCCTGAAACCCGCCGAAGGGTTGCCCGCCCGCATCCCCGACCGGGTCGAGGATGTGGTGGCCAAGGTGCGGGCCGAGGCCACGCGCAACGGCGTCGATCCCGACCTGCTGGAGACGCTCTGGCGGCAGTTGATCGACTGGTCGATTGCCCGCGAGGCACGCGTTTTGGGCGATGACGGCGGCTGAGAGTGTACGGGCGCCGGGCGGCCCCGGCGCGTTTTGACGAGGGCCGGACGGGGTTCGGCGGTGACGAGAGAAGGACATCGCATGGCAGCGACGATCATCGACGGCAAGGCTTTCGCGGCCAGGGTCAGGGGCCAGGTGGCCGAGCATGTGGCGCGGCTGAAAGAGGTGCACGGTCTGACCCCCGGTCTGGCCGTCGTGCTGGTGGGGGAGGACCCTGCAAGCCAGGTCTATGTGCGCTCCAAGGGCAAACAGACGGTCGAGGTCGGGATGGCCTCATTCGAGCACAAACTGCCGGCGGAGACCGATCAGGAGACCCTGATGGCGCTGGTGGAGCAGTTGAACTCCGACCCTTCGGTGCATGGCATCCTGGTGCAACTGCCTCTGCCGGATCATCTGGACGAGGAGGCGGTGCTCAACGCCATCAACCCGGCCAAGGATGTGGACGGGTTTCATATCTCGAACGTCGGGCTGCTGGGCACCGGGCAGAAGGCCATGGTGCCCTGCACGCCGCTGGGCTGCCTGATGATGCTGCGCGAACATCATGGATCGCTGTCGGGGATGGATGCGGTGGTGATCGGGCGGTCGAACATCGTCGGCAAGCCGATGGCGCAACTGCTGCTGGGCGACAGTTGCACGGTGACCATCGCGCATTCGCGCACGAAGGATCTGCCCGAAGTGGTGCGCCGCGCCGACATCGTGGTGGCCGCCGTGGGCCGCCCCGAGATGGTGCCGGGCGACTGGATCAAGCCCGGCGCCAGCGTGATCGACGTCGGCATCAACCGCGTGCCCGCCCCGGAGAAGGGCGACGGCAAGACGCGGCTGGTGGGCGATTGCCAGTTCGACAGCTGCGCCGAGATTGCCGGAGCGATCACCCCGGTGCCGGGCGGGGTCGGACCGATGACCATCGCCTGCCTGCTGGCCAACACCCTGACCGCGACCTGCCGGGCCGCCGGTCTGCCCGAGCCGGAGGGGCTGACCGCCTGAGCCTGTGGCGGCGGTGGTCGGCTTTGGTCTGGCAGCTGGGTCTCTGGTGCGGGGAGGGTGCCTCCGGCGGGAGTATTTTTGCCAAGAAAAATTGCAGGTCAGTTCGTCAGGCTACAGGCACTGGGATCATGGTGCCTTGCAGCAGAGCAATTTCGATCTTGCTGCCGTCGTCCTGAAGGGCGGCGACACTGGCCTGCACCACGATCAGGAGGCGGCCCGGGCGGATGACCCTGCCGGTGGCGACCATCGCCGTGCCGCGCGCCGGGGCGAGCAGGTTGATCTTCATCTCGACCGTCAGCACCTCGCTGCCCTCGGGCAACGTGGAAAGGGCAGCATAGCCCGCCGCGCTGTCGCCAAGCGCGAAGGTCAGCCCGGCATGGCCGTGCCCGTGCTGTTGCAGGGCCGTCGGCAGGATCGGTGCGGTGATTTCGCAGTGGCCGGGGGCAAGGCCGGTCAGCCGTGCACCGAAGCTGTGCATCAGGGTCTGGCGGTCAAAGCTGGCGCGGATTGCCTGTTCGACCGCTGCGGGCAGGGCTGTGGTCATGCGGGGCAGGACTTCTGTTTGCGGCGCGGCATGGGGACCGCGTGGGCGGATTTGCCGGTCAGGATGGCGCGGGCCTCAGGGCCCATCAGCCGGTCCAGTTCCGGCGCGGTGCTGGGCAAGCCGCCGGTGTAGGTGCCGAAGGCCGGCAGGATGATCCGGGCGCTGTCGACCAGAAAGCAGGGGCGCGAGACCGAGGTGCCGCGCAGGCCCAGCCGCGCCTTGGGGTGGTAATGGCCCGAGACCTCGCCGCTGGCCGGGGTGGCGATATGGCGGAAGCTGAGGGGGCCGAGGCTGGTTTCCGCGCGATGGGTGCCGGGCAGCTCCAGCGGCCCGGGGTCATGGTTGCCCTCGACCCAGGTCCAGTCGCGCCCGGCGATCAGGCGGGTGAGCCAGAGGGTGAGATCTTCTTCCAGATCCCGCGCCGCAGTGCGGTCGTCGAAACTGTCGCCCAGGCAGATCACCCGGCGGGCGCCGGTGCGGTCCAGTTCTGTCTCCAGCCGTGCCAGCGTGTCGTGGCTTTCGTAGGGCGGCAACATCGAGCCGCCGCGCCGCGCGATGCGGTCGGATTTGCCAAGGTGCAGGTCCGACACCACCAGCAGGTGTTCAGCGGGCCACCAGAGCGCACCGGAGGGGCGGGCGCGCAGGGCCGCGCCGTGGAAGGAGAAGTGATGATCGTTCATGCTTCGTTCTGGCATCGGTGCAGGGTCCTGCGCAAGAGATTCGGTGGCCTCATGCCAGCCCCGCCGCGCTCAGCAATTCGTCAGCCGCGCTGGCCAGCAGCCGGTCCTGCGCGGCACCTTGCACCGGCACCTTGCCAACCTCCAGCAGCAGGGGAGCGGCCAACGGGGTGATCCGGTCCAGCACGCGATGGTCGATACGGCCACGGGTACGGGCGATCATCTCTTCGATGCGGCCGAAGTCGACCAGCCCGCGCAGCGCCTCTTCGCGGGTGATTTGCATCAATAGGTGGTCGGGGTCGTATTTTTGCAGGGTATCGTACAGGATATCGGACGAAAACGTCGCCTGCCGGCCCGATTTGCGCTGACCCATGGTCTGGCGGTCGATCAGGCCCGAGATTACCGCGCTGGCCTTGAAGGTGCGTTTCATCACCGCGTTTCCCGCCAGCCATGTCTCGAAACCGGCGCGCAGGTTGTCGCCCTGAAACAGCGGCGCCGGGTCGGTCAGCGGATCCAGCCCCCAGATCAACACCGCGTAGTCGCTGGCGACGAAGCCCATGGGGGCGAGGCCCATGGCCTCCATCCGGCCGGTCAGCAGCAGGCCCAGCGTCTGCATGGCATTGCGCCCGGCAAAGCCGTAGACGCAAGTGTGGGCTCGGCCGTCGTGGGGGAAGCTTTCGATCAGCAGGCGGTCGGCTTCGGGCAGGGCCGAGACCTGCCGTTGCAGGGCCAGCCAGGCGGCGGTGTGGGCGGGCAATTCGGGCCAGTCGGCCTGTTGGAACATGGACAGGATGCGGGCGGAAAGCTGGGTCGAGGTGGCGAATTTGGTGCCCGAGAAGACCGCCAGTTTCGGCTTGCGCCCATCGCCACGGCTGACCTCGACCACCATTTCACGCAGCCCTTCGTAGCGCACGGTGCGCCCGCCGATCAGGAAGGTGTCGCCGGGGGTGAGGGTGGCGGCGAAAGCCTCTTCGACCTCGCCCAGTGGCGGGCCGCCGCGGCTGTGCCGGAAGCGTACCTTCAGGGTGTCGCTGTCCTGAATGGTGCCGATGTTCATGCGGACCTGGCGGGCGGCGCGGGGGTCACGCAGCTGCCAACGGCCATCGGGGCGTTGTTGCAGGCGCTGCCAGCGGTCATAGGCGCGCAGGGCGTAGCCGCCGGTGGCGCAGAACGCCAGACAGGCGTCGAACTCGGGCCGGGTCAGATCGGCATAGGGACCGGCGCGGGTGACTTCCGCATACAGGGTTTCGGAGTCGAAGGGGCCCGCGCAGGCCACGATCAGGATCTGCTGGCAAAGCACATCGCGGGGGCCGCGTCCGCGCGGGTCGCCGTCCAGATCATGGTCGCGCACGGCGGCCAGTGCGGCCTGGCATTCCACCACCTCGAACCGGTTGGCGGGCACCAGCCGCGCCTTCGATGGCGCGTTGCAGCGATGGTTGGCCCGTCCGATGCGCTGCACCAGTCGCTTGACGTTCTTGGGGGCGCCGATCTGGATCACCAGATCCACGTCCCCCCAGTCGATCCCCAGATCGAGAGAGCCGGTGCAGACAATGGCCCGCAGCGCGCCGGCGGCCATGGCGGCTTCGACCTTCTGGCGCTGTTCGCGGGCCAGCGAGCCGTGGTGGATGCCGATCGGCAGGCCGTCGTCATTGGCCAGCCACAGGTGGTGAAAGAAGATCTCGGCCTGCGCGCGGGTATTGTGGAAGATCAGCGTCGTCTTGTGCGCCTTCACCGCCGCCAGCACCTGCGGGATGGCATAGCGCCCGCCGCCACCCGCCCAGGGCGGGGCCTCGGGCAGATCCAGCATGGCGATGTCCGGATCGGGGCCGGGATCGGCGGTCAGGATCTCACAGGGTTGCGGGTGCGCGGCCAGAAAGCGACCGATGGCGGCGGGATCCTCGACCGTGGCCGACAGGCCAACGCGGCGCAGGTCCGGGCAGAGGCCTTGCAGCCGGGCCAGACCCAGCATCAACTGATCGCCGCGTTTTGATTCGGCCAGCGCGTGGATCTCGTCCACGATCACCCGTTGCAGCCCGTTGAAAATGCGCGGGGCGTCCTCGTAGGACAGCATCACCGCAAGGCTTTCCGGTGTGGTCAGCAGGATATGCGGCGGGTCGGCGCGCTGCCGCCTTTTCTGCGTGGCGGTGGTGTCGCCGGTGCGATCCTCGACCCGGATCGGCAGGACGGCCTCGGTGATCGGCGTGGTCAGGTTGCGCTTGATGTCGGCGGCTAAGGCCTTGAGCGGCGAGACATAGAGCGTGTGCAGACCGGGGCGCGGGGCCTCGGTCAGCTCGGCCAGCGTGGGCAAGAACCCGGCCAGCGTCTTGCCGCCGCCGGTGGGGGCGACCAGCAGGAGCGCGGGCTTTGCCGCCTGCGCCAGCATCTCGGCCTGATGCGGATGCAGCGCCCAGCCGCGTTTACCAAACCATGACGTTAATGGGGCGGGCAGCATGTCCGGCGCCTTTTGGTAAGACAGTCACAACCCTTGCACCCTAACCCTGAGACCGGGTGATGCGCGAGATGCGGCGGGGGCCGACGCGCAGAAAGGTGTGACGATGTTCGGTATCAGGGGACCAATGGGCCGGCGCGTGCCGCTGCCGCTGGTGGTGGATGTGGATGGCGCGCTGCTGCAACGGGGGCTGTGTCACAGCATTCTGCGCACCACCCTGCGCCGCGCGCCTTGGATGACGCGGCGCCACTGGCACGGGCGGCGCACCGATCTGACGGCGATCACTCTGGCCGAGGCGCTGCCCAATCTTGAAGTGCCGGTCTCGCTGAACCGGGATCTGCTGTCGCAGATCGCTGTCCATCACCGGCTGGGGGGGATCACCTACCTGATGGGGCAGGCGCAGGCCGGGATGCTGGCAGCACTGGGCGATTTCCTCGGGATCGAGGCGCAAGTGCTGGGATCGGATGCCGACATGCCGCTGGACCGGATCCGGCAGGCACACTTGCTGCCCACGCTGTTCGGATCGAAAGGCTTCATCCTGATTGGCGGGCGGCGCAGCGGGGAGGCGCTGTGCCTTGCCGCGCGCGAATGCTGGTTGGTGGACGGGACACCGGGCATGAAACGCCGGCTGCGCACCCACGGCGGGCGGATGACCGTCTTGCCGCCGCCGTTGTGGCTGCCACTGCGGGTGCCCATGGCCCGGATCTGCGGGATCGGCATGGCTGGCGGCGGGCCGAGCCTTGGGCAACTGGCGTCGCGCGCTGTCTGGATGCGCGAAACGGAAAAGACGCGCCCGGCAGGGGGCGCGCCCGAAACGCAGAAGCAGGCGGATGCCCGCCGCCGGGCCTGAGGTCAGTTGACGAGCGTGGCCTCGGTCGCGGCGCGCATCTCGTCCTCGGTGACGCCGTCGGCCAGTTCGACGATCTTCAGACCGCCTTCGACCACGTCCAGAACGCCCAGGTTGGTGATGATGCGATCCACCACGCCGCGTCCGGTCAGCGGCAGGGTGCATTCTTTCAGCACCTTGCTGTCGCCATGCTTGTTGGTGTGATCCATCACCACCACCACGCGGCCGACCCCGGCCACCAGATCCATGGCGCCGCCCATGCCCTTGACCAGCTTGCCCGGGATCATCCAGTTCGCCAGATCGCCGTTCTCGGCCACCTCCATGGCGCCCAGGATGGCCGCCGCGATCTTGCCGCCGCGGATCATCCCGAAAGAGGTCGCGCTGTCGAAATACGAGGTGCGCGCCAGCTCGGTGATGGTCTGCTTGCCGGCGTTGATCAGGTCCGGGTCTTCCTCGCCCTCAAACGGGAACGGCCCCATGCCCAGCATGCCGTTTTCGGACTGCAGGGTGATGTCCTTGTCGCCCACATAGTTGGCCACCAGCGTCGGGATCCCGATGCCGAGGTTCACATACATGCCGTCTTCAAGCTCTTGCGCCGCGCGCGCGGCCATCTGGTTGCGATCCCAAGGCATTACGCTTCCTCCCGCTTGCGCGTGGTGCGCTGTTCGATCCGCTTTTCATGCTCGCCCTGGATGACCCGGTGCACGTAGATGCCCGGCAGGTGGATGTGGTCGGGATCGAGCGAACCGCGTGGCACGATCTCTTCCACCTCTGCCACGCAGATCTTGCCGCACATGGCCGCTGGCGGGTTGAAGTTGCGCGCGGTCTTGCGGAAAATCAGGTTGCCGGTGTCATCGGCCTTCCACGCCTTGACGATGGACAGGTCCGCGAAGATGCCTTCTTCAAGGATATAATCCTCGCCGCCCCAGCTTTTCACTTCCTTGCCGTCGGCAATGACGGTGCCGACGCCGGTCTTGGTGTAGAACCCCGGAATGCCGCAGCCGCCGGCCCGCATGCGCTCGGCCAGTGTGCCTTGCGGGTTGAATTCCAGCTCCAACTCGCCCGACAGATACTGGCGCATGAATTCCGCGTTTTCGCCGACGTAGGAGCTCATCATCTTGCGGATCTGCTTGGTGTCCAGCAGCTTGCCCAGCCCGAATCCGTCCACGCCGCAGTTGTTGCTGGCAATGGTCAGATCCTTCACGCCGCTGTCGACGATGGCGTCGATCAGAAGTTCCGGGATGCCGCAAAGGCCAAAGCCTCCGGCGGCGATGAGCATGCCGTCCGACAGCAGCCCATCCAGCGCCTCAGACGCCGAGTCATAGACTTTCTTCATGGAAAAAACGTCCCTTCCACCTTCAGTTCCCAATCGTTGTGACGTTCCGCTTGGGGCGTGTCAACGCAATGCTGCGCCGCGGCGGGCTTGCCGCGCAATTTTATTAGCGCATCGGACGTTGGCAGAGGGGCGGGGCGTAAAAGCGCGCCGTTCACCTTGTGAAGGCGGATAGGGGTGCGTCCCTGCCGGACGTTACCGCCGGCAGGGACGCATCGCGACAGGGGGTCCGCCGTGGGGACGCGTTCACCCTTCGTCGGTGTTGGAGGTGGCTGCTGCCTTCTTGGCGGTCTTCTTCGCCGCCGGTTTTTTCTTCGCGGCGGCCTTCTTCTTGGGTGCTGCCCGCTTCCGGCCCCCGGATTTCGCGGCCTTGGCCGAAATCAGTTCCAGCGCCTGATCCATGGTGATGGCGTCGGGTTCGATGCTTTCGGGCAGGGTGGCGTTGACCTTGCCCCATTTGACATAGGGCCCATAGCGCCCCTTCATCACCGCCACCGGACCGCCGTCCGGATGCTCGCCCAGTTCCTTCAACGGCTTGGTGGCCGCCGGTTTGCCGCGCTTGGGTTTCGAGGCCAGAACCTCCACCGCGCGGTTCATGCCGATGGTGAAGACCTCCTCCACATCGTCGAGGTTGGCGTTGGTACCGCCCTTGTGCGAGATGGTTTCGGCGTGTTTCAGGTATGGGCCATAACGCCCGATATTGGACCAGATCGTCACCCCATCTTCGGGATGCGGGCCGATCTCGCGCGGCAGCGACAGAAGCTTCACCCCCTGTTCCAGCGTCAGGTCTTCGGGCGACCAGCCCTTGGGCACTGACTGGCGGGGCGGCTTGGGTTGTTCCTCGGTCACTGGGCCGCGCTGGACGTAGGGGCCGAAGCGGCCCTTGAAGACCCGGATCTCATCGCCGTCATCGGTGCCCAGCAGCTTGCCTTCGGGCGGGATGGCGCGTTCGGCTTCTTCGCCTTCCAGCGGCGGGCCGAAGGGGCGGGTGTAGCGGCATTCGGGGTAGTTCGAACAGCCGATGAAGGCGCCGCCCGAGCGCGCTGTGCGCATCGACAGGCGACCGGCGCCGCAGTTGGGGCACAGGCGCGGGTCGGTGCCGTCTTCCTTGGGGGGGAAGAGATGCGGCTCCAGCACCTCGTTGATCTTTTCCAGCACCTCGGTGATGCGCAATTCGGAGGTTTCCGCGATGGCGGCCGAGAAATCGCGCCAGAACTGATCCAGCACTTCCTTGTAGGCCCGTTCGCCCGCCGACACGTCATCAAGCTGCGATTCCAGGTCGGCGGTGAAGTCGTAGCCAACGTATTTGCGGAAGTAATTCATCAGGAAGGCCGTCACCAACCGGCCCTTGTCCTCGGGGATCAGGCGGTTGCGATCCTTGGTGACATAGCCACGGTCCTGAATGGTGGTGACGATCGAGGCATAGGTCGAGGGCCGCCCGATGCCCAGTTCTTCCATGCGCTTGACCAGCGTTGCCTCGGTATAGCGCGGCGGCGGCTGGGTGAAATGCTGCTGGCCCAGAACCGCGCCGTTTTCGGACAGAACCGCGCTCTTGGCGCGGCGCGGGCCGTCGGGGGCTTCGGTCACAGCGTCGCCGCTGCCGGTGGCCTTATCGAAATCGGCGATCAGGGCGGCGGAGGACAGCTTCATGGCGTCGCCCTGGGCCACTTGCGGCAGGCGCTTGTCGTCATCGTCGGCCACATCGTCGCGGCCCTCTTCATAGACCTTGATGAACCCGTCGAACAGAACGACCTGGCCGGTGGCGCGCAGCATCACCTGGCCATCGTCGCTGCCGATGTCCACGGTGGTCCGTTCCATCCGGGCGGCGGCCATCTGGCTGGCCAGCGTGCGTTTCCAGATCAGGTCGTACAGGCGGCGCTGGTCGGTGTCGGTGACGCGCAGAGTGCCGGCGTCGCGGGTCATGTCGGTGGGCCGGATACACTCGTGCGCTTCCTGCGCGTTCTTGGCCTTGTTCTTGTACATGCGCGGCGACTTGGGCAGGTAGTTCTCGCCGTAGCGATCCTTGATCGCGTCACGCGCCGCCATCACCGCCTCGGGGGCCATGTCGATGCCATCGGTCCGCATGTAGGTGATGTAACCCGCTTCATACAGGCGCTGCGCAAGGCTCATGGTCTGGCGCGCGCCGAAGCCGAACTTGCGGCTGGCTTCCTGTTGCAGGGTCGAGGTCATGAACGGGGCCGAGGGGTTGCGGTTGGCCGGTTTGGCCTCCACCGACTGCACCGACAGGCTGCGCGAGGTCACCGCGTGCACCGCCAGTTCGGCGGCCTCGGCGGTGGCCAGATCAAACTTGTCCAGCTTCTTGCCGCCCAGAACCGTCAGACGCGCCTCAAGGCTCTGGCCGCGCGGAGTTTCCAGGACGGCGCGCACCGACCAGTATTCCTGAGGCTTGAAGGCTTCGATCTCCATCTCGCGCTCGACGATCAGGCGCAGGCAGACCGATTGCACCCGGCCGGCGGATTTTGCGCCGGGCAGCTTGCGCCACAACACCGGCGACAGGTTGAAGCCCACCAGATAGTCCAGCGCGCGGCGGGCCAGATAAGCCTCGACCAGCGGTGCATCCACGTCGCGCGGGTTCTTCATCGCCTCGGTGACGGCAGATTTTGTGATCGCGTTGAAGACCACGCGGCTGACGGCAGTGGTTTTCTTGATCGCCTTGCGCTTGGTCAGGGCCTCTTGCAGGTGCCAGCTGATGGCCTCGCCCTCGCGGTCGGGGTCGGTCGCGAGGATCAGCGTGTCGTCGTCCTTCAGGGCGTCGGCGATGGCCTTGACGTGCTTGCGCGAGTCGCTTCCGATCTCCCAGATCATCTCGAAATCGTTGTCGGTATCGACCGAGCCATCCTTGGGCGGCAGGTCGCGCACATGGCCGTACGAGGCCAGAACGGTGAAGTCATCGCCCAGATATTTGTTGATTGTCTTGGCTTTGGCAGGGGACTCGACGACAACGACCGGCATACGCGGGGGCTCCAAACTGGGGCAGACTCAAAGGTTGACCGCTAGATGTGGGCTAGGGTGCAGGGTTGTCAATGAGGCGGATATGGGACAGTTGGCCCGCCCGACCCTCAACAGCGCGAGATCAGGCCCCCGGCGTGACGCTGGATCTTGCCGGCAATTTCCAGGTCCAGCACCGCGCCCGCAAGGGCACCGGGGGCCAGGTTCAGGTCACGCACCAGTTGATCCTCGGCGGTGGGAACTGGGCCAAGGCGGTTCAGCAGAGCCGACTGAACGTCGTGAAGGATCGGTCGCGGCTCGGCGTCGGGACCGGGCAGCGGCAAGGCGTCCTGCACGGGCCGGGGCGCCACCGGCGTGTTGGCGGCGGGCGTGCAGCCTTCCAGGGCTTCGATCACATCTTCGGCAGATCGGACCAGTGCGGCGCCATCGCGCAACAGCATGTTACAGCCCGAGGCGCGCCCGTCCATCGGGTGGCCCGGCACCGCCATCACCTCGCGCCCCTGATCGGCGGCATTGCGCGCGCTCAGCAGGCTGCCCGACCGCGCGGCGGCCTCGACCACGATGGTGCCCAGCGACAAGCCGGTAATGATCCGGTTGCGCCGGGGGAAATGCCGCGACTGCGGCGTGGTGCCGATGGGTTGTTCCGATACCAGAAGCCCGGCTTTGGCGATGCGATCCTGCAGGCGTTGGTTTTCGCGCGGATAGGCGACGTCCAGCCCGCCGCCTAGAACGGCGATGGTGCCGGTTTCCAGCGCGGCCTCATGCGCGGCGGTGTCGATCCCGCGCGCCAGGCCAGAGACCACGGCGAACCCGTGCGCGCCAAGGTCCAGCGCCAGTTTGCGCGCCATCCGCTCCCCCAGCGAGGAGGCGTTGCGGGCGCCGACGATGGCGACCATCGGGTCGCGGAACAGCTCGCAGCGGCCCTTGACCCAGATCACCGGGGGCGGGTCCGGGATAACGGACAGGGTTTGCGGATAGTCGTCTTCGCCAAAGCAGATCAGGCGCGCGCCCATGCGGGCCCCGTCGCGGTATTCGGCGCGCACCAGCGCGTCCGAGGCTGGCTGGTACTTGCGCACCCCGGCCTTGGCGGCAAGGTCCGGCAGCCGGTCCAGCACCTGCTGGGCAGAGCCATGTTCCTGCATGAGGCGAAAGAAAGTGTGCACCCCGACCCCCCGGGATCGAAAAAGGCGGAGCCACGACAACCTGTCTTCTTCCAACTTTGGTGGGGTGAGGGGTGTGGTTGTGGAAGAAAACAGCTCTTGCGTCATCGCGGCTCCACCCAAGGGGTACGTTCATACATGGGGCCGCAGAGTTAACGTGGGGTGAAGAAAGCCGCGAAAATACAGATCTAAATGGGCTTACTGACCATCGGAGCCGAAAGCTGGGTCAGGAAAACCCGACCCGGCGCGCCCCGCCACCCTCAGGCGGCCGAGCCGCCCACGGTCAAACCGCCGATGTGCACGGTCGGCTGACCGACGCCCACGGGCACCCATTGCCCGGCCTTGCCACAGGTGCCGATGCCGGGATCCAGTTGCAGATCGTTGCCGATCGCCCGGATCTGTTTCAGGGCCGTGGCACCATCGCCGATCAGCGTGGCACCCTTGACCGGCGCCCCGACCTTGCCGTCCTGCACGCGATAGGCTTCGGTGCAGGAAAACACGAACTTGCCGTTGGTGATGTCCACCTGGCCGCCACCGAAGCCCACCGCATAGATGCCATCTTTCAGACAGGCCAGAATGTCGGCAGGGGCGGCGTCTCCGGCCTCCATGATCGTGTTGGTCATGCGCGGCATCGGCGGGCAGGCGTGGCTTTGGCGGCGACCGTTGCCGGTGGGGGCGACGCCCATCAGCCGGGCATTCTGGCGATCCTGCATCAGGCCCACAAGAATGCCATCCTCGATCAGCACGGTGCACGACGAGGGCGTGCCCTCGTCATCGAAGCTGATCGAGCCGCGGCGGTCGGGCAGGGTGCCGTCATCGACGACTGTCACGCCGGGGGCGGCGATGCGCTGGCCCATCAGCCCGGCGAAGGCCGAGCTTTTCTTGCGGTTGAAATCGCCTTCCAGACCGTGGCCGATGGCCTCGTGCAGCAGGATCCCGGGCCAGCCCGGTCCCAGCACCACATCCATGATGCCCGCGGGCGCAGGTTCGGCAGACAGGTTCACGCGGGCGATGCGCAGCGCCTCGTCGATGGCGCCCTGCCAATGGGCCGGTTCCGTCAGCAGCGCCAGCGCGCTGCGGCCCCCGGCGCCATGGCTGCCGGTTTCGCGCCGACCGTTGTCTTCCAGAATGACCGAGACGCTGAGCCGGGTCATCGGGCGGGTGTCGCTCAGCAGCGCGCCGTCGGGGCGCAGGATCACCACCTCCTGCAGGCTGGCGGCGAGGGTGGCGGAGACCTGAACCACGCGCGGATCGGCATCGCGGGCATAGGCGTCGATCTCGCGCAGGGTGGCCAGTTTGGCGGCAAAGCCGGTTTCGGTCAGCGGATCGGCATCGGTATAGAGCCGCCTGTTGGTGCGTGCGGGGCCATCGGCCAGCGTGCCGCCGCCCGCGCCGATGGCCAGCCGCGCGGTGTCGACCGCGCGCGCAAGCGCGGCTTCCGAGATCTCGGTGGAATGGGCATAGGCGGCGGTTTCGCCCTGCACGGCGCGCAGGCCAAACCCTTCCGAGGCATCGTAACTTGCGGTGCGCAGCCGACCGTCGTCGAAGCTCAGCACTTCGGACCGGCTGCGTTCAAGGAACAACTCGCCATCATCGGCGCCGCGCGTGGCCGCCTGCACATGCCGCAGGGCGGCATCCTGGTCCAGCAGCAGTCCGAAGGGTTCAAAATTTCCGGTTTTCATATCTGAGCATTCCTGTATTTGATCCCGATCAAGATGTCGGAAATGACGCACTGCCCGAGACTTGTTCGCTGTATGCAAATATGGTTTTTGGATGCGTCACAGCAATGGGTGATTGCGGCAGGGAGGGCCGGGCGATCATGAACAGCCTCTCTGTGCGAAATCAACAGGAAGAGAACATGCTTAACTCTTTGCCAAAATTTGGCTTTATTTCTGGTGCCTTCGCCGCGTTTGGCGCCACGGCCGCGCAGGCGCAGGACGTTCTGGGCGATCTGCCGACGATCGGGAAACCGGCGCCGGGCGGGATCGGATTTCAGGACGCCGCGACGGAACTGGCCCGCGAACTGCAATGGCTGGACGGGTTTTTGCTGATCATCATCACCGCCATCGTGATCTTCGTGACCGCGCTGCTGGTCTATGTGATGGTGCGCTACAATTCGAAATCCAACCCCGAACCGGCGGGCTTTACCCACAATTCGCCGCTGGAAGTGGCCTGGACCATCGTGCCGATCCTGATTCTGGTCTTCATCGGCGCCTTCTCGCTGCCGATCCTGTTCAAACAGCAGGAAATTCCGGAAGCCGACATCACCATCAAGGTCACCGGCTACCAGTGGTACTGGGGTTATGAATACGTCGATGACGGGTTCGGATTCGATTCGCTGCTGCTGGCGAAGGAAGATCTGGCCGAATACGGCTATGCCGAGGATGAGTATCTGCTGGCCACCGACACCGCCGTGGTGGTTCCGGTCGGCAAGACCATCGTCATGCAGGTCACCGGTGCCGACGTGATCCACTCGTGGGCGATGCCCGCTTTCGGCGTCAAGCAGGACGCGGTTCCGGGTCGTCTGGCCGAACTGTGGTTCTCGGTCGAGAAGGAAGGCGTCTACTTCGGCCAGTGTTCCGAGCTTTGCGGCAAGGATCACGCCTATATGCCGATCACCGTCAAGGCTGTCAGCGAAGAGGCCTATACCGCCTGGCTGGAAGGCGCGAAGGAAGAATTCGCAGGCCTGCCCGCGACCTACAACGTGGCCGCGCGCTGAGCCGACCCCTGACTTCAACGGTCTGTCCGGGCAGCGGTCCGGGCAGGTATCGGAGACCTGAATGACCGACGCGACGACCTCTCTGTCCTCCACCCAGACCGGCGAAGCCGGTTTTGGCGACTATGTGGCGCTGTTGAAGCCCCGGGTGATGACCCTGGTGGTGTTCACGGCGTTCGTGGGTCTGGTGGTGGCGCCGGGGCAGATGCACCCGATGGTCGCCTTCACCGCGATCCTGTTCATTGCCTTGGGCGGCGGTGCCTCGGGCGCGCTGAACATGTGGTGGGATGCCGACATCGACCGCGTGATGCGCCGGACCCGCAACCGCCCGATCCCGTCGGGCAAGGTGCGCGAGGACGAGGCACTGGCCGTTGGTCTGGCGCTGTCGGGGATCTCGGTGGTGATGCTGGGGCTGGCCGCCAACCCGTTCGCCGGCCTGTTCCTGGCCTTCACCATCTTCTTCTACGTGGTCATCTACACCATGTGGCTGAAACGCTGGACCCCGCAGAACATCGTCATCGGCGGTGCCGCAGGGGCTTTCCCGCCGATGATCGGCTGGGCTGCAGCCACCGGCGGGATCGCCGTCGAAAGCGTGCTGATGTTCGCGCTGATCTTCATGTGGACGCCGCCGCATTTCTGGGCGCTCGCGCTGTTCATGAAGTCCGACTACAAGGATGCCGGGGTGCCGATGCTGACGGTGACCCATGGCCGCCCGGCCACGCGCCGCCACATTCTGGTTTATACCGTGCTGCTGGTGCCGGTGGCACTGGGGCTGGCGCTCACCTCGATTGGCGGGCCGGTGTATCTGGCCACCGCGCTGGTGATGAATGCCGCCTTCGTCAAGGGCGCCATCGGCATCGCGCGCCGGACCGAAGCGCAGGCCGAGGCTGACAGCTACAAGGTCGAGAAATCCTTCTTCCGCCTGTCGCTCTACTATCTTTTCGCGCATTTCGGCGCCCTGCTGGTGGATGCCACCCTGGCCCGCGCCGGATGGGAGGTGTTCTGATGGCTTTGGGCAGGGAACATGAACTGCACACCCGCCGTCGCGGACGCAATCTGGGCCTTGGCCTGACGCTGCTGGCCTTCGTTGCGGTGGTCTTCGGCCTGACGCTGGCCAAGATCGGTGGTGGCGGAGGGATGCAGGCCTTTGACCATGCGCCGCGCTCCGAACTGGTGCCGGAGACCGGGAAATGAGCCTGCAAGGCACGCAAAAGACCGTCGCCCTGACCGTGGGCGTGGTGGTCCTGATGGGCAGCCTGGCCTGGGCCTCGGTGCCCTTCTACGACTGGTTCTGCCGGGTCACCGGCTTTGGCGGCACCACCGGCGTGGCCGAGACCGGGGCCGATGCGGTGCTGGACCGGACCATCACCGTGCGGTTCGACGCCTCAAAGGAACGCGACATGCCGTGGGAGTTCAAGCCCGTGGCCCGCGAGATGACCCTGAAGATCGGCGAAACCGGTCTGGCTTTCTACGAGGCCTATAATCCTACCGACCGCCCGGTCGCGGGCACGGCCTCGTACAATGTCGCGCCTTATGCGGCGGGCGGCTTCTTCACCAAGATCGACTGCTTCTGCTTCGAAATGCAGGTGCTGGAGCCGGGCGAGCGGGTGCAAATGCCCGTCACCTTCTACGTCGACCCGGACATCGTGACGGATCGGGACGCGAAATACGTTCACACCATCACGCTTTCCTATACCTTCTACGAAACCGATTTGCCCGAGGACGTGCAGGCGCGTCTTGACGGCCCCGCCTCGTCAACCGTCAATTGAAGACCCGGACCGGAAAGACAGAGTTCAAAATGGCCCACGAAAAGAACCACGACTACCACATTCTGCAACCTTCGATCTGGCCGTTCGTGGCCGCAGCCGGTGCCTTCATGATGCTGACGGGCGCGGTGCTGTGGATGCACGGCATGGGCCCCTGGCTGTTCCTGATCGGCTTCGTCACCGTGCTGTACACCATGTTCGGCTGGTGGTCGGACACCGTGACCGAGAACGGTGTCGGCGATCACACCCCGGTGGTGCGCATCGGCCTGCGCTACGGCTTCATTCTGTTCATCATGTCCGAAGTGATGTTCTTCGCGGCATGGTTCTGGAGCTTCTTCAAGCACGCGCTGTACCCGATGGGCCCCGACAGCCCGGCGATCGACGGCGTCTGGCCGCCGGCGGGGATCGAGACCTTCGACCCCTGGCACCTGCCGCTGATCAACACGCTGATCCTGCTGTGCTCGGGCTGTGCCGCCACCTGGGCGCACCACGCGCTGGTGCATGAAGACAACCGCAAGGACATCAAGTCGGGCCTGATCCTGGCCATTGTGCTGGGCGCGCTGTTCACGGTGTTCCAGATCTACGAATACAGCCACGCGGCCTTCGGCTTCTCGGGCAACATCTATGGCGCCAACTTCTTCATGGCGACCGGCTTCCACGGGATGCACGTCATCATCGGCACGATCTTCCTGTTCGTCTGCCTGATGCGCGTCTATCGCGGCCATTTCACCCCGGAAAACCATGTCGGTTTCGAAGCCGCTGCCTGGTACTGGCACTTCGTCGATGTGGTCTGGCTGTTCCTGTTCGCCGCAGTCTACATCTGGGGCGGTTGAACCCCCTCGTGACATTCGCCTAAAGCGGGGCGCGGGCCGGTGGGTTCGCGCCCCGTCCCGTTTCCCGGTCCCGGAGTTTGCCCGATGCGACGACTGATCCTGCCCCTGATCTTCGGCCTGGCCGGCGCTGCCGTGCTGGTCGGGCTGGGCGTCTGGCAGGTGCAGCGGCTGGGCTGGAAGCAGGGGGTGCTGGCCGAGATCGAGGCGCGCATCGGGGCCGCCCCGGTGGCGCTGCCTGCGCAGCCCGAGGAAACCCGCGACAAGTATCTGCCGGTGACCGCCACCGGCGTGATCGGCCCGGACGAGATCCTCGTGCAATCCTCGATGAAACTGGTGGGGCCTGGGTTCCGCGTCATCGCGCCGTTCGAGACCGGGGGCCGCCGGATCCTGCTGGATCGCGGCTTCATCCGCCTGACCGACCGCGACCGGCTGCGCCCGGCGGTCACCGCCACGATCACCGGCAACCTGCACTGGCCCGATGAGATCGACGGCTTCACCCCCGACCCGGACATCCCCGGCAGCATGTGGTTCGCCCGCGAGATCGCCACCATGGCCGCCCATCTGAACACCGAACCGGTGTTGCTGGTCAGCCGCACCAGCGATGAAGACCCGGTTGCCGTGACCCCCTTGCCGGTGACCGCCACCGGCATCCCCAACAACCACTTGCAATACGCCATAACCTGGTTCCTGCTGGCCGCCGTCTGGATCGCCATGACCGCGTTTTTCGTGACCAGCCAGCGCCGCCGCACCAAGAAGGACTGACCGATGCAGTATGTCTCTACCCGGGGGAAGGCCCCGATCCTCAGCTTCGAAGAGGCCATGCTGACCGGGCTGGCGCGCGACGGCGGTCTGTACGTCCCCGAAACCATCCCGACCTTCACCGCTGACGAGATCGCGGCGATGGCCGGCCAGCCGTATGAGGAAATCGCCTTCCGGGTGATGAAACCCTATCTGGGCGAAAGCTTCACCGACGACGAGTTCCGCCAGATCATCGCGAAAGCCTACGACGGCTTCGGCCATGACGCCCGCGCGCCGCTGGTGCAGCTTGGCCCCGACCATTTCCTGCTGGAGCTGTTCCACGGTCCGACGCTGGCCTTCAAGGATTTCGCCATGCAGATGATCGGCCAGTTGTTCGAAGTGGCCCTTGGCCGCCGGGGCGAGCGGGTGACGATCATCGGCGCGACGTCGGGCGACACCGGCTCGGCCGCCATCGAGGCGTTCCGGGGGCTGGATGCGGTCGACGTGGTGATCCTGTTCCCGCAAGGCCGCGTGTCCGAGGTGCAGCGCCGCCAGATGACCACGCCGTCGGAAAGCAACGTCCATGCCATCGCCGTCGAGGGCGATTTCGACGATTGCCAGGCCCGCGTGAAGGACATGTTCAACGATTTCGACTTCCGCGACCGGGTGAAACTGGCCGGGGTGAACTCGATCAACTGGGCGCGGGTGCTGGCGCAGGTCGTCTATTACTTCTCGTCGGCGACCTCGCTGGGCGCGCCGCACCGCAAGGTCAGCTTCACCGTGCCCACCGGCAATTTCGGCGATATCTTCGCGGGCTTTGTGGCGCAGAAGATGGGCCTGCCCATCGACCGGCTGGTGATTGCCACCAACCAGAACGACATCCTGCACCGCACGCTGCAATCCGGCGCCTACACCAAGGAAGCCGTGGTGCCCTCGATCAGCCCGTCGATGGACATCCAGGTGTCGTCGAATTTCGAACGGGTGCTGTTCGATGCCTATGGCCGCGATGGCGAGGCCGTGGCCCAGCAAATGGCCGATCTGGGGCAGGGCGGCGCATTCCGCGTCAGCCAGGGCGCGCTGGAGTTCCTGCGCGAGCATTTCGACAGCGGCCGCGCCTCGGAAGACGAAACCACCGCCACCATCGCCCGCAGCTTTGCCCACACCGGCGAGGTGCTGTGTCCGCACAGCGCGGTGGGCGTGAAAGTGGCCGAAGAGGCGCTGCAGCCGGGGGTGCCGATGATCACCCTGGCCACCGCGCATCCGGCGAAATTTCCGGCGGCGGTCGAGGCCGCCTGCGGCGTCAGCCCGGCACTTCCCAAGCGCATGGCGGACCTGTATGAGCGTCCGGAACGCGTGACCGATTGTGCCAATGATCTGGCCGCGCTTGAAGCCTTGATTGAGGAGAAGATTTCCGCGTGACTGTCCAGATCCATCGTTTGCCCAACGGGCTTCGTATCGTCACCGAACGGATGCCGGGGCTGAAGTCGGCCTCTCTGGGGCTGTGGATCGCCGCCGGCGGCCGCCACGAGCGCCCCGAACAGAATGGCATCGCGCATTTCCTCGAACACATGGCGTTCAAGGGCACCAGGACCCGCAGCCCGCTGCAGATCGCCGAGGCGATCGAGGATGTGGGCGGCTACATCAACGCCTATACCTCGCGCGAGATGACCGCCTATTACGCCCGCATCCTTGAAGAAGACGTGATGCTGGCGCTGGACGTGATTTCGGACATCGTGCTGAACCCGGTGTTCGATCCCGCCGAGATCGAGGTCGAGCGCGGCGTCATCCTGCAGGAGATCGGGCAGGCACTGGACACCCCCGACGACATCGTTTTCGACTGGCTTCAGGAAGCCGCCTATCCCGACCAGCCGCTGGGCCGCACGATCCTTGGCGAAACCTCCCATGTGGAAGGCTTCTCGCGCGAGGATCTGTTTGGCTTCGTGGGCGAACGTTACGGGCCGGGGCAGATGATCCTGTCGGCGGCCGGGGCGGTGGACCACGACGCGATCGTGCGCGAAGCCGAACGCCTGTTCGGCCATCTGTCGCCGGTCCTGTCCGGCACCCCCGAACCGGCCCGATTCGCCTATGGCGAGAAACGACAGGACAAGGCGCTGGAACAGGTGCATTTCACCCTGGCGCTGGAAGGCCCCAGTTATCGCGAGGATGAGATCTATACCGCGCAGGTCTTTGCCACGGCGCTTGGCGGCGGCATGTCCTCGCGGCTGTTCCAGGAAGTGCGCGAGAAACGCG
Organism: Meridianimarinicoccus marinus; assembly: GCF_040689105.1. Taxonomy (NCBI): domain Bacteria; kingdom Pseudomonadati; phylum Pseudomonadota; class Alphaproteobacteria; order Rhodobacterales; family Paracoccaceae; genus Meridianimarinicoccus; species Meridianimarinicoccus marinus. Next base: position 95,123 of record NZ_JBFBVU010000001.1, read on the forward strand.
GGCTGTGCTATTCGATCTTCGCGCAGGCCTCGGCCTATGCCGACACCGGCATGACCACGATCTATGCGGGCACCAGCGAAGGCGACGTGGGCGCATTGGCCGAACTGACCATCGACGAATTGCGCAAGGCCGCCGACGGGCTGCGCCCGGACGAGGTCAACCGCGCCCGCGCCCAGATGAAGGCCGGCCTGCTGATGGGGCTGGAAAGCCCGTCGTCGCGCGCCGAACGGCTGGCACGGCTGGTGTCGATCTGGGACCGGGTGCCCGATCTTGAGGAAACCGTCGCCCTGATCGACGGGGTCAATGCCGACAAGCTGCGCGACTATGGCAGCCGCCTGGTGTCGCAGGCCCCGGTGGCGCAGGCGCTGTACGGCCCGGTGGGCAACGCGCCGCGCCTGGATGATCTCAGGGCCCGGCTGGCCGCATGATCCGGCTGGCGCGGCGTCAGGTTCAGATCGAATCCGAACGGATGCGTCTGCGGCCTCCGGCGATGGCCGATTTCGTCGAATGGTGCGAGTTGCGCCGCCAAAGCGCCGCCTACCTGAAACCTTGGGAGCCGACCTGGTCCGCCGACCATCTGACCAAGCGCGGCTTTTCCAACCGCATCCACTGGGTGCAGCGCAGCATTTCGAACGGCACCGCGCTGCCGCTGTTCCTGACCGAGCGTGACAGCGGCGCGCTTCTGGGCGCGCTAACCCTGGACAACATCCGCCGTGGCCCGGCGCAGGCCGGCACGCTGGGCTACTGGATCGCCGAGAGATTCGCCAGACAGGGCTACATGCGCGAGGCGATCCGCGCCGTCACCCATCACGCTTTCACCCAGATGGACCTGAGCCGGATCGAAGCCGCCTGCCTGCCGGAAAACGCCGCCTCGCGCCGGGTGCTGGAGGTTTCTGGCTTCAAGTACGAGGGCGTCGCGCAAAGCTATCTGCAGATCAACGGGCGCTGGCGCAACCATGTGCTCTACGCCAATCTGCGCGGCGACCGGCGGGGGCGCTCCTCGGCGACGTGACGTCAGGGCTATTCGTGCTACCCTTGGCTCGAACAGCCCGGAGGTCGCCGCCATGCCCCTGATCCGTCTCGCCCTTGTCCTGATCCTGTTGCTCGCCAACCCGCTGCAGGCGCAGGATCGCCGCCCCAGCCATTGCATCTCGCTGGTGCAGAACCTGCCGGGCGGGGTCTACCTGCATCGCGCGGCCTTTACCGATCCGCTGCCCGACTACACGGTGCGCCTGCGCTATGTTGCGCACGCCAGTTTCCTGATCCGGGCGCAGGGCGGGGTGACGGCGGTCACCGACTATACCGGCTTTCTGGGCAGCACCGATTTCGTGCCCGATGTGGCGACCATGAACCGCGCCCACAGTTCCCATTGGACGGCGCTGCCCGATCCGCGCATTCCGCATGTCCTGCCGGGCTGGAACCCTGATGGCGGGCCGGCCGATCATCATCTGGATCTGGGCGAGATGCTGGTCCGCTCGGTGTCCACTGACATCCGGTCGTGGTCGGGCGGGGTGGAAAGCGGCGAGGACGGCAATTCCATCTTCGTGTTCGAAGTCGCGGGCCTGTGCATCGGCCATCTTGGCCATCTGCATCACGTACCCACCGACGAACAATTCGCGGCACTGGGACGGCTGGACGTGGTGATGGCGCCGGTGGATGGCGGCATGACGCTGGATCTGCCCCGCATGATCGAGGTGCTGACGCGGCTGCGGGCGTCGATCGTGATCCCGATGCATTGGTTCGGCGACGGCACCCTGTCGGTGTTCCTGTCCGGCATGTCGGGGGTCTTCGACATCGAACGGGTGGGCGGGCCCGAGCTGGAAGTCTCGTTGCGCAGCCTGCCGCGAAGGCCTACCGTCATGGTCCTGCAACCGGCGTATTTGAGTGACGATGACTGACATTTCCCCCGCAGCCCGGCAACTGCTGGACAGGTTGAACCGGACACTGCCAAAGGCGGCCTTCCGTCCGCTGGGCCCCGCCTATCTGGAAGAACCCCGCGGCCTGTACACCGGCCATGCCTGCGCGGTGGTCGCGCCCGACACGGTCGAGGGCGTGGCCGAGGTGGTGCGCGCGGCCTCTGACCTGTCGGTGCCTGTGGTGCCCTATGGTGGCGGCACCGGTCTGGTTGGCGGGCAGGTGATGGCCGATGGCCCGGCGCCGCTGCTGCTCTCGCTGGAACGGATGACGGCGATCCGGTCTCTGGACGTACCCTCGGGCGTGCTGGTGGCCGAGGCAGGCGCAATCCTGCAGGACGTTCAGGACGCGGCGCGCGACGCCGGCCTGCTGTTCCCCCTCAGCCTTGCCGCGCAGGGGTCCTGCCGGATCGGCGGCAATCTGGCCACCAATGCGGGCGGGGTGAACGTGCTGCGCTATGGCAATGCCCGCGACCTGTGTCTGGGGCTTGAGGCGGTGCTGCCGGACGGGTCGATCTGGCACGGGCTGAAGGCGCTGCGCAAGGACAACACCGGCTATGACCTGCGCAACCTCCTGATCGGATCGGAAGGCACGCTGGGGGTCATCACCGCGGCCTCGCTGCGGCTGTTTCCGCGGCCCCGCGCCGAGGCCACGGCGATCTTCGCGGTGCCCGATCCGCTGGCCGCGCTGAAGGTGCTGGCCCTGGCCCGCGCCGAAGTGGGCGAGTCGATCAGCGCCTTCGAACTGATGTCCCATGAAGGGTTGGATTTTCTGACCGAAACCATGCCGCAGGTGCGCCAGCCTTTCGACGTGCCGCCCGAATGGTCGGTGCTGGTCGAGCTTGGCTTCACCGGCCCCGGCGATCCCGAAGAGGCGCTGGCCACGATCTTCGAGGCCGCCTTCGAGCGCGATCTGGTCAGCGATGGCCGTATCGCCCTGTCCGACGGCCAGCGGGCCGAGTTCTGGACCCTGCGCGAAAGCATCCCCGAGGCCAACAAGAAGATCGGCGCGATCTCGTCGCACGACGTGTCGGTGCCGCTTTCGGCGCTGCCCGATTTCATCGCACGGGGCAACAAGGTCATCGCGGGGCTGGGACCGTTCCGGGTCAACTGCTTCGGCCATCTGGGCGACGGCAACCTGCATTACAACGTGTTCCCGCCCAAGGGCCACGCGCGCGGCGAATTCGACGACCGCAAGGGCGCCATCATGCGCGCGGTCCATGATCTGGTGCACGAATGCGACGGCTCGGTCAGTGCCGAACATGGCATCGGGCGTCTGAAAGTGGAGGATCTGCAACGCTATGGAGACTCGGCGCGGCTGGCGGCCCTGCGGGCGATCAAGCGGGCGCTGGACCCGCGCGGCATCATGAACCCGGGCGCGGTTCTGGCGGCGGAATAGCGCGCCAACCCGGCCGACGTTCGGGTTTTCCACATGGGCGCCTGCGTTTCCCTAGGGGAAACCATACTCGGCAGCGTCGTCTCCTCATGTTAAAATTCTCCCCAATATGGGAGGAAAAAATCATGAAAGTTGCCGTGACCATTATCCTGCTGAGTTTCGCACTGGTGAAGATTTCACCGCCCGCGCAGGCTCAGGTCAATTGCCCCGGCACCCACAAGCCCTGTGGCAACGTCTGCTGCCCGAGATAGCGAAGGAGCGATCCCATGCTGAAACGCATCCTGCAAATCGGCGGGGCGCTGGTTCTGGCCATTGTCATCGCATTCGGCTTGAACAAGGCCACCGCCGTCACCATCGACGACATTACTAGTTTCTATGAACTGGGTGGCGCCCGTGCCCATCCCGGCGTGCAAGGCGGGGATATCTACGCGGTGTCGCCTGACGGGTTGATCGAGGAAAAAATCTGCGCGCTGGAGCTTCAGGAAGACTTCGTCGTGCGCCAGAAAATCGCGGCCGAGTTCACCAACTCGATCGGAGAGGCCATTCCTTTCATCGTCGAACTGGCGAAAATCGGGTCTGGCGGTCAGGACATCGATACCGGTGCTGTCATTCACCACCGGATGAAGTTCGCCGGCGAGTTCACTAAGCTTCTGGAGGACGCCCCGATTGGCACCAATGCCGCCTGCGAGAAGAAAATGGTTCAGCGGATGAATGCCCGCTACCTGATCTGCATGGTCCGCAGCTCGCTCATACCCACGGGCAACAGCGTGTTCAGTGCCTATCGGTTCGACAGCTTGCAGATCTGGATCCCGGATGTGACCTTCGAGAAATACGGTAGCTCGAAAAGCGGGGCCGCTGTTCAGAACGCGTCCAAAACCTGTCCGCAAGCCACGTCGATCCCTTGGGATGTGGCCTTCCGCAAGTCGCTTAGGATCGTCAAACCCGAAGTTGCACGGGGCCCGGCTGTGACGTCGGGGGACGAGGGCGCCTAGGCCACCCGCCGCCGGCGCTCAGTCGCCGGCGTAGCTGCACAGGGCATGCACCGGCATGCCCATCTGCTCAAGCCGGGCGCGGCCGCCCAGGTCGGGAAGGTCCACCACGAAGGCGCAGCCGATGATGTTGCCGCCCAGCCGTTCCACCAGCTTGATCCCGGCCTCGGCAGTGCCGCCGGTGGCCAGAAGATCATCGACGATCAGCACGGACTGGCCCGCGGCGATGGCATCATCGTGGATCTCGACCGTGGCGCTGCCGTATTCCAGCGTATAATCCTCGGACAGGGTTGCGGCTGGCAACTTGCCCTTCTTGCGCACAGGCACGAACCCGGCCGAAAGCTGATGCGCCACCGCACCGCCCAGGATGAAACCGCGCGCTTCCAGACCCACCACCAGGTCGATCTGCTGGCCGGCATAGGGCGACAGCAACTGATCGACCGCCATGCGAAAGCCGCGCGGATGGCCGAACAGGGTGGTCACGTCGCGAAACATGATCCCTTCATGCGGGAAGTCGGGAATGGTGCGGATGTAGTCTTGCACGGTCGCGGTCATCGCCAAATCCTCAGCTTCATCGGCGCCCAGGCAACAGCACCCCGGACGGGATAAGGGGGCGCACCCCCTGCGCCAACCGTTGGCAAGGTCGCAGGCCTCATGCGCCCAGCACCCGGCCCGCCACCGCGTCCAGCTTGGCCAGCAGCGCCGGGTCGCGCTTGTCCGGCGCGGTCATCACCGCGAAATCCAGCGCCCGGTCGCAGCCATGTGGGCAGGGCGCACGCTCCGCGCCCAGCAGGCCGGGCAGGGCGGCCACAAGGTTGCGGGCCTTCTGGGAATTGCCGGTCAGGGTGGCGATGATCTCGGTGATTTCCACGGCGCCATGATCGGGGTGCCAGCTGTCGAAATCGGTGATCATCGCCACCGAGGCGTAACACAGCTCGGCCTCGCGGGCGAGCTTGGCCTCGGGCATGTTGGTCATGCCGATCACGTCGCAGCCCCAGGCCTCGCGGTACATCCGGCTTTCGGCCAAGGTCGAGAACTGCGGCCCCTCCATGGCCAGATAGGTGCCGCCCCGGTGCACGGTCACGCCCTGCGCCTCGGCTGCCGTGGCGCAGGCTGCGCCCAGCCGCAGGCAAGTGGGATGGGCGACCGAGACATGGGCCACGCAGCCGGTGCCGAAGAAGGACTTTTCGCGCGCGAAGGTGCGATCGATGAACTGGTCGACAATGACGAAATCCCCCGGTGCCATCTCCTCGCGGAACGAGCCGCAGGCCGAGACCGAGATCACGTCGGTGACCCCCAGCCGCTTCAGCGCATCGATATTGGCGCGGTAGGGCACGGTGGACGGCGAATGCACATGGCCGCGCCCGTGACGCGGCAGGAAGGCCATCTTCACCCCGTCCAGTCTGCCGGTCAGGATCTGGTCCGAGGGTGTCCCCCAGGGGCTGTCCACCGCTTGCCAGCGCGCGTCCTCCAGCCCGTCGATCTCGTAGACGCCCGAGCCGCCGATCACACCGATTACCGTTTCACTCATCCTGACGGGTTCCTTCTGACTGTTTGGGGCGAACTATGGCACCGGGGCCGGGTGCGGGCAATCACCGCGCCTCAGTCGTCGGGGCGGGCCAGTTCGAAAACCGCGCCGATGGCGGCATAGTCGCGATAGCCCATCCGTGCCAGCGGTGTATAGCGGGTCACATCGAAACGTCCGTCGACGAGGCAATCGTCGCGCAGATGCACGCCCGTGACCTCGCCGAAGACGGTGAAATTGGCCTTGCCGGGCAGTTGCAGGATCTGGATCAGGCGGCACTCCAGGCTGGCGGGTGCTTCGGCGACGCGTGGACAATCGATGGTGGCGCAGGCCGCTTTTTCCACCCCCGCCACAAAGAATTCATCCTCCCCGCGCGCCAGCGCCGCTGAACTGGCGTTCATCACGCCACGCATCGCGTATTCCACGATATTGACGCAGAACACCCCGGTGTCGCGGATGTTGCCGACGCTGTCCTTGGTGCCGTCCCGGTCGGGTTTTTCCGAGGTCGAGGCGAACATGATCTGGGGCGGGACATAGGCCACCGCGTTGAAGAAGGAATAAGGCGCAAGATTGTCCTGGCCCGTGCCGTCGCGCGTCGACACCCAGGCGATGGGGCGCGGCGTCACGATGGCGTTGAACGGGTTGTGCGGCAGCCCATGGCCGTCAGCGGGGATATAGAACATCTGTGTGCCTCTCGCGCGCGCTAGCCGCGTGTCACCAGAACCCGCGGGTTCAGCGACACCTCTTCCAGGTTGCGGCCGGGCCCGATGCGGTCGACCACCGCGAACAGTCCCGGCCCGGACAGCGGCGTCAGCACTCCGTGCCAGACACCGCGATGGAAATTCACCCCCTGTCCCGGTTCGGTCAGGAAGGCGCGAACCCCCTCAGGCCCGTTCGGGCCATCCTCGGCCACGGTCACCAGAAACGGATCCGGTGACATGGGCAGGAACGCCTGGCTGCCCTCGGGATGCCGCTCTACCAGGTCCAGCGCGTAGGGCATGTTGCGCGGCACCGCCTTGAACAGGCTGATCCCGGCGCGCCCCTCCGCGCCGAAGTCCAGAAGCGCCAGATCGTGGTAGCGGCCACAGAGACCCCGGTTGATCCATCGATCCGGTGCCCCGCTGGCCTTCAGCACATCGCCGTAGCGCGCAAACCCGCCCCGCGTCAGCGGTTCGGCGGTGATCCGGTGCGGCCCGCTCACCGGCCCGGCCCGCTGTATCCCGCCGTCCCCGATATGAACAAAAGTGATCGCATGAGGAAAACCTTGCGTCGGGGAACCCACAGGCGCAAGCCCTTGCGGCAACCCGGTGCGGACCCAGACGCCGCAATGCGACAAAGGGGCAGACCCCAGCCCTTTTTCTTGTCAAAAATACTCAAACCCTTTCGGCAGCCAGATGCCCCGCGCTCAGGTCTGCGCGAACCGCCACCGCGTTATTTGCGCATAGGTCTCGCCGGGACGCAGCACCGTCGAGGGAAAGGCCGCGTGGCTTGGCGCGTCGGGCCAACCCTGGGCTTCGATGGCCAGCGCGCAATAGGCCGCGTAGGCCTCGCCGTGATGTCCCACAGCCCCCCCGGTTTGGATGCCATTGGCGTCATAGATCTGAACGCCGGGTTCGGTGGTTTCCAACTCCAGCCGCACGCTGGTTCCACCGGTCAGGGTCAGAACCCTTTGCGGCGCGCGGCGCGCGTCGGACAGGCAGAAGTTCAGATCCAGTTTGGCATCGCGCCCCGGTGCCAGGGTGCGCTCCTGCCGGAAATCATAGGGCGTGCTCGCGACCGACCGCACTTCTCCGGTGGCAAGGTCGCCGGGGCCGGGAACACAATAACGCGCCGCGTCGATGGTCAGGCGGTGCCCTGCATAGGTCGCGGTCCCGTCCAGATTCCAGTAGCTGTGGTTGGCGAAGTTGACCCAGGTGGGGGCATCAGTGGTCATGGTGACCTGCATCTCCAGCGTTCCGGGTTCCGTCAGCGCATAGCGTGCCGTGACCGTCCGGTTGCCGGGAAACCCGCCGTCGCCGTCGGGCAGGGTCAGGGTCAGCGCGACGTGGGTTTCGGACCGCTCCGCAACGGTCCAGATCTTGCGATGGGTACCCGCCGTGCCCGCATGGCAGGTGTGCTGGCCATCCTGATTGCGTTCGAACCGGTAAGCCTGTCCGTCCAGGTCGGCGACGCCCTCCGAGATCCGGTTGACCACCGGCCCGATCAACCCGCCGGCGCTGGCCATGGGGCCCTCATAGGCCGCCAGATCCTCGGTGCCGATGGTCAGGCTGTGGGGGACCCCGGCCAGCCGCACATCCTGCACGATGGCGCCGAGGGTCAGGATCGCCACGCCCAGAGTGCCATCGCTCATGGTGATCTTCTGAACGGTCTCGCCGCTGGAATGCGTGCCGAACGGGGCGACGCCGGGGGCTGTCGGGGTCATCATGGGTCTCCTGCCCGGATGCGGGCCTCAGGCGCGGGCGGTGCCGTCCCAGGCATCGACCAGTTCGGCGGCCAGGGCGGCCACATCGGCGGCGCTGCGGCCGGGTTTGTAAAGCCCGGTGCCGATGCCGAACCCATCCGCACCCGCGGCCCGCCAGGTGGCGAATTCGGCCGGGCCGACGCCGCCCACGGCGAACACCGGGGCATCGGCGGGCAGCACCGCGCGCAGGGCCGCCAGGCCGTCCGTGCCCAGTTTGAAGGCCGGGAAGATCTTCAGCCCGTCGGCGCCAGCCTTCAGGGCCGCGAAACACTCGGTGGCGGTGAACACGCCGGGATAGCTGTCCATCCCCAGCGCCTTGCTTTCGGCAATCACGACCGGGTCGCAGTTCGGCGACACGATCATCCGGCCCCCGGCATCGCGCACTGCATGCACGGCGGCGGTGTCCAGCACCGTGCCGGCGCCGATCTGCGCCTGCGCGCCGAAGCGGTCGGCCATCGCGCCGATGCTGGTCAGCGCGTCGGGCGAGTTCAGCGGCACCTCGATCCGGTCGATCCCGGCGGCGATCAGCGCCTCGGTGACGGACAGGGCTTCGGGCGGGGTGATTCCGCGCAGGATGGCAATCAGGGGGCGGCTCATGTGGGGGTCTCCGATGCAAGTTTGCGCGCGGCCATCAGGCCGGCGCGGGTCATGGGGTCGGCGGCGGCCTGGATCGGGGCTAGCCCCTGCTGCGTCAGCCCGGCCAGATAGGGGGCGGCGATGGCCTGGGCCCCGATCACGGCGACCTGCTGGCCCAGCCAATAGGGGCGCGCGGCGGCCAGTTCCGCGCCGATCAGATAGCCCGACAGGCGGGCGCGGGCGGTTTCGGGGCGCTGGTCGTGCAGCAGTGCCTCGGCGCGCAGGCCGAACAGCCGGGCGGCCATGCGTTCGGGGCGCGACTGGGCCTCGTCCAGCGCCTCGGCGAAAGCCTCGTTGTCCCAGCCGTCGCTGCCCACCGAATGGCGCAGGACCGAAGCCGTGCCCAGAAGCGAGAACATCTCTCCGGTCATGAAGGTCTGGAAGCTGACCACTTCGCCGGCCGAGACATGGGCCCATTTGGTATGCGTGCCGGGCAGGCAGATCACCCCGTCGAAGTTGGGGTTCAGCGCCACGAACCCGGCGATCTGGGTTTCCTCGCCGCGCATCACGTCGGCGGGATTGTCCTGCCGCAATCCGGCGACGATGCGCACGTCAAGGCGCGGGTCGGTGACCGGGGCTTTCATCGGGGCGGCGGCCACCGGCAGACAGGGCACCGTGGCATAGGGCGCTTCGATCCAGCCCTGCCGCGCACCGACCATGCCGCAGGCGATGACCTGCATCGAGGCCGCGCCGAGCCACGGTTCAACCAACTCCAGCAGCGCTGGTTCGAACTCATCGCGGGCCAGCTTGCCCATGCCCTTGATCGATTTGGCTTCGGCGACGACGTCGGTTCCGGCCATGGCCCAGGCCCGCAGGTGCGAGGTGCCCCAGTCAGCGGCGATCCAGTCGATCGGGCTCATCCGCTGACCACCACGCCGGCGTCCACCGCCATGCATTGTCCGGTCATCGCACGGCTGGCCGAGGAGGCCAGGAAAAGCACGGGCTCTATCATGTCTTGAGGCTCCAGTGGGTGTGGCAGGCACTGCCGTTTCAGATGTGCTGCGACGCTGGCTTCATCGGCCCACATCTCCAGCTGTTTCTCGGTAAAGACCCAGCCCGGCGCCAGCGCATTGACCCGCACGCCCTGCGGGCCGAATTCGCGGGCCAGCGACCGCGTCATCGCGGTGATCGCGCCATTGGCGGTGGCATAGCCCACAAAGCCTGCGGCCCCCATCATGTAGCTGGTCGAGGACATGTTCACGATGGCTCCGCCGCCCGCGGCAATCATCCCCGGCAGCACATGCTGGCAGGCGAAGAAATAGGATTTCAGGTTGATGGCCTGGGTCCGGTCCCAGAAGGCTTCGTCCACTTCCAGCGCCTTGTGGCGCAGGTCGTTGGCGGCGTTGTTGACCAGCACCGTGATCGGGCCGTTTTCGGCTGCGGCCCTGTCCATGCAGGTCTTCAGGCGCGCGGTATCGGTGACGTCGCAGGCGGCGAAGCCGGGGCGGATGCCGTGCTTGGCTTCCATCGCGGCGCAGAAGTCCGAGGCGTCCGAACGTTGTACGAAGAACACCCTGGCGCCCTGCGCCAGAAAGCCGTCGGTCAGCGCCGCGCCGATGCCCGAGCCACCGCCGGTCAGGAACACCGAGGCGCCGCGAATGTCGTCGAATGTCGTGCTCATGCGATCCCGGCCCTGATCATGTCGCATCCCCATTGCCGCGGGCCAAATGCGCGGTCCGGACAGGGAAATGCGGTTTCAGGTCGTACATAGGGATGTGATAGAGGCCCGAACCCGGTACGTCCAGCCGCCGAGGCGGGTTTTTGTTAGCGCTAGTATCCAGCGTGACAATCAGGATGGCTTGCAGGGGCGATGTCGCGGTCAACCGCTGCTGGTTCGCGGCGGCAGGTCCTTCTGCACGCGCTTGGACAGGCGGGCGCGGATCAGGTCGTAGGACAGGGTGATCCGGTGGCGCAACTCGTCCGGCGGGCAGTCCTCGGGCAGGCGCACCCAGCTTTTGTGGAAATAGGGCGCACGCGTCCCGACGCCCGCTTCGATCAGCATGGCGGCGGTTTCAACATCGGCGCATTTTACCGAAACGCCGGGGTCGACCGCACCTAGGCAGGCGAACATCTTGTCCCCGACTTTCCACGCGTCGTGACCTCCGCCCCAGGGATCCGAGCATTCCGCGCCCGGAAATCCGGCGCAAATGGCATTGACGGTTTGGCGAAAGCTGTCGGTCATGGCGCGTCCACAATGATGATACCAGCGTTTCACAGCACGGACACGAACGCAAACCGCCGCCCCTGACCGGGTCAGCCGGTTTCCCGGGCCTCGGGGCGCGGGGCCAGAAGCTGGGTCCAGATCGCAATGTCGTCGATCAGCGTCCATTCGCGCCGCACCCCGTCTGGCCCGAATTCCACCTGCGTCAGCCCCATGACATAGGCATAGGCACCGCTGGGCGCGCCGAAGCGTCCGAACCCGTCGTGACGCCCATAGAGCGACCATCGCACCGCCGCCGTGGCCGCACCCCGGGCCGGGGCATGGCCCATGCGGTGATCGATGCGGAAACTGGCCGATGGAAAGGCGCTGCGCAACCCGGTCCAGAAGCCTTCGACGTTGTCCCGGCCAATCGCCGGGCGTCCGCCGGGATAAGTGGCGTCGCAGCCCTCGGCATAGTGGTCGGAGATGCAGGACATCTCTCCGCCCAGCACCCGGTCCAGGATTTCGGCCAGCCCGTCCGCCTCTGGCCCGGCAGGGCCGCGGTCGCCATAGGCGGGTTCCGGGTCGGTTTCCGGGGTCAGGGGCGCGGGCAGGCCGGCGGGGGCTGCCAGCAGCTGCGCCTCTAGCCAGCCGCGCGGATCGCCCGCCCCGATCTGGCGCAACAGGGCCGCGGTGTCGCGGATCATCCAGGCATCGCGGATCCCGTCTTCGGTCTGCCAGCATTCGGCCAGCACCCGCATCTGCACCGGCCTGCCCGTGGCGGCACCCCAGACACCGGCACCACCATGGCTGGCCTGAAGAGTGGCGCGCGTGGCCACGGCCCTGCCGCCGGATTCGGCACCGGGGCCGGCACGGGTATCGACAGAAATCGCGTCCTCGCCCAGAACCGCGCAGCCGGTCAGCGTCGCCCGCAGCGCCATGGCATCGGCCATCACCGCCTGCGGACCGCGCAGCACCCGGTCGGGCAGGCGGATCACGGAGTGGGGGTGGAAGGCTGCATCCGCCAGGGTCACATCGGTGCGGCTGGCATAGGCCGACAGCCAAGCGAAAGGCGGTGGGGCAGCGGGGCGGGTCAGGCGGGCAACAGGTGCAGACATGGGGAACAACAGGCTCGCATCAGGACAGGAAAAATCAGCACGCATTTGAACTAAACGCCGCGAGGTTAATGTTCCCTGAAACCCGGTGGCCTTCAGGGGGCGATCCACTGTCCTTCCCAGCCGTCGCGGTCGCGCCAGCGGGCACGGGCATGAAGGTCGCGCCCCAGGTGCAGGGCGTCGATGCTGGTCACCTGGCAGCGCAGGACGGCGAACCGGTCGGGCCCGGCGGGCGGGCGCAGGCGCTCGGGCGCGGGCAGGGGCGTTCCCGAGGCAGCGGCACCACCGTAGACCCGCCGCACCTGGGGCGGAAGGCGGGTCCAGACCCGCGTGACCTCGGCGCCCGCGGCGACGGTGACCTGACAACTCAGGCGCACCTGAAGCTGATCGGACGGATCCCACAACAGCAGCGTCGCGCGAGGATCGGTGCGGATCTCGGCCACCTTCGCGGACCTGAGGTCTGTGTGAACCTCCAGAACGCGCGCGGGCGCATCGACCGCCCGAAGCACCACCATGCGCGCGGCGGCCCCCTCCGCTGATGTCGTGGCCAGCGCCAAAAGCCGGGCCGGGGTATCGCGGGCCGACGGCCCGTCTTCCAGCTTTTGCCAGAACCAACGGTGAAAGGCGTCGAGGTCGGTCCAAGGGTCACTCATAGCCGGTCATCTCAAGATAGCCCTGTCCGGAGTGGCTGCCGCGCACCGTCACCGGCCCCTCCCAATAGGGCACATTGGTGTCCATCCAGCTTTGCGGGTTCAGTGGCGCGGTGTGCAGGTCATAGCCCTTGTCCGGCCACTGGATGCGCCAGCGCACCGGGATCTCGCGCCCGGCGACCTGCGCCGTGCCCTCGGGGGTCAGCGTGATCGCCCCGTCGGGGATGTGCCGCGCCGTGCCGTCGGGCAGGATGTGCGTGGCGGGCACGAAATCCGCCGCGTCGGCATCGCGCAGGCGGTAGACCATCAGCTTGCTGCCATCCTCCAGATGCAGCGAGAACCAGTCCCAGCCGGTTTGTGACGGCGCCAGAGGCTGCGAGGACCATTCCCGATCCAGCCAGGCGGTGCCGGTCACGTTGACGGGGCCCTCGGGCAGATCGAGGGTGCCGGTGACGCGGTAATGTGGCTGCGAGTAATAATAGCTCGCCTGTCCACGCGGCGATTTGACGGAGAATCCACCCTCGCCATGGGGCACCAGCGGACCTTCGGCGGTCAGCGCCAGGTCATAGGCGAAGGCCTCGCCGCGTGCCTGCATCTGCAGGCTGTCCAGCGCATCTGCGCTGTCGTCCGCGCCGGTCATGGCCCAGTCGTTGATCCAGGCGTGAAACGGCCGGGCGGTGACCCCGGCCTGGCCGATCCCGCCGCGTGCGAATCGTTGGGCGGTGAAGTGGCGGTCGGCCTCGGTCAGACCGGCGTGCGCGAACCAGATCTGCGAGGACGACCAGCCTTCCCCCGGATCCGGCGACAGGGAGGCGCGAAACAGCGTCCATTGCGCCCCGATGGCCCGGCCCCCGGCGTCCTCGAGATTGGCCGTCACGTACCACCATTCGATGCGAAAGCCGGGATGGGCGCCATGGTCGCGCGGGAAGGAGAGGGCCACGCCGGGGGCGGGCAGAAGGAAGCCGTCGGCGTCACTGCCCATGCCGGCGAACCCCTGCGCGGCGGCGGGCAGAGGGGCGAAGGGGACGAGGGTCAGACATGCACAAAGGAACGCGCGGATGGCGCGCGGTGTGACAGTGAGTATTTCTGACAAGAAAAAGTGAAAGCCCGTGCCGAAGGGAGGGCGGCACGGCGGCCGGTGGCGGGCGGCTCGGGGTCCGGTGGCTGTGCGTATGTGCGGCCGGTCAGCGGTCACTGAAAAATCCCTTCATGAGGTCCGCCGGCGGTTGGGTGGCGAGCCGCCGGGCCGGGTAGGCGGCGGCTGCGATGGCGGCGAGGATGGCCAGCGCCGTCAGCCTGGCCCAGTCGCCGGGAAAGATCGTCATGGGCAGGCGCCAGCCGAAGGCGCCGACGTTGACCACGGCCAGCAGCACCCAGGCCAGGCACAGCCCGACCGGGATCGCGAGGACGGCGGTCATGGTGGCGAGCAGGGCGCTGCGCAACAGCTCCAGCGCGCCGATGTGCCGGCGTTGCAGGCCAAGGGCCCAGACCGGTGCGACCTGCGGCAGGCGCAGTGCCGACAGGGTCAGAAGGCTGGTCAGCATGGCCAGCGCGGCCACGCCGAGCGTGAGCAGGTTCAGGGCGCGGGTGATCGCGAAGGTGCGTTCGAAGACCGCGTGGCCGGAGGTCGTGAGCGCGGATTGGTCAAGGATCTGCGCCGCCGGAAGATCGAATTCGCTGCGTAGGCGGGCCGAGAAGGCCGGCACGTCTTCGGGGGGCATCCGCAGTGCGAAGCGGATGACCGGCACCTCGGGAAACTGGCGTTGGAACGCGGACAGCCCGATCAGCGCCTCGGCAGACGGGTTGCCGTAGTCGGGATAGATCCCCAGCACCGTGTAGGGCGTGCCCGCGATCCGCACCACGTCGCCCAGGGCCACCTGCTGCCGGTAGTGCAATTGCTCGTTGATGAAGGCGCCGGTGCCTGCCGCGAGACCCTCCCAGGCCTCGGGTGTGGTGTCGAGCAGGGGCCAGTTCTGACGCCATGTGTGCGCGGAGCCAAGGGCCTGCACGGCGCCGGGACGGTCGTTGATCCTTGTGTCGTGGAACACCCGCGGCAGGACCTCTTGCGCGGCGCTGTCCAGCACCGGGCGCAGGCGCGCGGCCATCTCGGGCGTGCCGGTGTTGACATAGACTTCGGCCACCAGCCGCTGGTTCAGCCAGTCGGTGAAGGCCAGCCGGAAGCTGCCAACCATGGTCGAGACGCCGATGTTGGCCGCCAGCGCCAGCAGCAGGGCCATCAGGGCCAGCGACAGGCCCGGCAGTTGCTGGCGGCTGTCGGCCCAGAACCATTGCGCCAGCGGCCGGCGGGCGGCACTGCCCGCGCGGGCCAGCGCTGTGGCAAGCAGCGGGGGCAGCAGAAAGGCGGCCCCCAACAGCAGTGCGCCCAGCAGCGCGAAGCCGGTTGCAAGCCCGCCGCCAAACGCTGCCAGCCCGCCAGCCACGGCGATGAGGCCCGCAGCCAGCACGGCCTGCCGCCGCAGGGCGCGGGTCGACGCCAGCCGCCAGGCGCGGGGCTGGGCACTGGTCAGGATCGGCAGGCGCAACAGGCGCGTCAGGCTTTGGGTGGCGGCGATGGCGGTGCCCAGCCCGGCCATGGCGAACCCGGCGGCGATCCAGCCCGGCCGCAGGCTGAGCGTGCCGCTGGCGGGCGCGCCGTAAAGCCCCCGCAGGGTGGCCGCCACATCCGGCAGCAAAGCGGCGGCGATCAGGTAGCCCAGGATCACCCCGAGGGATCCGGCGACCACGGCAAACAGCGTCAGTTCGGCGGCCATCAGAACGATCAGGGTGCGCGCGGACAGCCCCAGCGCACGCAGGGTGCGCACCATGGGGCGCCGCTGCTCAAAGGCCAGACCGACGGCGCCATGGGCGATGAACAGGCCCACGGTGAAGCTGAGCAATCCGAAGGCCGTCAGGTTCAGGTGGAAGGCGCCGGTCAGCCCGGCGATTTCGGCACGGCGGTCGGGCTGACTGCGGGTCAGCTGTGGCGCCAGATCGGTCAGCGGCGGCAGATGAGCGGGCGGGGCGGTGACCTCGACCATACGCGACAGGGTGTCGGGCTGATCCAGTAGGCGAGCCACGGTGCCGATGTCGCCCACCAGAAGACCGGGGGCGAGGTCGGACGCGGGCAACAGCGCTTGCGCGACGGTCTGATCCAGACGGGCCAGCGTCTCGGGCGCGCCGAAGAACTGGCCGGGCGGGCCGATGAAGGCGGCCAGACCCTCGGTGCCGTCGGTGTTCTGGGCGTCGGCCTCTGGCAGGACCGTGGCGGAGAGCGGATCGAGGCCCAGAAGCGTCACCGTCTGGCCGCCGATCCGGGCCGTGCCTTCGATCACCGGGGCCAGCGGATAGCCCGCCCTGCGCAGCGTCACATAGGTGTCCAGGCGCACCGGTGCCCCATCGCTGCGGGTCCAGACCGGGCGGTCCTGCTGGCCCAGCATCGCGGCGGCGCGGTCATAGCTGGCGCGCGCCTCGGCATTGATCGCCTGCACCCCGGTCCAGAGCGCGGTGGCCAGCGCCAGACCCAGAAGCAGCGTCAGGGCTTGCCCCGGATGCCGCCGCCAATGCGACAGCAGCGCCAGCAAACCCGCCCGCCCGCCGGTCATCCGATTGTCCCGTGGCTCAGGTGTGCGCGCCGGATCAGCCGCGCCGCCAGCGCCTGCGAATGGGTGACCATCAGCAGCGCGGCGCCGCTGTCGCGCGACAGGTCCAGAAACAGTTGCAGCACCGCCTCGCTGCTGTCCTCGTCCAGATTGCCGGTGGGTTCATCGGCGAGGATCAGCGCCGGGCGCGCCGCGAGGGTCCGGCCGATGGCGACGCGCTGTTGCTGGCCACCCGACAGTTGCTCGGGGTAGCGATCCAGCAGCGGGGCCAGCCCCAGCCGCGCGGCGATCCGGTCCTGCCAGTCGCGGTCTTCGCGGCCCGCCAGACGGGCATGAAAGCTCAGGTTCTGGCCACAGGTGAGTGAGGGGATCAGGTTGAACTGCTGGAACACCAGCCCCACCGTGTCGCGGCGCAGGGCGGCCAGGGCGCGGTCGCGCAGGGTGGTGATCTCGGTGCCATTGATCCGCACCTGCCCGGCATCGGGCCGGTCCAGCCCCGCGATCAGGGTCAGCAGGGTACTTTTCCCGCTGCCGCTTTCACCGGTCAGGGCCAGCGTCTCGCCCGTGTCCAGCGCCAGCGACACGCCGTCCAGCACGGTCACCGGGTCGGGATCGCCGGGGAAGGATTTGCGCAAGTCGCGGATGTCGAGAAGCATGGCGGGGCAATGTCCTGCTAAAGCCGTCGTGGCACATGGAACCTAGCGCATTGGTGCGGCGCGGACAGGGGCCTCGGGGACGCGGGTCAGTGCTGGGCGCGCGCCACCAGCCGGGCGACCTCGGGTCCGATGGCCTCGACGATCACCCGGACGCCGTCGGCATTGGGATGCAGACGGTCCGCCTGCATGTAGCGCGCCATGGCCTGTGGATCATCGGCCTGAAGCACCTTCAGCGGCGCCAGCATGTCGGGCACCAGAAGCGTATCGTACCGCATCGCCAGATCGGGATACATGCCATCGAAGGCGGCCTTGTAGCCGGGGCCATAGTTGCCGGGGGCCTCCATTCCGATGATCAGGACCGGCAAGCCGCGGCTGCGCGCCTCGGACAAGATGCCCTCAAGATTTGTACGGCTGGCAATCGGATCGATGCCGCGCAGCAAATCGTTGCCGCCAAGTGCCACGATCAGCGCATCCACCTCCGAGGTCAGGGTCCAGCCGATGCGGGCCAGCCCGCCGGCGGTGGTATCGCCCGATACCCCGGCGTTCTGAACTTCTGCCGCGACCCCGTTTTCGGCCAGCCAGTCCTGCAATTGCGGCACCAGCCCATCCTCGACCGGCAGGCCGTACCCCTGGGTCAGGCTGTCGCCCAGGGCGGCCACCACGACCGGCTCTGCCGCCGCTGCCAAGGGGGCCAATGCAAGGGCAAGCGCGCCCAAGAACTTGCGTCCACGGCTGCGCGCGCCATATGCCAAGAGACGACCCTTGCCCCGGAGCCGCCCCATGACCGAACCCGTCCTGTCGCTGCGCGACGCCAAACTGACCCTGCAGGGCAACGCGGGGCCGGTAGATATCCTGCGCGGCATCACCCTGAAGGTGGCGCGGGGGGAAACACTGGGGTTGGTGGGGCCGTCGGGATCTGGCAAGTCGTCGCTCCTCATGCTCATGGGCGGGCTGGAAAGCGCCACCGGCGGATCGGTTCAGGCACTGGGTCAGGATCTGACGGCGCTGAACGAGGACCAGCTGGCCCGCTTCCGCAGGGGTCATATGGGGGTGGTGTTCCAATCCTTCCACCTGATCCCTACCATGACCGCGCTGGAAAATGTTGCAACACCGCTGGAACTGGCTGGCCACAAGGATGCCTTCGAGCGCGCTGCGGCCGAGTTGGAGGCCGTCGGGCTGGGCGCCCGCATGGATCACTATCCCGCGCAAATGTCGGGGGGTGAGCAGCAGCGCGTGGCCCTGGCTCGCGCCGCCGCCCCGCGTCCCGAAATTCTGCTGGCGGATGAGCCCACGGGCAATCTGGACGGCACCAACGGCGCGGCGATCATGGACTTGCTGTTCGGCCTGCGCGACCGCCACGGCGCGACGCTGGTTCTGGTCACCCATGCGCCGGAGCTGGCCGGTCGCTGCGACCGCGTTGTGCATTTGCGCGATGGCCGCATCGAAAGCGAAGATGCGTTGAGGGCCGCAGAATGACCCTGGCCGTCGCCAGCCGCATCGCCCGGCGCGAATTGCGCGGCGGGTTGCGCGGCTTTGCCGTGTTCCTGCTGTGCCTGATGCTGGGGGTCACCGCCATCGCCGCCGTCGGCATGGTGCGCAGCGCCATTCAGGAGGGTCTGCGCTCGGAAGGCGCGGTGATCCTGGGCGGCGATGCCGAGATGACCTTCACCTACCGCCCGGCCTTCCCTGAGGAACGCCGCTGGATGGAGGCGCGCGCCCTGCGCCTGTCCGAGGTCTATGACTTCCGGTCCATGGCGGTGGTCGAACGGGGTGACGTGACCGAACGCGGGCTGACACAGGTGAAAGCGGTGGACGACGCCTATCCACTGGTCGGTAATGTGACACTGTCGCCTGACATGCCGCTGGTCACGGCGCTGGAGGGCGCAGCGGGGCTTCCCGGCGCAGTCATGCAACAGGTGCTGATCGACCGGCTGGGTCTGACCCCCGGCGACCGGTTCATACTGGGTGTGCAGGAATTCGTGCTGATGGCAGCGCTGGAGGTCGAACCCGATGCCTCCTCAGCCGGATTCGCCCTGGGGCCGCGCACCATCGTGCGGCGCGCCGCGCTCGAGGCCTCGGGGCTGTTGGGCGACGGCACCCTCTATGAAACCCGCTACCGTCTGGACCTGCCCGAGGGCGCCGATCTGGCCGGTCTGCAAGCCGCCGCCGAAACCGCCTTCCGCGACAGCGGTGTGCGCTGGCGCGATGCCCGCAACGGCGCGCCCGGCGTGGCCGAGTTCGTCAACCGGATCAGTGCCTTTCTCGTGCTGGTCGGGCTGGCGGGTCTGGCGGTGGGCGGGGTCGGGATCTCGGCCTCGGTACGCGCCTATCTGGCCTCCAAGACCGGGGTGATCGCGACCCTGAAAACCCTCGGCGCGGATCGCGGGACGATCTTTGCCACCTATCTTCTGCAGGTCGGGCTGGTCACGGCGGTGGGCGTTGCCGCCGGGGTCGTGCTGGGCGCCGCCCTGCCACTGGCGCTGGCGCCGATAATCGAGGCGCGCCTGCCGGTGCCGGTGGCCTTCGGGCTCAGTCTGCGGCCGCTGGCCGAAGCGGCGCTCTACGGCACGCTCACGGCGCTTGTCTTCGCGCTGTGGCCGCTGGCGCGCAGCGAAGAGGTTCGGGCGGCGGCGCTGTTCCGCGATGGCTCCGGTCCCGGCGCGCGGCAGCCGCGATTGCGCTACCTGCTGGTCATCGCCGGTCTGTTGCTGGCCCTTGTCGGGCTGGCCACCGCGCTGTCGGACGTGCCGCGCCTGGCGCTTTGGACGGCGGGCGCCATCCTTGCGGCACTGCTGGTGCTGGCCCTGACGGCCTGGGGACTGCGCCGGGGCGCGCGCTGGCTGGCCAAGCGGCAGGCGCTGCGCCACCATCGCACCCTGCGCACCGCGCTGGGCGCCATCGGCGGCGCGGGCGAGGATGCCACCGCCGTGGTGCTGTCGCTGGGACTGGGACTGACCGTGCTGGCCGCAGTGGGCCAGATCGACAGCAACCTGCGCGGCGCCATCCAGCGCGACCTGCCCGAGATCGCGCCCAGCTATTTCTTCGTGGACATCCAGCCCGACCAGATGGCGGGCTTTCTCGACCGCCTGAACACGGATCCCGCCGTCAACCGCGTCGACAGCGCCCCGATGCTGCGCGGCGTCGTCACCCGCATCAACGGCCAGCCCGCGCGCGAGGTTGCCGGGGATCACTGGGTGCTGCGCGGCGACCGGGGCGTGACCTATTCGCAAGAGGTGCCGCGCAACACCTCGGTGGTGGCCGGAGAGTGGTGGCCGGCGGACTATGACGGCCCGCCGCTGGCAAGTGTGGCGGCGGAAGAGGCCGGGGAGTTGGGCCTGTCGCTGGGCGACCGGCTAACGGTGAACATCCTGGGCCGCGACATCGAGGCCGAGATCACCAGCTTCCGCGAGGTGGACTTCTCCAACGCCGGGATCGGCTTCGTGTTGTCGCTGAACCCCGCCGCCCTCAGCGGCGCCCCGCACACCCATATTGCCACGGTCTACGCCGAGGCCGAGGCCGAAGCCGCCATCCTGCGCGACCTCGCCAGCGCCTATCCCAACATCACCGCCATCCGGGTGCGCGATGCCATCGACAATGTCGCGCGCGTGTTGCGCAGCCTTGCGGCGGCCACCTCCTATGGCGCCGGGGCTACGCTGCTGACCGGATTCGTGGTGCTGATCGGCGCGGCCGCCGCCGGGGTGCGCGGCCGGATCTACGAAGCCGCGATCCTGAAAACCCTCGGCGCCACCCGGCCGCAGATCCTGTTGGGCTTCACCCTGCGCGCGCTGCTGCTTGGTACTGCCGCCGGGGCCGTGGCGCTTGTCGCAGGCGCCACCGCGGCCTGGGCGGTCATGGTCTTCGTCATGGACAGTGCGTTCCAGCTTGATCCGGGTAACGCGCTGGCCATCGTGCTGGGCGGCATCGGGGTCACCCTGCTGGCCGGGATCAGCTTTTCCTGGCCGCCCCTGGCCGCCCGCCCCGCGCGGGTGCTGCGGGCCATGGGCTAGCGACAGGCGCCGCGCCGCTGCAACGCAGGGCGCGGCCCCTCTTTCCCGTCACGCGTGCCGCCCGACGGGCCAGTCCCGGCTCTTTTTCTTGGCAAAAATACTCAAACGCGCCGCGCAGCGGCGCCCGGCCCGCCGCCTTGCGGCCCATAGGCCAAATGGCGGCGGGCGCATCCGCTTCCCATGTCGCGGTGGCCTGTGCTAGGCGCAGGTATGGCTTTTCTCCTCACCGACCTCCGCGATTTGCCCAGGGCCGGCTTCGACGATCTGATCGACGCGCGCGCGCCGTCCGAATTTGCCGAGGATCATCTGCCCGGCGCCCTCAGCCTGCCGGTGCTGAGTGACGAGGAACGCGCCCGCGTCGGCACCATGTATGTGCAGCAAAGCCGTTTCGGCGCCCGCAAGATGGGCGCGGCCCTGGTCATCCGCAATATCGCCGCGCATCTGGAAGGCCCGCTTGCCAACCGCGAGGGCGGTTGGCGGCCCCTGGTCTACTGCTGGCGTGGCGGCCAACGGTCGGGCACCTTCGGCTGGCTGCTGAAAGAGATCGGCTGGCGTGCCGAAACACTGGAGGGCGGTTATCGCAGCTATCGCCGGCTGGTGGTGCGCGCGCTGTATGACCAGCCGATTGCGCCGCCATTGGTGATGCTGGACGGCATGACCTGCACCGCCAAGACCGAGGTGCTGCGGCTTCTGGCGCAGGCCGGCTGGCAGGTTCTGGATCTGGAGGGGCTGGCCAGGCATCGCGGCTCAATCTTCGGCGGACGGGCCGATCCGCAGCCCGGCCAGAAGGCCTTCGAGGGCGCCATCGCGCAGGCGCTGTCCGGGTTCGATCCGGCGCGCCCGGTGGTGGTGGAGGCCGAAAGCTCCAAGGTGGGCAACCTGATCGTGCCGCCGCAGGTCTGGTCGGCCATGTGCGCGGCCCCGCGTGTGCGGCTGGCAGCGCCCTTGGCGGCACGGGCCGAATTCTTCCTTGCCGCCTATGCCGATCTGCTGGCCGATCCGGTGCGGTTTTCCGCCACCATTGGCAAGCTGCGGCGGTTGCACGGGGCCGCGCAGGTCGCGGCCTGGCAAGGACAGGTGGCGGAGGGCGCCTTCGGTGAGGTTGCCGCCGGGCTGATGGCGCAGCACTATGATCCACGCTACCGGCGGTCATCTGCGCGTCACGACCCCGCGGTGACGGCCGGCGTGGATCTGGAGGCTCTGACCCCTGAGGCCCTGACTGACGCCTTGCCGCGCATCGCGGCGGCGCTGGAAAAGGCGGTCACCGGGCCGCGCGGATAATCCCTGCGGGGGCGTTCTCAACCATTCCGATCTTCCGGGCCATATGGCCCTTGGCCTGCAACTGGTTCACCGCGCCCTCTGCCGCCTCCGCAGGCACGGCGGCCAGAAAGCCACCGCAGGTCTGCGGGTCGAACAGAAGGGCTGTGCGCGTGTTGTCTTCGAAGCCTTCCATCGACGGCAAGGCGTGGTCCCGATTGGCCGCGAACAGCGATGAGCGCAAGCCGCTGGCGGCCAGCGCTTCGGCCCCTGCGTAGATCGCAAAAGCGGTCGGGTTAAAGGTCATCCCGACCCCCGAGGCCTGCGCCATCGCCAGTGCGTGACCGGCCAGCCCGAAACCTGTCACATCGGTCATCGCATGGGCCAGCGGTGCCAGCAGCGCCGCTGCATCCGCCTGCGACCGGACCAGCGTGGCATAGAGCGCGGCCATATCCGCGCCCGCGGCCAGCCCGCGCATCTCGGCGGCCAGCAGGGTGCCGGACCCCAGCGCGCGGGTCAGGATCAGCGCATCACCGGATCGCGCGCCGGACAGCTCGATCGGCGGGCGGTCGCAGATTCCGGTGACCGTGAACCCCAGGCTCAACTCGGCGCCCTGCGTGGTGTGGCCTCCGGCCAGATCGGCCCCGGCGGCGCGGAAAATGGCGCTGGCGGCCTCGGTGATCTCGGACAGGGTACGGGCCTGCATCTCGTCCCGCATGGCGGGCAGGGTCAGGCTGGCCAGTGCCACCTGCGGTGCCGCGCCCATGGCCCAGATGTCGCCAAGCGCGTGGAGCGCGGTGATCTGCGCCATGCGCCAGGGATCGGGCAGCACCGCGCGCAGGTGATCTGTGGTCAGCACCTGGAACCGGCCCGCGCCCAGATCGAGGATCGCCGCATCATCGCCGGGGCGCGAGGCCAGATCCTTGCGCCCGGTCTCGGGCAGGCGGGCCAAAGCCCCGGCCAGTGTCGCCGGTCCGACCTTGGCCCCGCAGCCGCCACAGAGCGGCGGGCGCGATGTCACCGCCTCGCGTACCCCGGCGGCGGTGACGCGGGGCAGGGGCGGGGTTTCCATCGCAGGCAGGGTGCGAAACTTCTCCATGAAGTCCTGATCGATCTTGTTCTTCAGCCGCCACAGCCATTGTGCGGCCAGCGTCACCGGGCCTTTCTCGACCAGCGCGGCCTTGCCGCCCAGCGAGATCAGCTTGAGGTAGTCGCGTTGCGGGTCATAGGGGCGGCGGCGCGACTGTCCGGTCAGATCGGCCTTGAGGTTGTGGTACAGGATCGGCGCCTCGCGCACCGCAAACACCCCGGCCTTGGGGCGCGGCGCGTGGGTCAGATGGGCGCAATCGCCCACTGCGTAGATCCGCGGATCGGACAGGCTGTGCAGGTCGGGGCCAACGTTGATGAAGCCCTCGGTCAGTTCCAGCCCGGTCCCGGCAATCCACGGATGCGGCCGGGTGCCGGCGGTGCCGACGCAGAAATCGAAGGGGATCGGTGCGCCGTCGGCCAGATGCAGCGCGCCCTCGGTCACATGGGTGATGCGGCTGTGGTCGCGCAGGGCGATCCCGGCGTCGATCAGCCGGTCCAGCAACAGCGTCTGGGCCTTGGGCCGCAGAAGCGCCAGCGGCGCGGCGGCCTCGACCAGCGTAACCTCGGGCGCGGCAACCCCGGCGGCGCGCAGGCGGTGTGCCATCGCCAGCGCAAGCTCGACCCCGGCCACCCCGGCACCGATGATCGCCACGCGGGCGGGCGTGCCTTTGGTCTCGACCTGCTGCACGAACTCCGCCCAGCGGCGCGCGAAGGGCCCCAGCGGCTTGGCCGGCACGCAATGGTCAGAAAACCCCGGCAGCACCGGCATGTCCGAGGTGATGCCCACATCCACCGAGGCCAGATCATAGCCCACCGGTGCCCGCCCGGCGACATGGACCTCTTGCGCGTCCCGATCGATGCCCGTGGCCGCGTCGAGGATCAGCCGCGCCCCGGCAAACCGCGCCAGCCGCACCAGGTCGATGTCCAGATCGGCGCGGTCGTAATGCCCGGCCACATGTCCCGGCAGCATCCCCGAATAGGGCGCGGTCGGGCCGGGGTTGATCAGGGTCAGCCGCACGCCCGCCACCGGCGCCATGCCCCATTTGCGCAACAGCAGCGCATGGGTATGGCCGCCTCCGACCAAAACAAGGTCGCGGGTCAGGGGCAGCGGCGGTGTCATCATCGGGCAGTCTCCAGCGCCGGTCGCGGGATGTGGCCGGTCCGCCCCAGCGGATACGCCAATTCGCGACCCGGCAACAGGCGGCGCGCGCCAGAGTGATTCTGTCGCACCATGGGCCTTCCTCTGCCTTGGCGGCAGGAAGCTGTTTATGCTTCACTGCGGGACGGAACCTGGTTCCGGAATGCCCGTGGAAGAATGGGGGAAAACCGACGTGATGAAGAATCCATACGATTTCAGCCAGATGTTCAAGATGTTCGATCCGAACGACGTGCAGAAGTACTTCGATCCGAACCGCATGTTCTCGGCATTCGAACCGGCGAAAAGCCCGGCCTTTGACATGTCTGGCGTGTTCGACATGAACCGCAAGAACTTCGAAGCCATGGTTGACGCCAACAAGGCCGCCGCCGCCGCCTACAAGGATCTGCTGGAAAAGCAGATGGAGGTCTTCGGCCAGATGACCAGTGCCGCGCGCGAGCATACGGCCTGGATGGATGAGACCACTGGACCGGATGCAATTTCGAAGCGGACCGAAGCCTATGGACAGGCCGTGGAAAAGGCGCTGGTGCTGATGCGCAAGCTGGCAGACAGCGCGCGCGATGCCAATGAAGAGGCCTATACTCAGCTGAAAGGTCAGGTCGACGAGGCCATGACCGAGTTGAAGAAACCCAAGTGATCCTGACGGGCGGCGCCTTCGGGGGCCGCCCCTGCTATTGCCGCCGAGGCCAGAGAACCCCGACATGAAAGATCATGAGCTGCGCTATGCGCTCTCGAACGAGTTGCACGCGCGCCCGTTCCCGTCGCTGAAAGCGCCCAGCCGCGCGCTGTTTCTGGCGTTCAAGCGGCCCGACAATGCCGCGGCACGGGATCGCGAGGCCGACCGCGCGCATCTGCTGGATCTTCTGGATCGCTTCGGGGCCCAGCATCCGCAGCCCGACGCCACCCATTATTTCGGCGCCATCGGCCTGCACATGTTGAAATGGGAAAGCCATACCGAGTTCGTCTCCTACACGCTGTTCTCGGACGGGCTGGCCGCGGTGCCCTTCACCGGGCAGGACTTCCACCTGTTTCCCTCCGACTGGCTGGAGAAAATCCCCGGCGTGCGGGTGACCTCGGCCCTGGTGCGGGTCGAAACCCTGACCCCCGAGACCGATCTGGAAGGCAAGCTGGCGGAGTGGTTCGTCAGCGACAGCGTCGCCTGCAGCCATGTGGTCGACGATGCCGCCATCGTGGCCAGCGACTTCCGCATCGACACGCAGGGCCATATCCGCATGGCGCTGTTCGCCCGGCCCGGAACCGGGCCAAGCCGGATTGGCCGCATCGTCCAGCGCCTGTGCGAGATCGAGACCTACAAGTCGATGTCGATGCTGGGCCTGGCGATGGCGCGCGAGTTGAACCAGAAGATGAACACGGTCGAGACCGACCTGTCCGATCTGATCGCGGACATGAGCAACGAGGGCCGGCCCTCGGAAAGCACGCTGCATTCGCTGCTGAAAAGCTCGGCTGATCTGGAAAACCTGTCGGCGCGGGCCAGTTTCCGCTTCGGTGCAACACGGGCCTACGAGGCCCTTGTGGCCCAGCGCATCCAGGCCCTGCGCGAAGAGCGCCGGGAAGGGCGCCAGACGCTGGGCGAATTCATGATGCGCCGCTTCGATCCGGCCATGCGCACGGTGCATTCCTGCGAAGCGCGGCTGAACCGGATGACCGAGCGCGCCACCCGAGCGGGCGAGTTGCTGCGCACCCGTGTCGATGTGGAACGCTCGGCCCAGAACCAGAAGCTGCTGGAAAGCATGGACCAGCGCGCCGATGTGCAGTTGCGGCTGCAACAGACGGTCGAGGGGCTGTCGGTGGTGGCGATCAGCTATTACGCGATAAACCTTGCGCTCTACATGGTCGGGCCGCTGGGCTATGGGCTGGGGCTGTCCAAGACCTGGCTGGCCGCCCTGGTGACACCGCCGGTGATTGCGGCGGTCTGGTACGCGGTCGAGCGGATCAAGAAACGCTTTCACTAGCGTCACCCCGCGCGCCCACTGGCAACCGGGGCGCGGCGGGCCTAGATTGATCCTGACCAAGGGGGCCTGCCGTCATGCCGATCAAGAACCGTTTCTCGGAAATGCTGGACGAGATCGCCAACATCCGCCGCGACATCCATGCCCATCCCGAACTGATGTTCGACACCCATCGCACCGGCGCGCTGGTGGCCGAACAGTTGCGCGCCTTCGGCTGCGACACGGTCGACGAGGGGATCGCCCGGACCGGGGTGGTGGGCGTCATCAAGGGCCGCAGCGATACGCGCGGGCGGGTTGTCGGGCTGCGTGCCGACATGGATGCGCTGCCGATCCAGGAAACCACCGGGGTGGACTATGCTTCGACCGTGCCGGGCGCCATGCATGCCTGCGGCCATGACGGCCATACCGCCATGCTGCTGGGGGCGGCGAAATACCTGGCCGAGACCCGCAATTTCGACGGCACCGTGGTGGTGATCTTCCAGCCCGCCGAAGAGGGCGGCGGCGGCGGCCGGGTGATGGTCGAGGAAGGCGTGATGGACCGCTACGGCATCGACGAGGTCTACGGCATGCACAACTGGCCCGGCCAGCCCGTGGGCAGTTTCGCGATCCGGCCGGGGCCGTTCTTTGCCTCGACCGATGAATTCAACATCCGGGTGCAGGGCAGGGGCGGCCATGCGGCCAAGCCCCATGACACCGTGGATCCCATCGTCACCGCCAGCCAGATCGTGATGGCGCTGCAGGCCGTCATCAGCCGCAACACCGATCCGGTGCATCAGGCGGTGCTGTCGGTGACCAGCATCGAGTCGTCCTCGAAGGCGCATAACGTGATCCCGCAGTACGTCGATCTGCGCGGCACCGTGCGCACGCTGGATGCGGGCGTGCGGGCGCAAGTGCGCGACCGGCTGGTCGCCGTGGCCGAAGGCATTGCCGCCGCCGCCGGTGCGCGGGCCGAGGTCGCCTATGTCGAAGGCTACCCGGTGATGGTCAACGCCGCGCGCGAGACCGAATTCGCGGCGGACGCGGCGCGCCGGGTCTCGGGCGATTGCGCCGAGGCGCCGCTGGTCATGGGCGGCGAGGATTTCGCCTATATGCTGCAGGCCCGTCCCGGCGCCTATGTGCTGGTGGGCAATGGCGATACGGCGGCGGTGCACCACCCGGACTACAACTTCAACGACGAGGTGATCCCGGCGGGCTGTTCATGGTGGGCGGAACTGGCGGAATCGCGGCTGCCGCTGGCCTAGATCGGAGATCGCGATGCCGCCGCCCAATCTGCCCCGGCGCACGCGCGTCTATCAGAACCACCATCTGGACAGCACCCGCTGGGACAGGATCGACCGGCGCGTCGGCGACATCATCATCACCACGCCCTACAAATGCGGCACCACATGGACGCAGACCATTGTACTGCACCTGATCTTTCAGGATCTGCAGCCCCGGGAACTGGGGGAATTTTCGCCATGGGTCGATTTTCGACCGCCGCCGATTGACGATCTTGTCGCGAAACTGGCGGCCCAGATCCACCGGCGCTGCCTGAAATCGCATTTGCCGGCGGATGGCACCGCCTTCGACGCCAAAGCGCAATACCTGGTGATCGGGCGCGACCCGCGCGATGTGTACATGTCGTTCTGGAACCACTACTCCAACTACACCGACATGGCGCTGAAACAGCTTGCCGAGGGCGAGAACCTTGTGGGCGCGCCGCTGCCGCCTTGCGATGGCGACGTCCGTCAAGGCTTTCGAGACTGGATCAGCCGGGGCTGGTTTGCCTGGGAAAACGAAGGCTATCCGTTCTGGGGCAACATGGCCCATATCCGGTCATGGTGGGCTTACCGCAACTTGCCCAACATCCGCTTCGTGCATTACAACGACCTGTTGGCCGATACCGCCGCCCAGATTGCCGGGATCGCCGCCTATCTCAACATTTCCTGCACCGACGAGATGTGCCGCGACATCGCCGACGCCGTCAGCTTCAAATCCATGCGCCGCGCTGCCGAGCAGGTCCCGACCGGGAACGAGGCCGTGTTCAAGGATGGCGCGCGCACCTTCATCAACAAGGGCACCAACGGGCGCTGGAAGGGCGTGCTGAGCGAGGAGAACCTGATGCTCTACGATCAGGTTGCGGCGCGCGAACTGCCGCCCGATTGCCGGGCCTGGCTGGAAGGGCGCGCAGCGGCGGTCTGAGGCTGGGCTCAGCCGCCGGTGTGGCTCATGTGCCGGGTCATCTGGCCAGCGACCTGCTGCCGCGAATAGTCGAAGTCGTGTCCCTTGGGCTTGCGCGCGATGGCGGCGCGGATGGCGGCGCGCAGGGGCGCGTCATCCTTGGGATGGTTGCGCAGCGGCTTGCGCAGGTCGGCCCAGTCTTCCTGCCCCAGACACATGTACAATTCGCCGGTGCAGGTCAGCCGCACGCGGTTGCAGCTTTCGCAGAAATTATGGGTCAGCGGGGTGATGAAGCCGATCTTCTGGCCGGTCTGCTCCATGCGCACATAGCGGGCCGGGCCGCCGGTGCGCTCGGCCAGATCGGTCAACGGGCTGCGGGTGGCCAGTTGCGCCCGCACGTCGTCCAGCGACCAGTATTGACCGATGCGATCCTCGCCGCCCAGATCGCCCATCGGCATGACCTCGATGAAGGTCAGGTCCATGTCGCGGGCGGCACACCAGTCCACGAGGGCGAACAATTCGTCCTCGTTGAAGCCTTTCAGCGCAACCGTATTGATCTTGATCCGCAGACCGGCCTTCTGGGCCGCGTCGATGCCGCGCAAGACCTGGGGCAGGCGGCCCCAGCGGGTGACGCGGGCGAATTTGTCTTCGTCCAGCGTGTCGAGCGAGACATTGATCCGCTTGATGCCGCAGGCCGCCAGATCGGCGGCATGGCGTTCCAGTTGCGAGCCGTTGGTGGTCAGCGTCAGCTCGTCCAGCGCGCCGCTGTCCAGATGGCGCGAGATCGCCTGGAAGAAGGTCAGGATATCGCGTCGGACCAGCGGCTCACCCCCGGTGATGCGCAGCTTGCGCACGCCCAGGCCGATGAAGGCGGTGCACATGCGATCCAGTTCCTCCAGCGTCAGAAGCTCTTTCTTCGGCAGGAAGGTCATGTTTTCCGCCATGCAATAGACACAGCGGAAGTCGCAGCGGTCGGTGACCGAGACCCGAAGGTATGAAATCGGGCGGGCGAATGGATCTATCAGCGGAGCTGTCATGCCAAAGAGGTATTTCCGATGGCCGTCCTGAGCAAGTCCCCTGTGCGATATCGTGAAGATTGGCGGAGGGCTGTTTTCATCGGCGGTGACTCGCGGTATCGCACGCGGGACCAACGAAGGAGTTGCCGATGCCGACCGTGGTTTTCGATCTGGATGGCACGCTTGCCGATACATCGGGCGATCTGATCGCGGCCGCCAACGTGGTGTTCCGCGGCCGGGGCCTCGGCGATCTGCTCAACCCAAAGGCCGATCAATCCACCGCCTTTCGCGGTGGCCGGGCGATGCTGTCGCTGGGGTTCGGCAGGGCCGGGCCGGGCTATGGCGCGGACGATATCAAGGCTGGCTACCCGATCCTGCTGGAGGCCTACGGGGCGGCCATCGACACGCACAGTTGCCTGTATCCCGGCGCGCTCGAGGCTGTGACCCGGCTGCGCAGTGCAGGCTATCGCACCGCCATCTGCACCAACAAGCCCGAGGGGCTGGCGCGGCAATTGGTGGATCGCCTTGGCGTGGCCGATCTGTTCGACGCGCTGGTGGGGGCCGACACCTACCCGGTGCGCAAGCCCGACCCGCTGCCGTTTCGCGAATCGGTGCGGCTGGCCGGGGGCGATCCGGCGCGCGCGGTGCTGATCGGCGATACCGAGACCGACCGCGAAACCGCGCGGGCGGCGGGCATCCCCTGCATTCTGGTGACCTTCGGCCCGGACGGGATGGGCGTGTCCGATCTGGCACCCGAGGCGCTGCTGAACGGCTATGGCGATCTGGAAACGGTGCTGGCACCGCTTCTGCCCGCCCCCGCGTGAGCGCGGCCAACCCTTGACCGGCCCAGCTGCATGCGCGAGCGTTCTGCCATGACAGAAACTTTCACCGGCAATTTCACCCAGCAGACCCCGATCCCCGAGGCCGCGCAACAGGCGGCGCTGCGGGTCATGCAATCGGGGCGGCTGCACCGCTATAACCTTGTGGGCGCGGAACCGGGCGAGGCGGGGCTGCTCGAACAGGAATACGCTGCCTGGCAGGGCGCGCGCTTCTGCCTGGCGGTGGCTTCGGGCGGGACGGCGCTGGCGCTGGCGCTGCGGGCCGTGGGGGTGCAGTCGGGCGAGGCGGTGTTGACCAACGCCTTCACCCTGGCACCGGTGCCGGGTGCCGTGGCCGCTGTCGGTGCCTGCCCGGTTTTCGTCGAGGTGACCGAGGATCTGGTGATCGATCTGGACGATCTGGCTGCCAAGATCGGGCAGGCGCGGGTGCTGCTGCTGTCGCATATGCGCGGCCATCTGTGCGACATGGACCGGCTGATGCGGATCTGCGATGCCGCCGGGGTCACGGTGATCGAGGATTGTGCCCACACCATGGGGGCGCGCTGGAACGGTGTGCGTTCGGGTCAGCACGGACGGGTGGCCTGTTTCTCAACCCAGACCTACAAGCACATGAACTCGGGCGAGGGCGGGTTGCTGACCAGCGCTGATGCCGCACTGATGGCGCGCGCCACGATCCTGTCGGGGGCCTATATGTTCTTTGATCGGCACCCGGCTGGACCTTCGCGCGATGCCTATCCCGACAATCCGGCCGAGATTCCCAACATGTCGTGCCGCATGGACCACCTGCGGGCGGCACTGCTGCGCCCGCAACTGGCCACGCTGGATGACAATTGCGCCGCGTGGACCGCGCGCTATCGCCGGGTCGAAGACGGCTTGCGGAACACCCCCGGCCTGACCCTGATCTCCCGCCCCGAGGCCGAGGCCTATGTCGGTTCGTCGATCCAGTTCCGCCTGCCGGACTGGCCGCCCGAGGCCATCGCGGCGGTCCTGTCGCGCTGCAAGACGCGGGGGGTGGAGTTGAAATGGTTCGGCGCCCCGCAACCCACAGGCTTCACGTCGCGCTATGAGCACTGGCGCTATGCCGATCCCGCCCCGCAACCGGCGACGAATCGGATATTGGCGGGACTTCTGGACATGCGCCTGCCCCTGACCTTCAGCCTTGACGACTGCTCCCTGATTGCCCGCATCATCCGGGACGAGGTGACGGCTGCGCAAACCATTGCCCGCCCGCACTTTGAACCCACAGCTCCGTGAGGTCGCCCATGCGCACACCCCTTGCCCTTGCCGCCCTTCTGGCCGGTCTGTCCGTCCCGGCCCATGCTGATGCCGTGGGCGACCTGCGCGCCTGCGTCGAGGCCAGTGATTTGCGCAGCGATCAGCAGGACTGTGTCGAAACAGTCTATGCGGCCTGTTCCGAGGCCAGCGGCGATACCTCCACCGCCGGCGAAGTTGAATGTCTGGGAGAAGAGATCGAGGCTTGGGAAGTGCTTCTGAACGCCTATTGGCCCGACGTGCAGGCGCAGGCCGAAGCGCAGGATGCACAGGATGCCGGGGCCGAGGGCGGCTACAGCGCGCGCCTGCTGGAGGCGCAGCGGGCCTGGGTCGCCTATCGCGAGGCCGAATGCGCGTGGCAGTATCAGCGCTACATCTCGGGCACGATCCGCAGCCTCATCGGCGCCGATTGCATGCTGGGGATGACCGCAGACCGGGTTCTGGATTTCCGGGAATGGCTGGCCGACGCGCCGTGACGCGACTTAGCCGTTCTTGGCCATTTCCAATGCCGTGGCGCGGGTTTCCGTGGTGCGCCGGGTCCAGCCCTTCTTGAAGGTCTCCCAGGTGTCCAGACTGCGATAATGCTCCATCCGACCGTCGCTGAAGGCGTTGATGATATGCTCGGGCTCCAGCGTCTGGGCGGCGCCCACGGTGATCGGGCCGATCTGGCCGTCCTGTTCCACATGCACCAGCTTCTGCAGCAGCTTGGCCGACCGCCGAACCCCTGCATTTACGCCAAAATCGAAGGCCACCAGATCCACGCCGGCGGGCAGGCTGTCACAGCTCAGCGCGTTCCAGTAATTGGCGCGATAGATCTCACCGGCTTCTTCGCGGGTCAGATTGCGCACGTCGTCCCTGGTGACCGGCTGCCCGCGCCATGCGGCAAGCGTCTTGTGGGTGATGCCCATGTTGGTGGCGCCGCCCGGATCCTTGGGATGATCGGAATAGCCGCCTTCATGCATGAAGATGATTTCCAGACATTTCCCGAACTGCCGCGCGTCCTTGGCCTTGGGGCCACCAGCGGCGGCCGCCGCCATGACGGGGGCCGGGTTTGCCACGGCGGCCATGCGCTGGATCAGATCGGACGTCTGCCTGTTCTGCGCATCCACCATTGCCTGCGTCGCCCGCACATTGTCCTTCTGGATCTGTGCCACGGTGTTTTGGGCCTGCGCCGCGTTGATGTCCTTTTTCTGGGACCCGTTCGAGGATCCCAGCCAGAAGCTGATGACGGTGGCAAAGCCCGCCGTCAGCGCGCCCACGGCGATGTTGAGGATCTGCAGGATCAACTGCCCAGCGCCTTCGGTGGCATTGGCGGTGCCGCTCTTCACCAGGAACACCAGCGAGATCAGGGTCACGAAGAACCCCACGACCACCACCGTCGACACCAGCACCGGCCCCCAGGCCAGGTAGCTGCCCGACTTGTTCAGGTCCACCATGGTCGCGCGCGCGTCCTGCTTGTCGTCCAGACGCTTTTCCAGTTCGTCCAGTTCCCCGGCGCGCTGCTCGGACGCCGCCTGGATATCCAGACGCAGCTTTTCAAGCTGGGCCTGGCGCAGTTTCTCCTGCGCCTCCTGCTCTGCCTTGTCGGCGGCGGCTTCGATCTCGGCCAGACGCAGGCGCAGCTCGCCCGACAATTGCGGATCCTCGGCGCGCAGGGCGGCTTCCTGCGGATCATCGGTGTTCAGCACCTCCCGCACGACCGTCTCGACCAGATCCTGGGTTTCGGGTTTGGAACCCCGCGTCAGGCGCTTGGCCAGTCCGGGAAGCATGTTGACGGCAATTCCGATTAGCGGGCTCATGGGACCTCCGGGGCAGCCTGTTAACCATCTTGGGTGTCACATCCTAGCCGAGTCAACGTCGGGTGTTGCGGGCTTGCTCTTGGCTGCGCACGGCGAGTCGCGACGACATATCCTTGCAAGGTCCTGCGTCATTACGGCGCTAAGCGCAAAGCGCGAAGGTCAAGTCATTGATGAATAACATTTTTAAATGGATCGCCATTTGCGTGGCGAGTTGACCGCCCCGATGGGGGGGAGTAAGTCGAAGGCCACAACGGTTAAAAAAGCTGCGCGGGAGGCAATCCAATATGGAAGAACTGCTTCGAGAGTACCTGCCCATCCTTGTTTTTCTGGGCATCGCCGTGGCTCTTGGTCTGGTCCTGATCCTTGCCGCCGCTCTGCTGGCGGTTAAGAATCCCGATCCCGAGAAGGTCAGCGCTTATGAATGCGGCTTCAACGCCTTCGATGACGCGCGCATGAAATTCGACGTCCGCTTCTACCTGGTCTCGATCCTGTTCATCATCTTCGACCTCGAAGTGGCGTTCCTGTTCCCCTGGGCGGTGGCCTTCAAGGACATCTCGATGCTGGGGTTCTGGTCCATGATGGCGTTCCTCGCGGTTCTGACCATCGGCTTTGCCTATGAATGGAAGAAAGGGGCGCTCGAATGGGAGTGAGCACCGCAGCCAACACCGCCGGTCCCGACCGCGAAGTGGCCACGCAAGCGCTGAACAAGGAACTGCAGGACAAGGGTTTCCTGCTGACCTCGACCGAGGACATCATCAACT
Source organism: Meridianimarinicoccus marinus (assembly GCF_040689105.1). Taxonomy (NCBI): domain Bacteria; kingdom Pseudomonadati; phylum Pseudomonadota; class Alphaproteobacteria; order Rhodobacterales; family Paracoccaceae; genus Meridianimarinicoccus; species Meridianimarinicoccus marinus. Next base: position 129,529 of record NZ_JBFBVU010000001.1, read on the forward strand.
GGGCGCGCACCGGCTCGCTGCACTGGATGACCTTCGGGCTGGCCTGTTGCGCCGTCGAGATGATGCACACCGCCATGCCGCGCTATGACATGGAGCGGTTTGGCACGGCCCCACGCGCCTCGCCGCGCCAGTCCGACCTGATGATCGTCGCCGGCACGCTGACCAACAAGATGGCGCCCGCCCTGCGCAAGGTCTATGACCAGATGCCCGAGCCGCGCTACGTGGTCTCCATGGGCTCCTGCGCCAATGGCGGCGGCTATTATCACTACAGCTATTCCGTCGTGCGTGGCTGCGACCGCGTGGTGCCGGTGGATGTCTATGTGCCGGGCTGCCCGCCCACGGCCGAGGCACTGCTTTATGGCATCCTGCAGTTGCAGCGGAAGATCCGCCGCACCGGCACCCTTATCCGCTAACCGCGCATCGCCCAGAGGACCAAGGACATGACCGAACAGCTTCAGGAACTGGCGGCGCATATCGAGCTGGCACGCCCCGATTGCGTGGTCAGCACCGAGATCGCCTTCGACGAACTGACCGTGACCGTGACCCCGGCCTCGCTGCTGGCCTTCTGTGATTACCTGAAAACCGACCAGACCTGCCGCTTCTCGACCCTCGTGGACATCACCGCCGTGGATTATCCCGCGCGCGACAAGCGGTTCGACGTGGTCTACCACTTCCTGTCGATGTACCAGAATCAGCGGATCCGCGTACGGTTCGCCGTGCGCGAGGATCAGATGGTGCCCTCGCTGGTGTCGGTCTATCCGGCTGCCAACTGGTTCGAGCGTGAAGTTTTCGACATGTTCGGGCTGATCTTTTCCGGCCATCCCGACATGCGCCGCCTGCTGACCGACTACGGGTTCCGCGGCCATCCGCTGCGCAAGGACTTTCCGACCACCGGATACACCGAAGTGCGCTACGACGAAGAGAAAAAGCGCGTGGTCTACGAGCCGGTGAACCTGGTGCAGGAATACCGCCAGTTCGACTTCATGTCGCCCTGGGAAGGGGCCGAATACATCCTTCCCGGCGACGAGAAGAAAGGCGCCTGATGAAGCCCGGTCTCCAGATAGGCGCCCGCGCCAGCTTCAGCCGGGTGATCCGCCCGGAAGAGGTGGTGCCGCGGCTGTTCCCCGATGCGCGGGTCATGGATGACATGCCCGAAGTGCTGTCCAGCGCCTATATGATCGGCCTGTTCGAATGGGCCTGCGTCGAACAGCTGGCGCCGTTCTACGAAGACGGCGAATGCTCGCTGGGCACCGCCTTCGATCTGACCCATTGCGCGCCGACCCCGCCGGGGCTGACGGTCACGGTGGACACCGAGGTGCAGTCGATCGACGGCAATTTCATCTGGTTCAAGGTGCGCGGCCACGATGGTCACGACCTGATCGGCGAAGGCCGCCACCTGCGCGGCCTGATCGGGAAAGAGCGGTTCGAAAAACGCGTCGCCGCCAAGCGTCTGGAGGAGGGTGCCTGATGCAGATGCTCTGGTTCCTGGTGCTGAGCGCGCTGACCATCGTGCCGCTGTTCAAACTGTTGCCCCATTACCGGGTGAACCCGTATTGGGCGCTGACGGCGCTGATCCCCTTCGGGCTGATCGTGCTGCTTTGGGTGATGGCCGCCCGGGCCGAAGACTAGGAGAGGGCGAGGACATGGACGGAACGAATTTCGACGACGCCCAGACAGGCGAACAGAAGATCCGCAACTTCAACATCAACTTCGGGCCGCAACACCCGGCGGCCCACGGCGTGCTGCGCCTGGTGCTGGAACTGGACGGCGAGATCGTCGAGCGTTGCGATCCGCACATCGGCCTGCTGCATCGCGGCACCGAAAAGCTGATGGAAAGCCGCACCTACCTGCAGAACCTGCCGTATTTCGACCGCCTCGACTATGTGGCGCCGATGAACCAGGAACATGCCTGGTGCCTGGCCATCGAGAAACTGACCGGCACCGTGGTTCCGCGTCGCGGCTCGCTGATCCGGGTGCTTTACTCCGAGATAGGCCGCATCCTGAACCACCTGCTGAACGTGACCACGCAAGCCATGGACGTGGGCGCGCTGACACCGCCGCTCTGGGGCTTCGAGGAACGTGAGAAGCTCATGGTGTTCTACGAGCGGGCCTGCGGCGCCCGCCTGCACGCGGCCTATTTCCGCCCCGGCGGCGTGCATCAGGATCTGCCGCCCGAGCTGATCGAGGATATCGACACCTGGGCCGATGAATTCCCGCGCGTGCTGGATGACATCGACGGGCTGCTGACCGAGAACCGCATCTTCAAACAGCGCAACGCCGACATCTGCATTGTGACCGAACAGGACATTCTCGACTGGGGGTTCTCGGGCGTCATGGTGCGCGGCTCGGGCCTGCCCTGGGATCTGCGCCGCAGCCAGCCCTATGAATGCTACGACGAGTTCGATTTCCAGATCGCCATCGGCAAGAACGGCGATTGCTACGACCGCTACCTTGTCCGCATGGCCGAGATGCGTGAAAGCCTGAAGATCATCAAGCAGGCCTGCGAAAAGCTGCGCAACGAGCCCGGCGAGGTCATGGCCCGTGGCAAGCTGGCGCCGCCGAAACGCGGCGACATGAAGACCTCGATGGAAGCACTGATCCATCACTTCAAGCTCTACACCGAAGGCTTCCACGTGCCCGAGGGCGAGGTCTACGCCGCCGTCGAGGCGCCCAAGGGCGAATTCGGCGTCTATCTTGTCGCCGATGGCACCAACAAGCCCTACCGCTCCAAGATCCGGGCGCCGGGGTTCCTGCATTTGCAGGCTATGGACTACATGGCCAGCGGCCACCAGCTGGCCGATGTGGCCGCCATCATCGGCTCGCTCGACGTGGTGTTCGGGGAGATTGACCGCTGATGCGCGCCGTCCTGCCCCTTTTTCGTGGCCAAAATACTCCCGCCGGAGGCGTCCCACGCGGCCGCGCAGCCTCCCGCCCGATCCTGAAGGACCGCGTCTGACATGCTTCGTCGTCTCCATCCCGACCAGCCCGACAGTTTCGCCTTCACCCCGGCCAACCAGGCCTGGGCTGAAGCGCAGATCACGAAGTTTCCCGAGGGCCGTCAGGCCTCGGCGATCATTCCGCTTCTGTGGCGCGCGCAGGAACAGGAAGGCTGGCTGACCCGCCCAGCGATCGAACATGTGGCCGACCTGCTGGGCATGGCCCATATCCGGGCGCTGGAAGTCGCGACTTTCTACTTCATGTTCCAGTTGCAGCCGGTCGGCTCTGTGGCGCATGTGCAGATCTGCGGCACCCTGTCGTGCATGATCTGCGGCGCCGAGGATCTGATCGCCGTTTGCAAAGACAAGATCGCCCCCAACGCCCATGAACTGTCCGACGACGGAAAGCTCAGCTGGGAAGAGGTCGAATGCCTCGGTTCTTGCGCCAACGCGCCGATGGCCCAAATCGGCAAGGATTACTACGAAGACCTGACCGCCGAGAGCTTCGCCGCGCTGCTGGACGACCTGCGTGCAGGCAAGGTGCCGACGCCGGGTCCGCAAAATGGCCGCTATGCGTCGGAACCGCTCAAGGGCCTGACCTCGCTGACCGCACACGAGGCAGACAAGCTGCCGGCCAATGCGTCTGTCGCGCTGGCCACGGACATCGGCGACACGGTGAAACGCATCGACGGCACCGAGGTGCCCCTGCGCGCCCCCTGGACCGACCGCGAATTCAAGCTGCCCACCCCCAGCGCCCCGATCCCGGCGCCCGCCGCCGATCCACAGGTCGGCGACAAACCGGCGCTGCTGACCGGCGCACGCGACACCGGCGCGGATGATCTGAAGAAAATCAAGGGCATCGGCCCGAAACTGGAAGAGGCGCTGAACGAGATCGGCGTCTATCATTTCGACCAGATCGCCGGCTGGACCGAGGCCGAGGTTGCCTGGGTGGACGAGAACCTGATTGCCTTCAAGGGCCGTGTCTCGCGCGATGATTGGGTCGCGCAGGCGAAAGAACTGATCAAGGACGCGGATGGCTGACAGGGACCACGACAGCGACCGGCATCTGGCCCGCCAATCGCGCCTCGTGGCGCTGGTGATCGCGGGCACCATGCTGCTCTGGATGGGCGCTCAACTGCTGGGACCGATCCTGGGACTGCCGGATCGCTATGTGTTCCTGTTCGATTTCGCGGCAATGGCGGGGCTCGTCTGGGCGCTCGTCGTGACGACACAGATCTGGCGTGCGCGCCGGGCCGCCCGAAGCGGCGGGAAGTAAGGAGACGGCAATGCTGAAAGATGAAGATCGCATCTTTACCAATCTCTACGGCATGCATGACCGCAGCCTGAAGGGCGCGCAGGCGCGGGGCCATTGGGATGGCACCGCAGGCATCCTTGAAAAGGGCCGCGACTGGATCGTCGACCAGATGAAATCCTCGGGCCTGCGCGGACGCGGAGGCGCGGGCTTCCCGACCGGGCTGAAGTGGTCCTTCATGCCCAAGGAAAGCGATGGCCGCCCGCATTACCTTGTGGTCAATGCCGATGAATCGGAACCCGGCACCTGCAAGGATCGCGAGATCATGCGCCACGATCCGCACACGCTGGTCGAAGGCTGCCTGATCGCCTCGTTCGCCATGGGTGCCCATGCGGCCTATATCTATATTCGCGGCGAATACATCCGCGAACGCGAAGCCCTGCAGATGGCCATCGACGAGGCCTATGACGCGGGCCTTCTGGGCAAGAACGCGGCGGGGTCGGGCTGGGATTTCGACCTGTATCTCTCGCACGGGGCCGGGGCCTATATCTGCGGCGAGGAAACGGCGCTGATCGAAAGCCTTGAAGGCAAGAAGGGCATGCCCCGGATGAAGCCGCCGTTCCCGGCGGGCGCGGGTCTTTACGGCTGCCCAACCACGGTGAACAACGTCGAATCCATCGCCGTCGTGCCGACCATCCTGCGCCGCGGGCCAGAATGGTTCGCAGGCTTTGGTCGCCCGAACAACGCGGGCACCAAGCTTTATGCAATCTCGGGCCATGTGAACAATCCCTGCGTCGTCGAAGAGGCCATGTCGATCCCCTTCGAAGAACTGATCGAGAAGCATTGCGGCGGCATTCGCGGCGGCTGGGACAATCTTCTGGCGGTGATCCCCGGTGGATCTTCGGTGCCCTGCGTGCGCGGCGAGAACATGCGCGACGCGATCATGGATTTCGACGCGCTGAAGGAAAAGGGCTCCAGCCTTGGCACCGCAGCGGTGATCGTGATGGACAAGCAGACCGACATCATCAAGGCGATCTGGCGTCTGGCCAAGTTCTACAAGCACGAAAGCTGCGGCCAGTGCACGCCCTGCCGCGAAGGCACCGGATGGATGATGCGGGTGATGGAACGTCTGGTGAGAGGCGAGGCCGAGATCGAAGAGATCGACATGCTGTTCGAGGTGACCAAACAGGTCGAAGGCCACACGATCTGCGCCCTTGGCGACGCGGCGGCCTGGCCGATCCAGGGCCTGATCCGCAATTTCCGCGACGAGATCGAAGATCGCATCAAGGCGCAGAAATCCGGCCGTCTCAGTGCCGTGGCGGCCGAGTGATCCGCGCAGCCCTCATATCGCCTGCGGCCCTGCCGCTTGTCCGCGTCCCGTTTCGGGGCGCGCGGCCCGTGTGGTGCGGGGGCCTGTCATGACGCAGCAGCATCTTGCCGAGCTGAACATCGGGCGTCTTCTGGCGCCCACCGATGATCCGCGCGTGGCCGATTTCATGGCTGCGCTGGACCGGGTCAATGGTTTGGGCAAACGCTCGCCGGGATTTGTCTGGATGATGGAAGGTTCGGGCGAACCGGGCACCGGCAACACCGAGACCAGCATCGGCGACGACCCGCAGTTCGTGACCAACCTGACGGTCTGGCAGGACGCGCCCAGCCTTGAGCATTTCGTGTTCAACACGGTGCATCGGCAGTTCTATGAACGCCGCGCTGAATGGTTCGAGATCCTCGGACAACAGCATTTCGTCATGTGGTGGGTGCCCGCGGGGCATCGCCCGACACTGGAAGAGGCTCTGGCTCGGCTGGAGCACAAGGAAACCCATGGGGACAGCGACCACGCGTTCGGCTGGTCCCATCTGAAAGACGCCAAGCTGTGGAAATCCCGCGGCTGTGCGCCCATCGCAGCGGAGTAAGCGGATGAGTGACCTGCGCAAGATCATCATCGACGACCGGGAGGTCGAGGTCGATCCGGCCATGACCCTGATCCAGGCGTGTGAGCAGGCCGGCATCGAAGTGCCGCGCTTCTGCTATCACGAGCGTCTGTCGATCGCGGGCAACTGCCGCATGTGCCTGGTCGAGGTCGTGGGCGGCCCGCCCAAACCCGCGGCCTCCTGCGCGATGCAGGTCAAGGACCTGCGTCCTGGGCCGGAAGGGGCGCCGCCTGTGGTGAAAACCAACTCCCCGATGGTCAAGAAGGCCCGCGAAGGGGTGATGGAGTTCCTGCTCATCAACCACCCGCTGGATTGCCCGATCTGCGACCAGGGCGGCGAATGCGATCTTCAGGATCAGGCCATGGCTTACGGCGTGGATTTCTCGCGGTTCCGCGAGCCCAAGCGCGCGACCACGGATCTGGATCTTGGCCCGCTGGTCGAAACCCATATGACCCGCTGCATCTCCTGCACCCGCTGCGTGCGCTTCACCACCGAGGTGGCGGGCATCAGCCAGATGGGCCAGACCGGGCGCGGCGAGGATTCCGAGATCACCTCGTATCTGGGCGAGACGCTGGATTCGAACCTTCAGGGCAACATCATCGACCTGTGCCCGGTGGGCGCTCTGGTGTCGAAGCCCTACGCCTTTACCGCCCGTCCGTGGGAATTGACCAAAACCGAAAGCATCGACGTGATGGATGCGCTTGGCAGCAACATACGCGTCGATACCAAGGGCCGCGAAGTGATGCGCTTCCTGCCGCGCAACCATGACGGCGTGAACGAGGAATGGCTGAGCGACAAGTCGCGCTTCGTCTGGGACGGGCTGCGCCGCCAGCGCCTGGACACGCCGTACATTCGTGAAAACGGCAAGCTGCGCAAAGCCGGCTGGGATGAAGCCCTGACCGCCGTGGCCACCGCGATGAAGGGCAAGAAGGTTACGGGCCTTGTGGGTGATCTGGCCCCGGTCGAAGCGGTCTTTGCGCTCAAGCAACTGATCGAAGGGCAGGGCGGCACCGTCGAATGCCGCACCGATGGCGCGCGTCTGCCCGCCGACAACCGGTCGGCCTATGTGGGAACCGCCCGGATCGAGGATATCGATACGGCCAAGGCGATCATGCTGATCGGCACCAACCCGCGCGACGAAGCGCCGGTGCTGAACGCGCGCATCCGCAAGGCGTGGCTGGCCGGGGCCAAGATCGGCGTGATCGGGGAAGCCGCCGATCTGACTTATGAGTATTTCCATCTGGGCGCGGGCCGCGACGGTCTGATGGGCCTGATGGAAGAGGATCACACCGGCGCCATTGGCAAGGACACCGTGGTCATCATCGGGCAGGGCGCGCTGCGCGAGGCCGATGGTGCTGCCGTACTGGCACAGGCAATGAAATTCGCCGAAACCACCGAGTCGAAATTCCTGGTGCTGCACACCGCCGCCGCCCGCGTCGGTGCGATGGATGTGGGTGCTGTGACCGAGGGCGGTCTGCTGGCCGCCATCGACGGGGCCGAGGTGATCTACAATCTGGGCGCCGATGAGGTCGACATAGATGCCGGACCCTTCGTGATCTACCAGGGCAGCCATGGCGACCGGGGCGCGCATCGCGCCGACGTGATCCTGCCGGGGGCCGCCTGGACCGAGGAATCGGGCCTGTTCGTGAACACCGAGGGCCGCCCGCAACTGGCCGCCCGCGCCAGCTTCCCGCCGGGACAGGCGAAAGAGAACTGGGCAATCCTGCGTGCCCTGTCGGCGCAACTGGGCGCGACGCTTCCCTATGACAGCCTGACCCAACTGCGCCAGCAACTGGTCAAGGACGTGCCGCATCTGAAGAAGATCGACACCGTGCCGGAAAACGACTGGGTTCTGCCCGAACTGGATACCCCTGCATCGGCCGATTTCCGCAATGCGATCAAGGATCACTACCTGACCAACCCGATCGCCCGCGCCTCGGCCCTGATGGCCGAACTCAGCGCGGCGGCCAAGGCGCGGGGCGCGTCGTCCCTCGCGGCGGAGTGACCCGGATGCCGCGTTTCGAACTCCCGCGACATACTCGCACAAGCGCCCCTGTGGCGGCTGGCTTTGAGGTCGCAAAAGCTGTTTACCACGAGGCATCCGCGTGCCGCGCCGCTGCCCTGACCCCGGAGGTGACCACCGATGGATGACTTCTTTTCGACCAACGCCGGGATTGCGGTGATCATCGTGGCCCAGTGCCTTGCGGTGCTTGGCTTCGTGATGATTTCGCTGCTGTTTCTTGTCTATGGCGACCGCAAGATCTGGGCCGCCGTGCAGATGCGCCGCGGGCCCAACGTGGTGGGCGCTTTCGGCCTGCTGCAGACCGTGGCCGATGCCCTGAAATACGTGGTCAAGGAAATCGTCGTGCCCGCCGGGGCCGACCGCACCGTGTTCATGCTGGCACCGATGACCAGCTTCGTGCTGGCGATGCTGGCCTGGGCCGTCATCCCTTTCACCGACAATTGGGTGCTGGCTGATCTGAATGTGGCGATCCTGTTCGTCTTCGCGGTGTCCTCGCTTGAGGTTTACGGCGTGATCATGGGCGGCTGGGCCTCGAACTCGAAGTACCCGTTCCTTGGCTCGCTGCGCTCGGCCGCGCAGATGATTTCCTACGAGGTGTCGATCGGCCTGATCATCATCGGGGTGATCATCTCGACCGGCTCGATGAACTTCGGGGATATCGTAGCGGCGCAGGACGGCAGCTTCGGCTTCTTCAACTGGTACTGGCTGCCGCATCTGCCCATGGCGGTGATCTTCTTCATCTCGTGCCTTGCAGAAACCAACCGCCCGCCCTTCGACCTTCCGGAAGCGGAATCCGAACTGGTGGCGGGTTATCAGGTGGAATACTCCTCGACCCCGTTCCTGCTGTTCATGGCCGGCGAATACATCGCCATCTTCCTGATGTGCGCCCTGAACTCGCTGCTGTTCTTCGGCGGCTGGCTGTCGCCGATTCCGGGGCTGCCCGACGGGGCACTGTGGATGGTCGGCAAGATGGCGATCTTCTTCTTCCTCTTCGCCATGGTGAAAGCCATCGTGCCGCGCTATCGCTACGACCAGCTGATGCGCCTGGGCTGGAAAGTGTTCCTGCCGCTGTCGCTGGGCTGGGTCGTCGTGGTGGCGTTCTTCGCGAAATTCGAACTTTTCGGCGGCGCCTATGCCCGCTGGGTTGTGGGAGGCTGAGATGTCGTCAATCGACTGGACCCGCGCCGGCAAGTATTTCCTGCTCAAGGATTTCCTTGTGGGCATGAAGCTGGGGCTGAAGTACTTCTTCGCGCCCAAGGCCACCCTGAACTATCCGCACGAAAAAGGCCCGCTGTCGCCCCGGTTCCGTGGCGAGCACGCGCTGCGCCGCTATCCCAACGGGGAAGAACGCTGCATCGCTTGCAAGCTGTGCGAAGCCATCTGCCCGGCGCAGGCCATCACCATCGACGCCGAACCGCGCGAGGACGGCTCGCGCCGGACCACGCGCTATGACATCGACATGACCAAATGCATCTACTGCGGCTTCTGTCAGGAAGCCTGCCCGGTGGATGCCATCGTCGAAGGCCCGAACTTCGAGTTCGCCACAGAAACCCGCGAAGAGCTGTACTACGACAAGGACAAGCTGCTCGCCAACGGCGAACGCTGGGAGGCCGAGATTGCGCGCAATCTCGAACTCGATGCGCCTTATCGCTGAGCCGAAGGAAGGATCCGACCATGACCGTCGCTGATATCGCATTCTACGGCTTCGCCCTGTCCGTCATCACCGGCGGGCTGTTCACCGTCATTTCGAAAAACCCGGTGCATTCGGTGCTGTGGCTGATCCTCGCCTTCCTCAGCGCGGCGGGGCTGTTCGTCCTGCTGGGCGCGGAATTCGTCGCCATGCTTCTGATCATCGTCTACGTCGGCGCAGTGGCCGTGCTGTTCCTGTTCGTGGTGATGATGCTGGACGTGGACTTCGCCGAGCTGAAGGCCGAAATGGCGAAATACATGCCGCTGGCGCTGCTGATCGGGGTGGTGATCCTGATGCAACTGGCGCTGGCCTTCGGGGTCTGGGACACGGCGGACCAGGCGCAAGCGCTGCGCGCCAACGTCGCCCCGGCGATCGAGGACATGCACAACACCGAAGCCCTGGGCCTGCTGATCTACGACAAGTATTTCCTGCTGTTCCAACTGGCGGGTCTGATCCTGCTGGTTGCCATGGTCGGCGCCATCATGCTGACCCTGCGCCATCGCCCGAACATCAAGCGCCAGGACGTTCTGGCCCAGATGTACCGCGACCCGGCCAAGGCGCTGGAGCTGAAGGACATGAAACCGGGGCAGGGGCTGTAACGCCACTGCCTGCCGCCTGACACCCGGCGGACCGAACAACTGCGGCCCCGGAGCGACCGGGACCGGACAAGACCAACTGTCGGGCAACGACCCGGAGGGACACGGATGATCGGACTTGAACATTACCTGACGGTGGCGGCAACGCTGTTTGTCATCGGCATCTTCGGGCTCTTCCTGAACCGGAAGAACGTCATCATCATCCTGATGTCGGTGGAACTGATGCTGCTGGCCGTGAACATCAACCTCGTGGCCTTCTCCAGCTATCTGGGCGACCTGACCGGACAGATCTTCACGCTGTTCGTTCTGACCGTGGCCGCGGCCGAGGCCGCCATCGGCCTTGCCATTCTGGTCTGCTTCTTCCGAAACCGCGGCACCATCGCCGTGGAAGACGTCAACAATATGAAAGGCTGAGCAGATGGAACAGGTCATCGTCTTCCTTCCCCTGCTCGGGGCACTCATTTCCGGCTTCGGCTGGCGCATCGTGGGCGAAAAGAACGCCATGCGCATCGCCACCGGCCTGCTGATCTATGCCTGCTTCTCGTCCTGGGCTGCCTTCCTGGCGCCCACCGGCATGACCAAGCATATCGAGGTGCTACGCTGGATTTCCTCCGGCACGCTCGACACTTATTGGGGTCTGCGGGTCGACCGGCTGACCACCATCATGCTGATCGTGGTGACCAGCGTGTCGACGCTCGTCCACGTCTACAGTTTCGGCTACATGGATCACGACCCGCAGTGGAAAGAGGGCGAGGTCTACAAGCCGCGCTTCTTCGCCTATCTGTCGTTCTTCACCTTCGCCATGCTGATGCTGGTGACCAGCGACAACCTGGTCCAGATGTTCTTTGGCTGGGAAGGGGTGGGCGTCGCCTCGTACCTGCTGATCGGGTTCTACTACCGCAAGCCCTCGGCAAATGCCGCCGCGATCAAGGCCTTCGTGGTCAACCGCGTCGGCGACTTCGGCTTTGCCCTCGGCATCTTCGCGCTGTTCTTCCTGACCGACAGCGTGCAGCTTGACGTGATCTTCGCCGCCGCCCCGGAACTGGCGCAGACCCAGATCAGTTTCCTGTGGCGCGACTGGAATGCCGCCGAACTGACCGCCTTCCTGCTGTTCATCGGCGCGATGGGCAAATCGGCGCAACTGTTCCTGCACACCTGGCTGCCTGATGCGATGGAAGGCCCGACCCCGGTGTCGGCCCTGATCCACGCCGCCACCATGGTGACGGCAGGGGTCTTCCTTGTCTGCCGCATGTCGCCGCTGATGGAATTCGCCCCGGCGACGCTCAGCTTCATCACCTTCATCGGCGCTTCGACCGCCTTCTTCGCGGCGACCGTGGGTTTGGTGCAGAATGACATCAAGCGCGTGATCGCCTATTCGACCTGTTCGCAACTGGGCTACATGTTTGTGGCGGCGGGCGTCGGTGCCTATTCGGCGGCCATGTTCCACCTGTTCACTCATGCGTTCTTCAAGGCGATGCTGTTCCTTGGCGCGGGGTCGGTCATCCACGCGATGCATCACGAGCAGGACATGCGCAACTATGGCGCGCTGCGCAAGAAGATCCCCTATACCTTCTGGGCGATGATGATCGGCACGCTGGCCATCACCGGCGTCGGCATTCCGCTGACTTACATCGGCTTTGCCGGCTTCCTGTCGAAGGATGCGATCATCGAGAGCGCCTGGGCCGGGACCAACCCGATGGCCGGCTATGCCTTCTGGATGCTGGTGGCCGCTGCGGCGATGACCAGCTTCTACTCCTGGCGCCTGATCTTCATGACTTTCTTTGGCGAGGCGCGCGGCGACAGCCATACCCATGCCCATGCCCATGAAAGCCCCAAGGTGATGACCGTGCCGCTGGGCATCCTGGCCATCGGCGCGATCTTCGCCGGCATGGTCTGGTACAAGCCCTTCTTCGGCGATCACCACGCGGTGGAATCCTGGTTCGGCATTCCCCATGCCGAGGCCGTGGTTGCCGCCGATCATGGCGCCGCTCCGGTGGAGGCTGCCGCGACAACCGACGGCCACGCGCCTGCTGCCGACAGCCACGCCGCGACCGATGGCCATGGGGCCGAGGCTGCACATGATGGCGTGGTCGCCGCATCGGCAGCCCCCCTGCAATATGGCGCCATCTACATGGGCCCGGACAACCACGTGATCGACGACGCCCACCACGCCCCGGCCTGGGTCAAGGTATCGCCCTTCATCGCCATGTTGCTGGGCTTTGCGCTGAGCTGGTTGATGTACATCCGCCGGACCGATCTGCCAGGCAAGCTGGCGGCCACCAATTGGCCGCTCTACAACTTCCTGCTGAACAAGTGGTACTTCGACGAGATCTACAACTTCGTCTTCGTCCGTCCGACCTTTGCCCTTGGCCGCTTCCTGTGGAAGCGCGGGGACGGGGCTACCATCGACGGCGGCATCAACGGGCTGGCCATGGGGATCATCCCCTTCTTCACCCGCCTCGCGGGGCGGGCCCAGACCGGCTATTTGTTCACCTATGCCTTTGCCATGGTGCTGGGCGTTGCGGTGCTGATTACGCTTATGAGCCTCACCGGGGGGGCTGAGTAATGGATAACCTGCTTTCGATTGTCACCTTCCTTCCGGCGGTTGCGGCGCTCATCCTCGCGGTGTTCCTGCGCGGCGATGATCCGGATGCGCAGCGCAACGCCAAATGGGTGGCGCTGGCGGCGACAGGGCTGACCTTCCTGCTCTCGCTGTTCCTGCTCAGCGGCTTCAACCCCGCCGATCCCGGCTTCCAGTTCGTCGAAGAGCACGACTGGATCCTCGGCATGAAGTACAAGATGGGCGTGGACGGCATCTCGGTGCTGTTCGTGCTGCTGACCACCTTCCTGATGCCGCTGACCATCGGCGCCTGCTGGACGGTGGAGAAGCGCGTCAAGGAATACATGATCGCCTTCCTGGTGCTGGAAACCCTGATGCTGGGCGTCTTCTGCGCACTGGATCTGGTGCTGTTCTACCTGTTCTTCGAAGCAGGCCTGATCCCGATGTTCCTGATCATCGGCATCTGGGGCGGGGCCAACCGGATCTACGCCAGCTTCAAGTTCTTCCTCTACACCTTCCTTGGGTCGGTGCTGATGCTGGTCGCCATGATCGCCATGGCGCTGGACGCGGGCACCACCGATATTCCCAGTTTGCTCAACCACCAGTTCGGGTCGGAAAGCTTCAACCTGCTGGGCATCCATGTGCTGGGCGGCATGCAGACGCTGTTGTGGATCGCCTTCTTCGCTTCCTTCGCGGTGAAGATGCCCATGTGGCCGGTGCACACCTGGTTGCCGGACGCGCACGTGCAGGCGCCCACCGCAGGCTCGGTGGTGCTGGCCGCGATTCTGCTGAAGATGGGCGGCTACGGCTTCCTGCGGTTCTCGCTGCCGATGTTCCCGGTGGCCTCGGACATCATGGCGCCGCTGGTGCTGTGGATGTCGGCCATCGCCATTGTCTACACCTCGCTGGTGGCGCTGGTGCAGGAGGACATGAAGAAGCTGATCGCCTATTCCTCGGTCGCGCACATGGGCTATGTCACCGCGGGCATCTTCTCGGCCAACCAGCAGGGCATCGACGGCGCCATCTTCCAGATGATCAGCCACGGCTTCATCTCGGGCGCCCTGTTCCTGTGCGTCGGCGTGATCTATGACCGGATGCACACCCGCGAAATCAGCGCCTATGGCGGTCTGGTGAACCGGATGCCGGCCTATGCGCTGATCTTCATGCTGTTCACAATGGCCAACGTCGGCCTGCCGGGCACCTCGGGCTTCGTGGGCGAATTCCTGACGCTGGTGGGCATCTTCCAGGCCAACACCTGGGTGGCCGCCGTGGCCACCTCGGGGGTGATCCTGTCGGCGGGCTATGCCCTGTGGCTGTACCGCCGGGTGGTCTTTGGCGAGTTGATCAAGGAAAGCCTGAAGTCCATCACCGACATGGATCGCCGCGAGCGGGTGATCTTCGTCCCGCTGGTCGCCATGACCCTGCTGCTGGGCGTCTATCCCAGCCTCGTGACCGACATCATCGGCCCTTCGGTCGAGAACCTCGTGTCGAACTATCAGACAGCCGTCCTGGAGCGCGTCGACGCCACCCAGGTCGCCACGCATCACTGAGGACGCATCATGATCGGTTCCGACCTCTCTATCATCCTTCCGGAAATCGTCCTGTCGGTCTATGCCATGGCCGCGCTTCTGGCCGGAGCCTACGGCGGCAAGGACAAGCTGGCGCCGATGCTGGTCTGGCTGACCAGCGGGCTGTTCGTGCTGCTGGCCGTCTGGATCGGCCTTGGCACCGCGACCACGCAGGAGGCCTTCGGCGGGCTGTTCATCGACGACGCCTTCGCGCGGTTCTCGAAAACGGTGATCCTGCTGGCCGCTGCCGCCGTTCTGGTGATGAGCGAGAAATACATGGCCAAGCGCGACCTGCTGCGCTTTGAATACCCGCTGCTGATCGCCCTGGCGACGGTGGGCATGATGATGATGGTCTCCGCCGGGGACCTGATGTCGCTTTACATGGGGCTGGAGCTGCAGTCGCTGGCGCTCTACGTCGTCGCCTCGCTGCGCCGCGACAGTGTGAAATCCACCGAAGCCGGCCTGAAGTATTTCGTGCTGGGCGCGCTCAGCTCGGGCCTGCTGCTGTATGGTGCCTCGCTGACCTATGGCTATGCCGGCACCACCGATTTCTCGGGCATCATCCAGACCGCCAACCAGGGCGAGATGTCGCTGGGTCTGCTCTTCGGGCTGGTGTTCCTGATGTCGGGGCTGGCGTTCAAAGTCTCGGCAGCACCCTTCCACATGTGGACGCCGGATGTCTACGAAGGCTCGCCGACGCCGGTCACGGCCTTCTTCGCCACCGCGCCCAAGGTGGCGGCGATGGGGCTGTTTGCCCGTGTGGTGCATGATGCCTTCGGCAATGCCATCGGCGACTGGCAACAGGTCATCGCGCTGCTGTCGGTGGTGTCGATGTTCCTGGGCTCGGTCGCGGCCATCGGCCAGACCAACATCAAGCGCCTGATGGCCTATTCCTCGATCGCGCACATGGGGTATGCGCTGATGGGGCTGGCCTCGGGCACGGTCTTCGGCGTGCAGGCGATGCTGATCTACATGGCCATCTATGTAACCATGAACATCGGCACCTTCGCCTTCATCATGTCGATGAGCCGCAACGGCCTGCCGGTGACCGATATCAACTCGTTGAACGATTTCTCGAACCGCGAGCCGCTGAAGGCGCTGGCGATGCTGGTGCTGCTGTTCTCGCTGGCCGGGGTGCCGCCGCTGGTGGGCTTCTTCGGCAAGTACTATGTGCTGATGGCCGCGCTGGAAGGTGGGCTGGGCTGGCTGGCCGTGGCCGGTGTCATCGCCTCGGTGATCGGCGCGTTCTACTACCTGCGCATCGTCTATTACATGTACTTCGGCGACGCGCAGGAACCGCTGGACAAGAGCAGCTCGCCGGTGCTGACCGTGTTCCTCGTCGGCTCTGCCGCTGCCATGGTTCTGGGTGTCATCAACCTGTTCGGTGTCGAAACGCTGGCCGCTTCGGCCGCCGCCGCACTGGTTCAATAGCATGGCCCCATGGCCCGATGGGGTAGGCCGCCGGGTTCTGGCAGAGGTGGACAGCACCAATGCCGAAGCCGCCCGGCTGGCCCCCGATCTTTCCGGCCCGACATGGGTTCTCGGCCTGCGGCAAACCGCAGGCCGTGGCCGTCGCGGGCGCGCGTGGCAAAGTGCCGAGGGCAACTTCGCCGCAACGCTGGTGATGCGCGTGCCGGACGGTCCGGCCTTCGCCGCCCAACGGTCTTTCGTGGCCGCCCTTGCCTTGCAGGACGCGCTGGCCGAGGCCACCCGCCGCCCCGAGGCCATCCGCCTGAAATGGCCCAACGATGTGCTGCTGAACGGCGCCAAGGTGGCCGGGATTCTGCTGGAATCCTCGGGGCAGGGCGGAACACCGGGCCCGCTGTGCGTAGGCATCGGCGTGAACCTGGCGCAGGAACCGGATGCCGGAACGCTGGAGCCTGACGCCTTGGCGCCGACCTCGGTTCTGTCGGCCACGGGCATCCGCATCACCCCGGAAGAGTTCCTCGACCTGCTGGCCCCGGCCTTCGCCACCTGGGAGACGCGGTTGACCACCTATGGGTTCGATCCCCTGCGGCGCGCCTTCCTGGACCATGCGGCCAAGCTGGGTGAAGTCATCACCGCCCGCACCGCGAAGGACAGCCTAACCGGGACCTTCACCGATATCGATGCGGATGGCGCACTGGTGCTGACCGGCGCCAAGGGCCGGGTGGTCCTGCCCGCTGCCGACATCTTTTTCTGATCCCAGCGCGGAGGGCGCCATGCTTCTGGCCATCGACTGCGGCAATACCAACACCGTATTTTCCCTGTGGAACGGCGAAAGCTTCGTTTCGACCTGGCGCATGGCCACCAACCCCACGCGCACCGCGGATGAATATTTCGTCTGGTTGTCCTCGCTGATGTCCTCGCAGCGGCTGACGGCCAGCGTGTCCGAAGTCATCATCTCGACCACCGTGCCGCGTGTGGTGTTCAACCTGCGGGTGCTGAGCTCGCGCTATTTCGACTGCCGGCCGCTGGTGGTGGGCCGCCCCGACTGCCTGTTGCCGGTCGATGTGCGCGTGGATGCGGGCACCAAGGTTGGCCCGGACCGGCTGGTCAACACCGTGGGCGCTTTCGATCTGTATGGCGGAGACCTTGTTGTGGTGGACTTCGGCACGGCCACCACCTTCGACGTGGTGGACATGGATGGCGCCTATATCGGCGGGGTGATCTCGCCGGGGGTAAACCTCAGCCTGGAAGCCCTGCATCAGGCCGCCGCCGCCCTGCCGCATATCGACGTGACCATGCCGGGGCAGGTGATCGGCAAGAATACGGTGGACTGCATGCAGTCAGGTGTGTTCTGGGGGTACATAGGTCTGGTCAAGGAAATCATCGCCCGCATCCGGGCGGAACACGGCCGACCCATGAAAGTGATCGGCACCGGAGGGCTTGCCCCATTGTTCCAGCAGGGCGACGTGCTATTTGACGAGTTCGACGAGAGCCTCACGATGCATGGGCTCACGGTGATTAGCAATTACAATAAGGAGTTCGCTGGCCAATGAGCGCGGACCGCTTGATCTACCTGCCCCTTGGTGGGGCCGGCGAGATCGGAATGAACTGTTATGTGTATGGGTACGGCCCCAAGGGCAAGGAACGCTTTATCCTTGTCGATCTGGGCGTGACCTTTCCCGACATGGATGGCTCGCCCGGAGTCGATCTGATCTTTCCCGATATCAGTTGGCTGGCCGAACGGGCCAACCGGCTGGACGCCATTTTCATCACCCACGCGCATGAGGATCACGTCGGCGCGGTGGGGCATCTGTGGTCGAAGCTGAAGGCGCCGATCTATTGCCGCCCCTTCACCGCCAATATTGCCAAGCGCAAGATGGAGGAGCAGGGCCAACCCGAGAACCTGGTCCGCATCGTGCAGCCCTGGCCCGAGACCGTGAAGGCGGGCCCGTTCAGCGTGTCCTTCCTGCCGATGTCGCATTCGATCCCCGAAACCTCGGCGCTGGTGATCGATAGCCCGAAGGGGCGGATCGTGCACACCGGCGACTTCAAGCTCGACAAGACCCCGCTGGTGGGCGAAGCCTTCGATCCCGAGCTTTGGGCCGAAGTGGCCAAGCCCGGCGTGCGGGCGCTGGTCTGCGACAGTACCAACGTGATGAGCCCGCACGCGGGCCGCTCCGAAGCGACGCTGCCCGAGGAAATCACCAAGCTGATCGCCTCGGCGCCAGGCATGGTGGTGGCCACGACCTTCGCATCCAACGTGGCGCGGGTGAAAACCCTGGCCGAGGCCGGGCGGGCCGCGGGCCGGTCGGTGGTTCTGCTGGGACGGGCCATGCGACGCATGGTGTCGGCGGCGCAGGAAACCGGGGTTCTGCACGATTTTCCCAAGACCGTTCTGGTCGAGGAAGCGGGCAACATCCCGCGCGAAGGCCTGATGCTGATCGTCACCGGCAGCCAGGGCGAACGCCGGGCGGCCTCGGCGCAACTGGCGCGGGGCAAGTACCTCGGGATGTCGATGAAGGACGGGGACATGTTCCTGTTCTCGTCGAAAACCATCCCCGGCAACGAACGCGGCGTGCTGCGCATCATCAACGCCTTCAGCGAGAAGGGCGTCGACGTCGTGGACGACAGCACCGGCCAGTACCATGTGTCGGGCCATGCCAACCGCCCCGACCTGAAGGAAATGCACGCGCTGATGAAGCCGCAGTTCCTGATCCCCATGCATGGCGAACACCGGCATCTGCGCGAGCATGTGAAGCTGGGTCTGGAAACCGGGCTGAAAGGCGTCCTGGCGCCCAATGGCACCATGGTGGATCTGGCGGGCAACGAGCCCAAAGTGGTCGAATACGTCGAAACCGGCCGCACCTATCTGGACGGCACCGTGCAGATCGGCGCGCTGGATGGCGTCGTGCGTGATCGGATCCGGCTGGCGCTGAACGGCCATGTCACCGTGACCCTGATCCTCGACGAAAACGACGAACCGTTGGGCGAGCCGTGGTGCGAGATCATGGGCCTGCCGAAACAGGGCCGCTCGGGGACACCGCTGACCGAGGTTCTGGAACACGATCTGGATCAGGTGATGGGCCGGGCCGATGATTCGATCCTGACCGATGACGACAAGCTGACCGAGGTCCTGCGCCGCGGTGCCCGCAACTCGGCCAACGCCGAGATCGGCCGCAAGCCCGAAGTGACCGTGGTCATCAGCCGTCTGGTTGATTGATCGCAAACGATTGACCCGAGGCAGGGCCGCGCCCTAGCCTTGGGTCATGCTGCGCCCCACTTCCATTCTGGAAACTGTCCTATATGTCGACCTGCTGGACCGGGCTGAAGCCTTTTACCTTGAGGTCATCGGTTTGGAGCTGCTGCACAGCGATCCGCGAATGCGGGCGCTGGATGTGAACGGACGCGGGGTGCTGCTGCTGTTCCAGCGCGGCGCAACAACGAAGGACGTGGATACCCCTTTCGGCAAGATTCCCGCCCACGACGGGCAGGGGCCGGGGCATATGGCCTTCGCCATCGGGGCCGAGGATCTGGATCTTTGGCGGGACCGGCTGGCAGAAGAGGGCATCGCGGTCGAAAGCGAGGTCGCCTGGCCGCGCGGCGGGCGCAGCCTGTATTTCCGGGATCCGGATGGCCACTGCATCGAATTGGCCACGCCGGGGCTGTGGCAGGGGTACTGAGGCATCGGGCCCGGGACCCGCGCCCCAAAACGGATCGGGGGCGGCCAACCTGTTCGGATTGACCGCCCCCAAAAATTCATACCGCTCGGTTTGCGGGTCAATCAGCTGGCGCGGCGTTCCTCGAAGCTCAGCGCGATGAAGCTGGGCAGGTGGTCGCCCATGCCTACGATCTTGCTGTCCTCGCGGTCGTCGTAGCGATCCTTGCGGTTGCGGCCGCCACGGGTCCGGCGCGGGCGGTCTTCGCGGGCGGGCTTTTCCGATTTCGCGGGCTTCTCGCGGGTTTCGGTGGCTTCCACCACCGGGGTCTCGACCTCTTCGACGCGCGGTTCGCGCCGCTTGCGCTTGGGCGGCTCGGGCAGGTCCGGGCTGTCGATGCGCGGGATAGGCTTGGCGATCAGCTTCTCGATGGCGTCGAGATTCTTCTCGTCCGCCGGGGCGCAGATCATCATCGCCTTGCCATCGCGTCCGGCGCGGCCGGTGCGTCCGATGCGGTGGACATAGTCCTCGGCATGGGAGGGCACGTCGTAGTTGAACACATGGCTCACCGCCGGCACGTCCAGACCGCGCGCGGCCACATCCGAGGCCACGAGGAACCGAAGGTTGCCATCGCGGAAGCCCTGCAATGTCGCGGTGCGCTGCGACTGCTCCAGATCGCCATGAATGGCGGCAGCATCATAGCCGTGCTTTTTCAGCGACTTGGCCACGATATCCACATCGACCTTGCGGTTGCAGAAGACGATGGCATTGCTGCATTTTTCGCCTTCGGCATCGATCATCGAGCGCAACATGTCGCGCTTTTCCTTGTGGGCCCGGTCGCGGCGGCTGGGCTTGAACATCGCCACGCCCTGTTCGATGGTCTCGGAGGCGGTGGCCTGACGGGCCACTTCGATGCGTTCCGGGTTCGACAGGAAGGTGTTGGTGATCCGCTCGATCTCGGGCGCCATGGTGGCCGAGAAGAACAGGGTCTGCCGGGTGAAGGGCGTCAGCGAGAAGATGCGTTCGATATCGGGGATGAACCCCATGTCGAGCATCCGGTCGGCCTCGTCCACCACCATGATCTCGATCCCGGTCAGCAGCAGCTTGCCGCGTTCGAAATGATCCAGAAGACGGCCCGGCGTGGCGATCAGGACGTCAACGCCCTTGTCGATCAGCGTGTCCTGTTCCTTGAACGACACGCCGCCGATCAGCAGCGCCTTGGTCAACTTCAGGTGGGTTGAATAGGTGTCGAAGTTCTCGGCCACCTGGGCGGCCAGTTCCCGCGTGGGGGCCAGCACAAGGCTGCGCGGCATGCGCGCCCGGGCCCGGCCGCGCGCCAGCATCGAGATCATCGGCAGCACGAAGGCCGCGGTCTTGCCGGTGCCGGTCTGGGCGATGCCCAGCACGTCGCGCCGCTCTAGCGCGGGCGGAATGGCGCCGGCCTGAATGGGGGTGGGGGTCTCGTATCCGGCCTCGGCGATTGCCTTGAGCACCTTCGGCCCCAGGCTGAGGTCTGTGAATTTCGTCATATGCATCCCAGGGGCGGCATCGGGCCACCCGTTTTTTGTATAGGACGCGATGTTCCGGGCGCCCCAGCAAGCAAGGTTAAAGGCGCCCCTAGGACGCCATGCCGCGTGGTACCTCAATTCAGGCGAGGGGTCAACTTTATGCATATATCAGGGAAAATGTGCGGCTTTGCGGGCGCAGGCGGCGCCGACGACCCGCCGCGCAGACCCGCCAATGCTTGTTCCGCGCCGCCCGAGCCCGTACATCTTTTCCCGTATTCCAAACCGGGGCGCCGCGCAGATGGGTCAGACAAGCAAGCTGGGGCGCGAGGTGCAACGGCTGCGGCGGCAGCTGCGCGACGGCGGCCGGATCCTGCAAACCGCGCTGCTGCGTCCGCTCTGGCCGGTTCTGGCGCGGCGGCTGGTGCGGGTGCTTCCCGGCAAGCAGGCCCGCACGGACCGGATCGCGCTGGTTTTGATCTATCAGCCGGGTGGCCTGCCGGCGTCGCTGTCCGAAACTCTCGATGCGCTGGCCCGGCACGATTATGCGCTGTTCTTCGTGGTGAATGGGGCGCTGCCCGACAGTGATCTGGCGGCCTTGCGGGACCGTGGGTTCGCGGTGATGACGCGGCCCAACATCGGCTATGATTTCGGCGGCTACCGGGACGGGATCGCCTATTTGCGGGTCAGCGGCGCGCTGCCCGCGCAATTGCTGGTGATGAACGACACGCTGTGGCTGCCGGCCATGGATGGGCCCGATACGCTGGCGGCCTTTGCCCAAATGGACGCGCCCTATGCCGCCCTGTGCAACTTCCCCTATCGCCCCGGTCGCGGACGGGATCCGGCCCTGACAGGCCAGACCCATGCGGCCTCATTCCTGTTCCGGGTCTCGCGCGAGGTGCTGGACAGCGCGGCCTTCGCGCGGTTCTGGTCGGGCTATACGCTGAGCGCGGCAAAGGCGCAGGTGTTGGAACGGGGCGAGGTCGGCTTCAGCAAGGCCATGTCCGAGGCCGGCTTCCCGCCGCGCTGCCTGCTGGATCACGACGCCATCGCAACGCGCATTCCGGCCCTGCCGCGCCCCGATCTGGAGGATTTCCTGCGCCGCCTGCCGGTTCTGAACGCCCGCCTGCGCCCGGCCCATGACGAGATGATGCAGAGACTTGCGGCGGGCAGGGTTGCGGACGACGACCTGCGCGGCTTTGCCCGAACGCTGGTGGCGGAACTGAATCCCTGGGACAGCCACGCCTATTACGGCCTGTTCCGCGGGGAGGTGAATTTCATCAAGAAGGCCAATTTGAAGCATCCGGCGAACGCCCGGCGGCTTCTGGACATGTCTACCGCCGATGGGCTGGCCCTGCGCCCTTTTGTTCGCGACGAGCTTGAAACAATCGCGACACGCGCGCAGCCGGGCGGCTGAGCGCCGCCCGGCCTCAGACCATCATTTCCTTGGTCGCGCTGAGGGTCAGATCGGGATAGTCCCGCTCGATACGGTCGATGTCCCATTGCAGGCGGGTCAGATACACGTGGTCGCCGTCGTTGTCGGTGGCCATATGCCCCTTGTTGGTCGAGATGAACTTGTCCAGCGCCGCCTGCGGCCCCGACACCCAGCGGGCCGAGGTGAACTGTGAGCTTTCAAAGCGCACGGGCAGCCCGTATTCCAGCTCGATCCGGCTGGCCAGAACCTCGAACTGCAACGCGCCCACAACGCCGACGATGAAGCCCGAGCCGATCATCGGCTTGAAGATCTTGGCGGCCCCTTCCTCGGCGAATTGCATCAGCGCCTTGTCCAGATGCTTGGCCTTCAAAGGGTCCAGCGCGCGCACCGATTGCAGCAGTTCCGGCGCGAAGGACGGGATGCCGGTGACGCGCAGCGCCTCGCCCTCGGTCAGCGTATCGCCGATGCGCAGCTGGCCGTGGTTCGGGATGCCGATGATGTCGCCGGCCCAGGCCTCTTCGGCCAACTCCCGGTCGGACGCCAGAAACATCACCGGGTTGGAAATCGCCATGGGCTTCTTGCTGCGCACATGGGTCAGCTTCATGCCGCGCCGGAAATGGCCCGAAGCCATGCGCAGGAAGGCCACCCGGTCGCGGTGCTTGGGGTCCATGTTGGCCTGCACCTTGAAGACAAAGCCGGTGACCTTCTTCTCGTCGGGCGAGATCTGGCGCGGCTGCGCGGACTGCGGCTGCGGCTCGGGGCCATAGTTGGCGATCCCGTCCATCAGTTCCTTGACCCCGAAAGAGTTGATCGCCGAGCCGAACCAGATCGGCGACATGGTGCCATCCATGATCGCCTGCGGATCGAGGCGCGGCAGCAACTCGCGCGCCATCTCGACCTCCTCGCGCAACTGCTCCAGCTGACCTGCCGGGATGTGCTGCTCCAGCAGCGGATCGTCCAGCCCGTTGATCTCGATGCTCTCGGCCACCTTGTTGCGGTCGGCGCGATCCATTAGTTCCAGCCGGTCGTTGATCAGATCGTAGCAGCCCAGGAAATCCCGGCCCATGCCGATCGGCCAGCTGGCGGGCGTTACGTCGATGGCCAGATTTTCCTGGATCTCGTCGACGATATCAAAGGTGTCGCGGCTTTCGCGGTCCATCTTGTTGCAGAAGGTCAGGATCGGCAGGTCGCGCAACCGGCAGACCTCGAACAGCTTGCGGGTCTGGCTTTCCACGCCCTTGGCGCCATCGATCACCATAATCGCCGCATCCACCGCCGTCAGGGTGCGATAGGTGTCCTCGGAAAAATCCGAGTGGCCCGGCGTGTCCACGAGGTTGAACCGATAGGTCTTGAAATCAAAGGACATGGCCGAGGCCGAGACCGAAATGCCCCGATCCTGCTCCATCTTCATGAAGTCCGACCGGGTGCGCCGCGCCTCGCCCTTGGCGCGCACCTGACCGGCCATCTGGATGGCGCCGCCATAGAGCAGGAATTTCTCGGTCAGCGTGGTTTTCCCCGCGTCCGGATGCGAAATGATCGCGAAGGTACGGCGCCGCGCCACTTCGGGCGGCAGGTCTGGGGCATTTTGAGATCGGTCCAACATGGGCGCGATATAGCGAGGCTCGCAGGGCGGGGCAATCAGCAGCGGTTGTCCGCGCCACGAAAATCGCCGCCACCGTCTGCTGGGCTCTGAAGCGGGGATTGGATCCACGGCAGGGGCGCGCGTCAAACCGGGAGCAGGGCACATTCCTTCCCTAGATTTTTCTTGTTGAAAATACTCAAGAAACCGCGCAGCGATGCCCCGCACCAACCACCTTCGCTGCGGTCCAAACTTCGCGAGCCGTTGCGCTGCACAACGGCCTGCGTCTACGATCCCGCACGCGGAGCAGGGGGGAGCGACCGGATGAAGACGGTGTTGATCGCCAATCGAAAGGGCGGCTGCGGCAAGACGACGGTGGCGATCACCCTGTCCGCGGCGCTGGCCAATGGCGGTGCGCGGGTGGCGCTTGCGGATGCCGATCCGCAGAAATCGGCCACTCGGTGGCTGAAGCGCCGCCCGCCCGAGGCCGCCCCGGTCACCCGCCTGAACTGGAGTGCTGCGAAATCCTTCGGAACCTCTCCGAAAAAGACCGACTGGCTGATCGTTGATGCCCCCGGCGCCATGCAGGGCGACGGGGCGCAGGCGTTGGTGGCGCAAGCCCATATGGTGCTGATCCCAGTGCAGCCCTCGCTGTTTGACGCCGACAGCACGCGGCGGTTTCTCAACAAGCTGGCCGAGACCAAGCGCATCCGGAACGGCAAAGTTCGAATCAGCCTGGTGGCGATGCGTCTGCGCCCCAGAACCCGCGCGGCGGCCCGGCTTGAGACGTTCTTCCAGACCCTTGGGGTGACCCCGCTGGCCGGCATCGGCGAACGGGCCGCCTATGGCGATCTGGCCGAAGCCGGGCTGAGCATCTTTGACATGCCGCAGGCCCCCTACAAGCCCTTGCAAGCGCAATGGCAGCCCCTTCTGGACGCGCTGGGATAGCCTGCGCCGGGACTTTCACGCAAACGTGAGTCTAAAATCTTGAAATTGTCACGACCCAACGTCATGCTGAGGAACACATCATGAACATCAGGGAGGGATTGCAGATGGATATGAATGACGTCGCCACGGAACTTGTGGCCGGCTGCCGCGAGGGTCGCGCAGCCGAAAACCTGGACAAGCTTTACGCTCCCGATGCGGTTTCGGTCGAGGCCGTGGACAATGGCAACGGCCGCGAATCCGTCGGGGTCGAGGCGATCCGCGGCAAGCACGCCTGGTGGGGCGAGAACTTCGAGGTGCACAGCGGTTCGGTCAGCGATCCCATGCCGCACGGTGACAACAAGTTCGCCGTGATCTTCGAAATGGATGCCACCATGAAAGCCACCGGAGAGCGCAGCCAGATGAAGGAAGTGGGCGTCTACACTGTGACCGACGGCAAGATCTCGCACGAAGAGTTCTTTTACGGCAGTTGATCGGACCCGGTCGGGCGGGCCTGTCGGATGGCCGCCCGGTCGGGATCTGCCATCACAAGCCCAGCTTGCGTTTCAGGCGGCTCAGGGCGGATTTCTTCTTTTTCTTCTTTACGGGCACCGGCTCGGTCGGGGCGGATTTCATCGTGGCGCGCAGGGCCTCCCCGCCGTCGAACGGGTTCGGGAAGGCGGCCTGCAGGTCTGGCGACACGCGATAGGCCGTGCGATGCTGCGGCGGAATTTCCACGCCATCCGCATAGAGCCCCAAGCCCCAGGGGCCTGACAACTCGGGCCGCGCCTGATCCGCCGCCAGTCGGTTGGCATAGTCCTGCGACAGGGCATCCAGCACCTCGATCTCGGCGCACCATTCGGCCGATTGTGCGTCGTAAAGCCCGCGCACGTAGCTGCCCTTCTTCAGAAACCCCGAGAAATGGATGAAATCCAGCGGCTCGCCATCCACCAGCACCCCGCCGTCCTCGCCGCGGGTGAGCTTTCGCTGGAAGGTGTTCCAGCGGGCGACATTGTAGGTCGGGCGGCGCAGCACCCGGACACTGTCGAAGTATCCTGGCACCAGATCGATCCACTTCTGATCGGTGAACAGGTGCCGAGGCTCGTCGATCAAGCAGTAATTGCGCAAGCGGTGCCGCCACCAGCGTGCGAACTGCCGCCCCTCCTCGTCGTTGCGCACCCCGAAGAAGCCCAGGTTGAACGACCCGACCTTGAGTTGGTTCAGCTCGAAGAACACCCAGGAGTCGTTGTCATGGGGCAGGCAGGCGTGCGGCGTCAGGGTGATCGAGTTCTCTGACAGGCTTTGCAGGATCTCGGTGCAGGGAGAATGCACTTCGCAATCCGGATCGAAGAACAGCACGCCGTCGCAATCCTCGCGTTCCAGCAGGGCATGCAGGACGAAGGGTTTGGCCGCCGTCGCCATCTCCATCACGGTGTGCTGAAAGATCCATTTTTCCAGGTCAGGGATCTGCGGGCGCAGGTCTTCCAGGGTCCAGGATTCGTCAAACCCCTCTTGGGTGGCGTCGAACCCGTCGGGCGCGGCATCGGTCAGGCAAAAGACCAGCCGCGCCTGCGGCATGTGTTTGCGCACCGATTGCGCCAGAATGCGGGCGTTCGGGAAATAGTTCAGGGCGCAGGTGGTAAAGACATAGATCACCAGTCGGTCACCTTCTCGACGAAGTCGCGGTATTTCTTCTTGCGCATGAAATAGAGGCTGAACGGCGGCTTGGAGATTTTCGCGGCCACGGCCTTGGCGCCTTTCTGAACCGAGATGTCACCGGCCGGCGACTTGTAGATCTCGGACAATTGCACATCCGCCATACCGGCCCTTGTTTTCAGGCCGGAGGGATCATGCACCAGCGCCGAGGCGATATCTTCGCGCGGGTGCCCCTGTGCGGTGGCCCAGTCGGCATCCTCCAGCCTTTGCCAGATCTCCAGCACCGGCGCGATCAGGCTGCTGTCGCACACCGGCAGCACCGGGTCCTTTTTCGACAGAGCCGTGTGATCGATGGTCGTGGTCGCCGTATCTGCCCCCAGCGACAGGCCCAGCCCGTCTTCGGCCACCTGCAGCGGATTGATCCCGGCAAGGATGTGATGATGACCCAGAACCACGCAATCGTCTGGATACGCGGCCAGAAGATCCAGCAGGTGCTGGTTGTGTTCGATCCACAGCTTAAGGGCCAGATCGGGATCGTGATAGAATCGCCGCGCGATGTTGTCGGTGTTGTGGCTGCGCGCCATCCACAGCGCGGACCGGCGGTTCAGCGATTGCGAGGTCGCCACCGGGTGCCGGTACACGATCAGGAATTTAAGACCGGGAACCTCGGCCCGCCATTGGCGCATGAACCGGCACATGCGCGGATCCTTGACCGCCCAGACCGGCTCTTTGGCGTCGCGCGCCGCGCAATAGTCGCGCACCCATTGCGCTTCGTCCGGCGTGAACGCGATCGGGCCGTCGGGAATACGCGCCCAATCCGCATCCTTTCTGGCAAGAATGCCATCGTGAAACCGAACCACAGGCCAGCTTTCGAAATGGCCGAAGCGATTGAATTCATTTGCCCCGATCAGGTCCTCGCCCAGCGACAAGCCGCAATTGGCCAGTTGTTGCGCGACCGATGAGGTTCCGCTTCGGTGAAATCCGGCGACGATCAGTCCTGTCATGAAATCTCGGGATGCCTTTGTTGGAATGTGGGGGCCGAGCAGGCAGATTTCCCAACAAGTTACCCACTTTCCCAAAAACGGTAAACACGATACTCAGCACAGAAGGGGATTGCGAGCGGATGCCGCAGTGCGATCGCTGGCCTTATCGGGCAAGATATTGAAAACGTGTTGAAACATGACGATCGGATGTGCCGTGGACAAACTGGACACCACGCAGGATTTGCAGGGTGCGGGAAAAACGCCCACACTGGCCTATTCCTGTGTAGTGGATCGAAATCCGGTGATCGAGCGTTCGGCGCTGATCTGGGTCACTTGCCTTCTGGACATCGAGACGGTCGCGCCCGAGAAGATTTTCGTTCACACGGTCGAGACCGATCTCGACGTTTTGCCGCAACTCGCCGCGCGCGGAGTCAATATCGTGCCGGTGCCGCGGTTCGGTGACGGCAAATACTGCAACAAGTTGGTTCAGCCGCTCAGTCCCGCGAATTTCGACGCCGACATTCTCGTGATGAATGATTGCGACATTGCGGCGACGGGACGGTTCGGCACGGCGCTTTCGGCCGAAGCGGCAATGGCCGGGCAGGTCAGCGGGCGCTTTGCCCTTGGCAAGACCGCCGATTTCCCCAATCCGCCGCTGGCCAAGATCCGCACCCTGATGGAGGCCTTCAAGGCCGCCCCGCCCGAGGCGCTGGCGCATGATTCGCTGTTTTATCACCCGCTGCCGCTGGGGTATTTCAATGGCGGGCTCTATGCCCTACCGGTGTCTCTGTGCGCCGAATTCGGCGCGGCCTGGCAAGACTGGGCGCTGCGCCTGCTGGGCGATCCGCGCACGGCAAAGATCCTGGAACGGCACGCCCATCACGTGGATCAGATTTCCTTTTATCTGGCGCTGCGCGATCTGAAACTGCATCCCCATTGCCTGGACGAGCGGTTCAATTTCCCGACCCATTTCCCGCATCCGGAAAGCCGGAACGCGAGCATCGAGCCGGCGCTGGCGATCCATTTCCACAACAATCTCGACGACAGGGGGCTGCTGGGTCTCAGTGGTATCCGGGCAATCGACCGGGATGTGATACGGGTGAACGACCGGCTGTCCGCGTTGGGGCTGGAAACCGACTGGAATCCGGGGGAGGACAAGCGCTTCCGCTCGTGGCGGTCGCTGGAGGCAGGGGTTTCGATGACCACAAAGAACGCGCCACTTCTGAAATCGCTGCTGCAGGCAGCGGGGATCGAAACCGCCGAAAGCGTGACGGATGTCTGTTGCGGATCGGGGGCGCACTTGGTGGGCCTTTCGCCGCGCGGCTATCGCGGCTTCGACCGTCGGGCCCGGATGGCAGAGGCCGCTACGCAACGTTTGCCCGAGGCCAGTTTTACCACGGGCGCAGCCGATGCGCCCGGGGATCTGGTGCTGTGTCTCGACTTCGCCGAATACGTGGCCGGGTTCGACGCACCGGATCAGTCGGTGCGGATGCTGGCGGAACTGACCGGCGACAAGCTGTTGCTATTGGGCGAACCGCGATCCTCGGCTCAAGGCGATCTGGTGCGCCTTTTGCGAGGCACCGGGGACTTCCCTGAAATTCTGCGTCTGGGCCAGTTCGCGGGCCGGCCGGTGTATCTGGCGCTGAAGCGCTCCGATGCCTCAGACCTTGAATTGCTGGACATGGCGCAACCTGAAGCGGCACGCCTGCTGCAGTATCTCTACGCGGGCAAGGCGATGATCCCGGCCCGGTTCGGGGCTGAACTTGAGGTTCTGTCGCGGATGCCGACCTGTCTGGATGCCGCGCGCATCGCGGTTCTGGGCGGCGACCCGACCGGGTCCTTCGCCACTGCCCTGGCCTTGCGCGGCGTGGAAATCGTGGCCGAAAGCAGCCTTGCCTTGACCGCAGAAGGGGCCGCACCCACGCGGGGCGGTGACAAGCCCAGGCCGGTCGATGTCCTGATCGGTTTCGCCGGATTTGACGAAGACGGTCGTAGCGACGCGGCCTTGCGACAGATCGCGCGCAATCTGGTGCCCGGTGGACGGGGGATCGTTGCGGCGGCGACCGCGAAACGTTCCGATGCATTGGTGCCGGGCAGCGAGGGGGCCGAGACCGGCGCGCAGGTGATCCGCCTGCTGGAAAAGCAGAACCTTGTCCTGACCCATCAGGCGCGGGTGCCCACGCCCTTCGGCACCGAATTGGACGGGCTGGTGATCGAGGTGGTGAAGCCCCGCGTGGGCATCGTCGGCACGCGCAAGAAGTTCCGCACGCCGAAGTTCCTGCGCGACTTCGAACGCAACCTGCGCCATCGGATCAAGGGAAAGAAACCCAAGTCATGACGGACACCCCGCTTCCCGTCACGGTTCGGTTCGAGATCACGCAGGGGGGCGGCGATCTCTATCTGGCTACCGTCAGCATCACCGCCCTGCGCCGGTTTCTGACAGGAAATCTGACGCGGATCGAGGTCGTGATCCCCGATCCCGACTTGCGGGAGGATGCGCAGAAGAACTGGCCTCTGGTCCAGGACCCGCTGGTGCGTCTGGTCGCGGCAACGTCCTCCGATGCCGATGCCGAAGGGATCACCCTGGTGGGGGCGCCCATCGTGATGCTGACCCGCCCGGTGACGCTGGATGCGGGGTTCGTGATCGAGGCGGGCGGGCGCCGTCTGACCTGTGACGTAGCGGGCGCGGCGCGGGGGGAGACCCCGGACGGGGTGCACTCCCTGCCACGTCTGCTGGGCCCGTCCGGTCAGATTCAGCCGGGGCAATTCCCCGACCTCGACGCGCAGGAAATTGCCGATCTCAGCGCCGAAATCCGGCATTTGCACCACAACGGGTATTTCTGGGACTACCGGTATCGCAACAATCCCGATCTGGGCAGCGGCGTCGGATCGCGGGGCGTGTTCCAGGGCATCAAGCGCGAGCTTCTGAACCGCAACGTGGTGGCGCCGGGCCTGTCGGTGGTGGATATCGGCTGCGGCGACCTGGAGGTCGTCCGGGCGCTGAACTTCAACCGCTATATCGGGGTGGACGAGGCACCGCGCGCGCTTGAACTGGGCCGTCAGAAGCGCCCGGACTGGGAATTCCGGCAGGCACCGCTGGATGTCTCGGGCGGGCCGGTGGCCGAGGCTGCCCTGTGTTTCGAGGTTCTGATCCATGCGCCCTCGGCGCAGGCCGCGGACAGGCTGATCGACACGCTGGCCCGCGCCGCCAGCAAGCGGATCGTGATCTCGGGCTACGACCACCCGGTGCCGCAAAGCCCCATCGTCTATTTCCACGCCCCGCTGAAGGACATGCTGTGGGCGCTGGAGGGCTGGCAGCCGCCGGTGCTGATCGCCCGCTATGAAAACCTGTCGGTCTATGCGGTAGATCGTGAGGGCAGCGACCTGCCGCCGCCGGTCGCTTTCGAACCCCGTGACCTGGAACCCTTCACATGGGACATGCTGGGGACGCTGGGGCACAAGCTGGACGGGTTGACCGCGCAGATGTCCCGGCTGACGCAAGAGGTGTCCGGGCCCGCGCCGGAACAGCCGCAGCCTGACCCCGGGGCGGAGGCCCCGAAAGCCCCGGTCATCGCCAAGGGCGCGCCGCTGATTTCGGTCGTGGTGACCTGCTACAACGAGGCCGCGCATATCGATGCGCTGGCCACCGCGCTGCGGGCGCAGACCGAGACCGGTTTCGAGGTGCATTTCCTTGACGACGGCTCGCAGGATGGCACCGTCGATATTCTGCAAGCCCATGCCGCGCAGGATCAGCGGCTGGTGATCACGCAGGATGGCCGCAACCTTGGCCCTTCGGCGCGGCGCAACGAAGGCATGGCGGCGGCGCGGGGGCGGTACCTCTATTTCGCCGATGGCGACGATCTGGTGGAACCCCAGGCCCTGGACCGGCTGTTGTCGCTGATGCTGGGTACCGATGCCGAGGTGTCGCGCGGCGCGCATCTGTTCTGCACGCCCGAGGGCAAGCAGCAGCTCAACCAGATGGATCAATATCATCAGCCCGAGGCCTATGGGATCGGCTACGCACAAATGCCCAGCCTGGTGTTTCTCTACACCGTCTGGAACACGCTGATCGACCGACACCTTCTGGTGCGCCACGACCTGCGCTTCGACAGTGCGCTGCGGCTGGGCGAGGACCGGCTGTTCCTGCAACAGGTGTTCGCGGCGGCGCGCGGCATCTCGCTGACCAAGGATGCCACCTATCGCTGGATCCGCCAGACCGAGGGCGGCACGCATCTGTCGTTCTCGCGCTCGGTCGAGGAACGGTTGGCCTCGGTGGCGGCCTATCTGGACGGGGTCGCGGCCCTGAAGGGCGCGGGCCCGCGCCATCTGGCCTATGCCCATGCGGCGATGTTCTGGGAAATCTACACCCGGTTGATCGAAACCGGAGAACTGGACACCCTGACGCCCGAGGCACGTCAAAGCCTTGCCGGGATCGCCGGGAAACTGGATTTCCCCGAAGACCTGCTGGGCGACCGTTGCATCAAGGGCTGGGCCGAACGCCGCGAGCCCCGCGCGCGGGAAGTCTTTCGACAGTTGCGGCGCAACGGCGGGTTCTGACGGCGGTTAGTGCAGCCGCCGCCCGCGCCAGCCCGGCGGCCCGAACGCCGTCAACAGGCCCAGACCCGCGCCGGGCAGGGGCATCGCCGTCGATCCGCCGCCGGGCAAGTCCCAACCGCCGAAAGACTTCCCGTGCCCGAGGTGAGCCGCGTCCGGACAGGGGGGTCCACGTCATGGCGGTTTCCCAGTCACGCGCGTCCCTGAAGCTCGTCTCACGTCGCTTGGTCTCTATTCCCGCCAATGCTGCGGCCGGGCTGCTGACCTCAGGTGTGTGTTGCGCCGCCGCGCAGGGCTGCTACCTGTAGGGCTATACCTTGAAGGAGTGCGACATCATGGATCTGGGAATTGCGGGCAAGCGGGCACTGGTCACGGCAAGTTCGAAAGGGCTGGGGCGCGGCTGTGCCGAGGCGCTGGCCGCGGCAGGTGTGAACCTGGTGCTGAACGCGCGCGGCGCCGAGGCGCTGGACGCCACGGCGGCCGCGATCCGCGCGGCCCATGGCGTCGAGGTCATCGCGGTGGCCGCAGACATCACCAATGAGGCGGGCCGCGCCGAGGTTCTGGACGCCGCCGGGCAGATCGACATCCTGGTGACCAACGCCGGGGGTCCGCCGCCGGGCCTGTGGTCGGACTGGAGCCGCGACGATTTCATCGCCGCCGTGGATGCCAACATGCTGGCGCCGATCGCACTGATGCAGGCCGCCTTGCCGGGCATGATCGACCGGGGATGGGGCCGGGTGGTCAACATCACCTCCGGCTCGGTCAAGGCGCCGATCCCGCAGCTGGGCCTGTCCAATACCGCGCGCGCCGGGCTGACCGGATTCGTGGCAGGCACGGCGCGGCAGGTGGCCCAGCACGGGGTGACGATCAACAACATGCTGCCGGGCATCCACGCCACCGACCGCGCACAATCTCTGGACAGCGGGGTCAGCAAGGCCGAAGGCATCGACATGGAGGCCGCCCGCAAGAAGCGCGAGGCCACAATCCCGGCGCGCAGGTATGGCACCGCCGGCGAATTCGGCGCCATGTGCGCCTTCCTGTGCTCGCAGCACTCCGGGTTCATCGTCGGCCAGAACATCGTGCTGGACGGCGGCGCGATCAACACCACCATCTGACGGCATCCCCGGGCCAGCCCCGTGGCGCAGCAGCGCGGCGGGGTTGCGAAGGCGGGGGCGGGGTGCTAGCCGAAAGGCTGTTGAGGGTTTTGATCGGATTTCGCCTCCATGACAGCTGTGCATCAAAGGCTTGAAGCCGAGGGGCTGTATCGCCGGTTCGCGGGCCGCGCGGTGGTCAATGATGTCTCGCTGAGCATCGACGCCGGAGAAATCCTGTGCCTTCTGGGGCCGTCGGGATGCGGCAAATCCACCACCCTGCGGATGCTGGCCGGTGTCGAGACGCCCGAACGCGGGGTGATCCGCGTTGACGGGGTCGAGGTCGAGGGGCCGCTGGTCTCGGTGCCGCCCGAGGGGCGGTCGGTCGGGCTGATGTTTCAGGATTTTGCGCTGTTTCCGCATCTGTCGGTGGCCGACAACGTGGCCTTCGGACTGCGCGGCGGCAAGGCGGGCAAGCGCGCGCGCGTCCGTGAACTTCTGGACCGGGTGCATCTGGCGCAGCATATCGACAGCTATCCGCACGAGTTGTCGGGCGGCGAGCAGCAGCGCGTGGCGCTGGCCCGCGCGCTGGCGCCCCGGCCGCTGGTGATGCTGATGGACGAGCCGTTCTCCGGGCTGGACAACCGGCTGCGCGACGGCATCCGCGACGAGACCCTGGCGCTGCTGAAGGAAGAAGGCACGGCGGTGGTCATGGTGACCCATGAGCCGGAAGAGGCGATGCGCATGGCCGACCGCATCGCGCTGATGCGCGATGGCCGTATCGTGCAGCAGGGTGCGCCCTACAACCTGTACAACGCACCGGTGGACAAAGCTGCGGCGGCGTTCTTTTCCGACGTCAACGTGATCCGGGGCACGGTCACGGGCGGGTTGACCCGCACCGCGTTCGGCGAGTTTCTGGCCCCCGGACACGCCGACGGCTCGAAGGTTGAGATCATCATCCGCCCGCAGCATCTGAAGCTGGATTTCGACCGCAACGGGCAGGGACCGGCGCCGACACCGGTCAACGGCGTGCCGGCGCGCGGATCGGTGGTGCGGGCGCGCTATCTGGGGCGCGAAAGCCTTGTGGAATTCGAGATGGAATTCGACGGCACCCATCTGTCGGCGGTGGTGCCGGGGGTGTTCCTGCCCAACGCTGGCACACCGCTGTGGCTGATGATGCGCCGTGACCGCTGTCACGTCTTTCCGGCGCAGGTGGTGACCTGACCCGAAAGGGGGCGCTCCCGCCCTCTGCCCCGGCAAAGCCGGGGCGCCGGTTGGGCCCGGCGCGGCTGCGCCGCGCGGGTGTGATCCGGGGGCAGGGGGTGGCCGTGGATGGCGGCTGTCATGACAGTGCTGAGAGGCGTTTCAGGGGCAGGTCTGCCCTGAAAGCGCCGGTCCAAGGGTAAGGGCCGCCAGTGCCGCCTCAAGGCCAAGCCGCGCGTTGCGCGGGCGCCTGCGGCGCGCCTTGACCCGGCTCTGCCGTCCGCGCCCTGCGACATCGTGATGGGAAAAGCCCCTGCCGGGGGTTTTGGGGCTTTGATCCCGTGCCTATCTTATTTAGACACGATCCATCACAAGAAGGGCGCCCGAAACGACCGGGTGCCAAGGGAGACTAACAAATGCTGAACAATATCGGCCTGCCCGGCCTGCTGCTGATTGCCGTCGTGGTTCTGGTCCTGTTCGGACGCGGCAAGATCTCGTCCCTGATGGGCGAGGTTGGCAAGGGCATCACCGCCTTCAAGCGCGGCGTGAAGGATGGCTCGGAAGAGATCGAGAACGCGGATGACACCGTGGCCCGCGACATCACCCCCGAGGCGGAAAAAGACAAGGTCTGAGGGCCGGTGGCCCGGGCGGGACGTGTGACGCATGTTTGACATCGGCTGGACCGAGCTTCTGGTCATCGGGATCGTGGCGCTGATCGTCGTGGGCCCCAAGGATCTGCCGATCCTGTTTCGCCGCATGGGCGAGTTCACCGGCAAGGCCAAGGCCATGGCGCGCGAGTTTTCCCGCGCAATGGATGACGCCGCCGATCAGGCCGGGGTCAAGGATATCCAGGCCAGCCTGAAGGCCGCGGCCAATCCCAAGCAGTTCGGACTGGACACGATCAACAAGGCGGCCAAGGATCTGGAGCTTCCCGACGACCCGCTGGCGGACAAGCCGGCCGGGAAAGCGTCTGGCGCGAAGACTCCCGCCAAGACCGGGACGCCCAAGACGCCGACCGCTGACACCGCGAAGCACCCAGAAGAGGCACCTTCGGTTGCCGCGGCCGACGAGACGACGGACACCAATCCCGCATGACAGACGACCAGATCGAAGACACCTCGGCCCCGCTGATCGAACATCTCGCGGAGCTGCGCACGCGGCTGATCCGCTCGGTCATCGCCTTTCTCGTGGGCATGGTGCTGTGCTTCACCGTGGCCGAACCGCTGCTTGAGTTCCTGTCCGAACCCATCGCCGATGTGCTGCGTGCACGGGGCGAGGATCCCCGGCTGATCTTCACCGCCCCGCAGGAGAAGTTCTTCGTCCTGATCCGGATCTCGCTGATTGGCGGATTCGCCCTGTCGTTCCCGGTGATCGCGCATCAGTTGTGGCGCTTCGTGGCGCCGGGCCTGTACCGGTCCGAAAAGGACGCCTTCCTGCCGTTCATGATCGCCTCGCCGGCGCTGTTCCTGCTGGGCGCGGCCTTTGCGCATTACGTGGTCACCCCGCTGGCGATGAACTTCTTCATCGGGTTTTCCGACGCCATCCCGGCGTTGGCCAATCTGGTGGCGGGGCAGGGCGATTTCTCGGCCCCCGACCCGAACGAGGAACTGAAAACCGTCTTCCTGGGCTCGGTGCGCGAAAGCCTCGACCTGTCGCTGAAGTTCATCTTCGCCTTTGGGCTGTGCTTCCAGTTGCCTGTGCTGCTGACGCTGATGGGCAAGGCCGGGCTGGTCTCGGCACGCGGTCTGAAGGACATGCGCAAATACGCGGTGGTGGGCATTCTGGTGCTGGCCGCGCTGGTGACGCCGCCCGATGTCATCACGCAGGTGATCCTGTTCACCGTGGTCTACGGGCTGTACGAGGTCTCGATCCAGCTGGTCAAACGCGTCGAGAAACGCCGCGAGGCGGATCTGCGGGCGCAGGGCCTGTGGGACGATGAAGACGATGCCGACGCGGCTGCGGAAGACGGCGCCCGGTCATGAGCAAGAAAAACGCGCTGACCCGCATTGCCGCCGCGCTGGAGCGGATGAGCCCGCCGCCGGGGGCCGTGCCCAACCTGTCCGCCGAGGCCTTCGTCTGGCATGTGGCGCCGGACCGTCTGGTGCCGGTCGACAAGGTCGCCCGCGTGGCGCTGCCGCTGCTGCAGGGCATCGACCGGTCGCGCGACACGCTGCTGGCCAACACCCTGCAGTTTGCCCGTGGCCTGCCCGCCAACAACGCGCTGCTCTGGGGCGCGCGGGGGATGGGGAAATCCTCGCTGGTCAAGGCGGTCCATGCCGAGGTGCGGACCCGGGGCCATGACCTGAAGATCGTCGAGGTCCAGCGCGAGGATCTGCCCAGCATCACGCGGCTGATGGCGATCCTGCGCGGCTCGGACGCGCGTTTCGTGCTGTTCTGCGATGACCTGTCGTTCAGCCATGACGACGAGCATTACAAGAGCCTGAAAGCGGTGCTGGATGGCGGGATCGAGGGGCGGCCGTCCAACGTGGTGTTCTATGCCACCTCGAACCGGCGGCACCTGATGCCGCGCGACATGATCGAGAACGAACGCTCGTCGGCAATCAATCCCAGCGAGGCGACCGAGGAAAAGGTGTCGCTGTCGGACCGTTTCGGCCTGTGGCTGGGGTTCCACCCGTGCAGTCAGGACGAATACCTGTCGATGATCCGGGGCTATTGCGATGCCTTCGGGATCGAAGTGTCCGACGAAACGCTGCGCGCCGAGGCCATCGAATGGCAAGCGACGCGCGGCGCCCGTTCGGGCCGGGTGGCCTGGCAATTCGTCACCGATCTGGCGGGACGCAAGGGCGTGGCGCTCGCCTGAACTGGGGGCGACGGCTCAGGCCGCGCCCGTCAGATGCTGCCACAGGATCGTCGCGCCGATGGCAAACAGGGCGACCCCGCCCAGGGTTTCGGCGATGCGTCCGAAACGCGCGCCGATCAACCGGCCCAGCAGCACCCCCGTCGAACTCATCACCATGGTGGTCGCGCCGATCGCAAGGGCGATCCAAAGGATGTTCACCTGCAGAAACGACAGCGAGACCCCGACCGCCATCGCGTCGATCGAGGTACCCATCGCGGTCACGACCGTGGCCCAGACCGACCGGTTTCGCGGGGTGTGTTCGGTGTCGCGCCAGGCTTGCAGTGCCATGTGCCCGCCGACTCCGGCCAGCAGGATGAAGGCGATCCAGTGATCGATCACAGCGATGTGCCGGGCCGCAGCCATGCCCGCCGCCCAGCCGATCAGCGGGGTGAGTGCCTCGACAACCCCAAAGATCACGCCGGTCCGCAGGGTCATGGCGAAACTGGGACGCGGCCCGGATGTGCCCTGTCCCAGCGCGGCGACGAAAGCATCCATGGACATGGAGACGGCAAGCACGCCGATGGCAGTCGGGGACATGTGACGGTTCCTCGGGGCTGATCCGGGCGTTGGATGGACTCCGCCCGCAGAGCCATTACGCCACGGTCTCGCGAAATCCCATGGACCAGACGCGCCACGCAGAATCCCTGCGAGCATGTTGACGCGCCTCCGCCGTTGTGGCGGACGCTACTCCCCGATGCCGGACGTATCGCGCGGGAATCGGAAAATGTCAAGCATTAACAATAGTTTAGAATGAAACGCATTCGCAGTCGCGAGAGTTTGCGGGCACGGCGGGTCTCAGGCGCGGTACCCCGCCGGGCGGTGTCGGGGGTCAGTTGGACAGATACGGTACCGGATCGACGCTTTCAAAACCCTTGCGGACCTCGAAATGCAGGAACGGAGTTTCGCCGTCGCGGACCTTGGCGATCTTCTGGCCGCGGGTCACGCGGGTGCCCTTTTCCACCACGATGTCATCGACATTGGCATAGACCGTCAGCAGGTTGCTGTCGTGGCGCAGCACCAGGATCGGCACCTCGTCGGTGTCGCGGGTGATGGCGGCGACGGTGCCCGCGTCGGCGGCCCGCACCGAGGCGCCGGCGGCGGTTCCGAAATCCAGCCCTTCGTTCTTGCCCGGTGCATAGCCCCGGATGATCCGGCCGGTCACCGGTTGCAGAAGCGCTGCGGTGTCCGAGGCCGAGGTCTGCTGCTGGGCTGCCGGGGCCGGGGTGCTGTCCACACTGCTGGTGGCAATCGTCCCGCTGGCCACCGGGGCCAGGTCCTTCTCGGGTTGCGGGGTCGCGGCACTGGGCGGCACCGGGGTCGGGCTGCCGCTGCCGGGGGTGGCCACCGCATTGGCCTCGGGCTGCGGCGCCGGGCCGGTGGCGGGCGGGATCAGCAGGATCTGCCCGACGCGCACCGTCATATTGGAATCCAGCCCGTTCCAGTTCGACAGCGCCTGCGCCGACACGTTGTAGCTGCGGGCGATCGAGAAGGCGGTTTCGCCGGTGACCACCGTATGGCGGCGCGGTTCCGGCCCGGCGGCGGTGATCGAGGAGCTTTGAGCGGCGGGCTTGCCCTCGGCCCGGTCCAGTGCGGAACCGGCCAGCGTGGCCACATCGACGCTGCCCGAGGCGCTTTCGGGAACACGGCTGGTCAGGATCACGATCTCGCCCGGATCCAGTTCGGCATCCTCGGGCAGGCCGTTCTTGCGCGCCAGCGCGGTGGCATCCAGTCCCAACCGCTGGGCGATTGTCCTGACGGTGTCGCCATTGCGGGCCACGGCCACCTGATAGCCGGGATAGGAAATCACGCCGCGGGCATCGGGCGCCGGGCGTGGGGCGGTGGGCGTCGTCGCCGATCCGTTGTTCAGAACATCGCCGGCGCCGGGCACCGACAGGGTGCTGCAGGCGCCAAGACCTGTGCACAGCAGCAGCGTGGCGGTCAGTCGGGTGAAGTGTCGGGCCGTGGTGACCTTGATCATGCTCGTATCCTCTGGAACCGCCCCGTTCTGGTGCGGGCGCGTTCAGTCTTCCCCAAGTCCTTCGACCAGCGGCACAAAGCGCACCGGGCCAAGTTCGTCATACTCAAGACCCTCGGGGGTGCGGGTGACCTTGATCAGCGTCTGCACCGCGTCGGACTGCCCCACGGGCACCACCATGATACCGCCCTCGCGCAATTGCGCCAAGAGCGGGCCGGGCGGATCCTCGGCGGCGGCTGTCACCAGGATGCGGTCGAAGGGTGCTTGCGCGGGCAAGCCATGCGATCCATCGCCAAGGAACACCGTGATGTTGGCCAGATCCAGGTCGCGAAACCGGGCCTTGGCGGCCTCGGCCAGGTGGCGATGCCGCTCGACCGAATAGACCCGCCGCGCCAGACGCGCCAGCACGGCGGCCTGATAGCCCGAGCCTGTGCCGATCTCCAGCACCGTGTCGCGTGGCCCCACCTTCAGAGCCTGGGTCATGATCGCCACCACCGAAGGCTGCGAGATCGTCTGCCCGCAGGGGATCGGCAGCGGCATGTCCTCATAGGCGCGATGGGCAAAGGTGCCGCGCAGGAAGACCGAGCGGTCGGTGCGCTCCATCGCGGTCAGCACGCGCGGATCGGTCACCCCCTTGCTGCGCAGGGTGTAGATGAATTGCAGGATGCGCTCGTCCGCGCCGGTCATTCCAGTCGATCCCTCAATACGCCCAGCGTGTCATGGGCGGTCAGATCGGCGCGCAGCGGCGTGACCGAGATATGGCCGGCCATATTGGCCGATACATCTGTGCCTGCGCCGGTTTCAACCGCCTGGGCACCGCCCTTGGCCCAGAGGAACCGGCGGCCCGAGGGCGCCTGATGCGGCTCGACCGAGAACCTTGTGTCGGGGCGGAAACCCTGTGCGCTGACCTTCAGACCCTTGACCCCGGCGGCGGGCAAGGGCGGGAAGTTGACGTTGTAGAACAACCGGTAGGCGGCGTCGTCCCACAGGCCGTTGTCCAGCAGCGCCCGCACGGTGGCGGCGCCATGCTGTGCGGAGGCATCGAACGGATCGTCCAGGTCCGCGTTTCCGGGGCCATAGAATTGCGACAGGGCGACGGCGGGCAACCCTTGCAGGGCCGCTTCCATGGCGGCGCCGATGGTGCCGGAATACAGCACATTCTCGCCCGCGTTGTTGCCCCGGTTCACGCCCGACAGCACCAGCTCCGGCCCGGCCCCGGCCATCACGTCGTAGATGCCCGCCAGCACGCAATCGGCGGGCGAGCCTTCGGCGGCGAACCGGCGCGGCCCCATCTGCGCGATCATCGTGGGATGGGTGTAGGAAATCTTGTGCCCGACCCCGGACTGTTCGAAGGCCGGCGCCACCACCCAGACCTCGCCCTGCGGTCCGGCGATTTCGGCGGCAATGGCTTCCAGCACTTGCAGGCCGGGGGCGTTGATGCCGTCATCATTTGTGACAAGGATACGCATGCAGAGACTCCAGGAACCGGGCGCGTCGGGACACGCACCCTGTGCTTAGGGGATGGCCGCTGCCGGGTAAAGCCGCCTCGCGCCCGGGCCGGTCCGGCCGGGCGCAGGCGTGGTCACGCGGCCTCAGATTTCAGCCAGAATATCCATCGCTGCCTGCGCGGGCGGCGTCAGCCCGGCACGATCCTCGCCGGGGAAAAACCGAGCGCGGGTCGCGGTGGCCAGCGGTGGCGGCGTCAGGATGCACACATGCGGGCCGGTCTTCGGGGTCTCGGCAGCCCAGGACTGCGCCAGCGCCATCTGCGCGGCCTTGGTGGCGCCGTAAGCTCCGAAAAACTTCTGCCCGGCGCGCGGATCGTCGAAGAACAGCGCCTTGCCGGTCTCGCCCAGAAGCGGGCTGACATAGCAGATCAGGCGGCGGGTGGCATCGACATTGACGGCGAGACTGCGATCCCAGTCCTTGGTGGTGATGAAATGCGCCGGGCTCAGCGGTGCGGCGTGCAGGGCGGTGTGCACCCAGATGTCCAGCCCGCCCCAGCGGTCGTGGATGGACCGGCACAGATGCTGCATGGCGCCGTCATTGGTCACATCCAGCGGCGCCAGGGTCGCGGCGCCCCCTGCATCCTTGATCTTGTCGTCCAGCTCTTCCAGCCCGCCCACGGTGCGGGCCACGGCGATGACGTGATGACCGCGCTTGGCCAGTTCCAGGGCAAGGGCGGCGCCCAGCCCCCGCGAGGCGCCGGTGACCAGCACCGGCTTGAGATCACTGTGGTGTTCCATGCCCCCCATTTGCCCCCGCCGCCGGGCAAGCGCAAGACCAACCACATGTCGCAGCCCGCCGAAGCCCGGGTCAAGGCGCGCCGCAGGCGCCCGATCGAAGATCGGCCTGGCCTTGAGGCGGGCGCAGGGGGACGATCCTCGGGCAGGCTCTGCAGGGGCACATGGGCCCCTCAGAGCCTCTCAGCGGAAGTATCCGACGTCGACATCCCCGCGCATCGCGTGCTGTGAGGAACCGACCGCGCGGCGCAGCCGCGCCCGGCCCAACCGGCGGAGATGCCTTGCATCGACAAAGGGCGGGAGCCCCCCCTTCGCCGTTTGCGCAACCGTTCGGGACTACTCGGCGGCCTTCAGTTCAAAGCCCTTGGCGATCATGTCCGCCGGGCGGACCGGGTAGTCGCCCGAGAAACAGGCGTCGCAATACTGCGGGCAGGCGTTGTCGCGGCCCGTAGCCTCGCCGACGGCGCGATAAAGC
This sequence comes from Meridianimarinicoccus marinus, assembly GCF_040689105.1. Lineage (NCBI taxonomy): Bacteria > Pseudomonadati > Pseudomonadota > Alphaproteobacteria > Rhodobacterales > Paracoccaceae > Meridianimarinicoccus > Meridianimarinicoccus marinus. The sequence goes on from NZ_JBFBVU010000001.1 coordinate 171,652, forward strand.
CCGTCCAGCGAGATGAACTTCAGGCTGTCCACCTGCAGGTGCTGGGTCATTTCCTCTTCGCTCATGGTCGCCGCCAGCAGCTTTTCGCGCTGCGGCGTGTCCACGCCGTAGAAACAGGGCCATGCGGTGGGCGGCGAGGCGATGCGGAAATGCACCTCGGCGGCGCCGGCATCCAGGATCATTTCCTTGATCTTGCGCGAGGTCGTGCCGCGCACCACCGAATCATCGACCAGGATCACCCGCTTGCCCGCGATCAGGGCGCGGTTGACGTTCAGCTTCAGACGCACCCCCATGTTGCGGATCTGTTCGGTCGGTTCGATGAAGGTGCGGCCCATGTACTGGTTGCGGATGATCCCCATGGCGAAGGGGATGCCGCTTTCCTGGCTGTAGCCGATGGCCGCCGGCGTGCCGCTGTCGGGCACCGCGCAGACCAGATCGGCATCGACCGGGTTTTCGCGGGCCAGTTCCACGCCGATCTGGCGGCGGGTCTCATAGACCGACTGGCCGCCGATGATCGAATCGGGACGCGAGAAATAGACGTGTTCGAAGACACAGAACTTCGACGGGCGTTTGCGGAACGGGAAATGGCTTTCCACCCCGTCCTCGGCGGTGATGACCACCATCTCGCCGGGGGCAATCTCGCGCACCAGTTCAGCGCCGATGATGTCCAGCGCGCAGGTTTCCGATGACAGCACCCAGCCATCACCGACCTTGCCCAGCACCAAGGGCCGCACGCCCATGGGATCGCGCACACCGATCAGCTTGGTGCGGGTCATCGCCACGACCGAGAACGCGCCTTCGACCCGGCGCAGGGCATCTTCCATGCGTTCGGGGATGTTGCGCTGCAGCGAGCGCGCCATCAGGTGGATGATGCATTCGCTGTCCGACGACGACTGGAAGATCGAACCGCGCTCGATCAACTCCTTGCGCAGGGCATCGGCGTTGGTGATGTTGCCGTTATGGGCAATCGCCGCGCCGCCCATGGAAAATTCGCCGAAGAACGGCTGCACGTCGCGGATCGCCGCGCCCTTGGAACCCGCCGTCGAATAGCGCACATGGCCGATGGCCAGCGGCCCCGGCAGGGTTTCCATCAGCGAGGCCTTGGTGAAATTGTCGCGCACATAGCCGAAGCGGCGGGCGCTGTTGAAGCCCTCTACCGGGTGATGGCAGACGATGCCGCCGGCTTCCTGTCCGCGATGCTGCAGGGCGTGCAGCCCCAGCGCCACGAAATTCGCCGCGTCGGCCAGACCGACCACGCCGAACACACCGCATTCTTCCCGCAGCTTGTCGTCATCGACCGGGTCGAACGGGTGGGCAGGAAAGTCGATATCACGGGACGCGGGCAGATGCCCTTCGGTCCCGGTCGAGGGTTCGTCACGCATCTCGGCGCTGGCTCCGATTCCGTTGAACAATGGGCGTCGTTTAAACCGATTGCTGCCGGGTGTCACGAAAGGATCACAGAGTTGACCGTTCGCAAGATGCCCGAATATCACGCATCCACGCCGCAGCTTCCCACAAGCTGTTCATAGCGCATCAGAATCCAGCCCGGCGCGTCCTCGGGAATCATTCCGTCCACGTCCTCGCGCATGCCCGAAAAGACCCGCGCGGTGCGGCTGTCGTCGACCATGGGGATTTCCTGCGCGACGACCACGCGGTCGTAGACCACAAGGGCCACCGCCACCAGAAGGATGCCGCGCAGGGCGCCGAAGACAAACCCCGCCGCCTGGTCCAGCCCGCCCAGGGCCGAACGCTGGACGACGGTGGAAAACAGCGGCGTGAACAGCGACACAACCACCAGAGCCAGGGCGAAGACCGCGGCGAAGGCGGCGATGATCGACAGTTCGCACGAGCTGCGCAGGAAGTCTCCCACATAGGGGATTTCCTTGATCAGCGGTTCGGCCTGCCCGGCGAACAGGAAGGCCACGATCGCGGCGGCAACCCAACCGGCGATCGCCATGGCTTCGCGCACGAAGCCGCGGGAATAGGCCAGAATGGCAGAGACGATGATAACGGCGGCCACGACCCCGTCGACAATGGTGAACCCGTCCATACCGTTACTCCCTCTTGCCGTTATCCGGCTCCGAAAACATCGCCGACGAACCCGGTCAGATCCGCCATCGGGCGCAGCGCGACGCCGCTGTCCGCCAGCCGCTTGCCGCCACCCGGCACGATAGCCTTGGAAAAACCAAGTTTCAGGGCCTCTTTCAACCTGTTTTCGGTCTGTGTCACCGGACGTATGGCCCCAGAGAGACTGATTTCCCCGAAAACCACGGTTTCAGGCGGCAATGCCACATCCTCGCGCGCCGACAGAAGCGCGGCGGCAACGGCCAGATCGGCAGCGGGTTCCGCCACGCGCAGCCCGCCGGCCACGTTCAGATAGACGTCCAGCCCGGCAAAAGGGATGCCGCAACGGGATTCGAGCACCGCCAGAATCATCGCCAGACGGCCGCCGTCCCAGCCCACCACCGATCGGCGCGGGGTGCCATGCGGCGCGGGCGCGATCAGCGCCTGGAACTCGCACAGGACCGGCCGCGTGCCTTCGATCCCGGCAAAGACCGCCGAGCCTGCCGCCGGTTCGCCGCGATCCTGCAGGAACAGCGCCGAGGGGTTGGGCACCTGTGCCAGCCCCTTGCCGGTCATCTCGAAGACGCCGATCTCGTCAGCCGGGCCGAAGCGGTTCTTCACGGCGCGCAGGATCCGGAACTGATGGCCGCGCTCGCCCTCGAAATACAGCACGGTGTCCACCATGTGCTCGACCACGCGCGGCCCGGCGATCTGGCCGTCCTTGGTGACATGGCCGACCAGAATCACCGCCACCCCGTGGCGTTTGGCAAAACTGGTCAGTTCGTGCGCCGCCGCCCGAACCTGGCTGACCGAGCCGGGGGCGCTGTCGACGGTGTCCAGCCACATGGTCTGGATCGAATCGACGATCACCAGATCGGGCTTCTCGGCCTCCAGTGTGGTCAGGATATCGCGCAGCCCGGTCTCGGCGGCCAGACGCACATTCGCCTTGTCCAGACCCAGACGGCGGGCGCGCATCCGCACCTGGGCGGTGGCCTCCTCGCCCGAGACATAGACGCAGGACAGGCCGCGCCGTGCGAAGGCCGCCGCCGCCTGCAGCAGCAGCGTCGATTTGCCGATGCCCGGATCGCCGCCCACCAGCGTGGCCGAGGCCGGGACCAGCCCGCCGCCCAGCACCCGGTCCAGTTCCGCGACTTGCGACTGGGTGCGCGGCGGCGGCGCTTCCTCGGTGTCCAGATCGACCAGCGGCACGCTGCGACCGCGCTTGCCGCCCAGCCCCTTTCCGGGACCGGTGGACAGCGGCTTTTCCTCGACGATGGAATTCCACGCCCCGCAGCCATCGCAACGCCCGGACCATTTGCTGAAACTCGCCCCGCAGTCGGAGCAGTGAAAGGAAAGGGATTTCGCCATGAACAGGGTTTGGCCCAGTCCCGCGCCCGCGTCCAGAGCGAAGGATGGCCGAGGCGCACAGGGTGACGGGGCCGGGCGAATGTGCAAGGCTGGCCACAGACAAACCGGAGGCAAGAGAATGTCCAGATCCAGAGGCCTGCCCCGTCGCGCCGACGGTGGCATCTACCTGACCGAAGGCGGCACCGAAACCGAGATCATGTACCGGCACGGCTTCGAACTGCCCGAATTTTCCATGCTCCCGCTGCTCGACAATCCCAAAGCCATGGGCGTGCTGTCCGGCATGTACCGCGCCTTGCTGGACGTGGCCGCCGCGCACAAGACGGCGGTGTACCTGACCGGTCTGGACTATCGCGCCAGCCCGGATTGGGGAACGAAACTGGGCTATTCTTCGGAAGCCTTGGCCGATGCCAATCTCGCCTGCATCGCGTTTCTGCGCGAGGTTTCAGCCCCTTACGCCGACGGCCTGCCCGACATCCGCATCGGCGGTATCGTTGGGCCGCGCGGCGACGCCTATTCCCTGAACGCGGAGATCACCGACGCCAGCGCCGAGGACTACCATTCGGTGCAAATGGCCACGCTGAAGCGGGCGGGCGTGGACATGGCCTGTGCGATGACCTTCAACAGCGTGCCCGAAGCCGTGGGCGCGGCGCGAGCCGCCGCCGCGCAAGATGTGCCGCTGTGCATGATGCTGACACTGGACAGCACCGCGCGCCTGAAATCCGGGCCCAGCCTGGGCGAGGCGATCCCGGCCATTGATGCGGCCACCGACAATTCGATCGATTTCTACGCCATCAATTGCTCGCACCCGCTGGAGTTCGAACCGGCACTGGATGGCGGCGACTGGATCCAGCGCCTGCGCGGTTTGCGGCCCAATGCCTCGAAAATGGAAAAGATCGCCCTGTGCAAGCTGAACCATCTGGAGGAGGGGGATCCGGTGGATCTGGGCGAACGGATGGGCGATCTGGCGCGGCGGTATCCGCAAATGGATGTCTGGGGCGGCTGTTGCGGCACCTGGGAAAAGCACCTCGACCAGATTGCCGGACAGGTGCTGGCGGTGCGCGCGGCGGGTTAGCGGGCTTTCGGGGTCATCCAGCTTGTGACCAGCGACAGGCCGACACAGCCGGTGAACAGCCACAACCCCCAGGCGGTCTCGATCCGGCCGACGCCGACGCCCTTGGCCACCACCACATACAGCGCGATCAGGAACACATCCGCCATCGCCAACCGGCTGAGCTGTTTGACCAGCGGCAGGGCGCGGCGCGACAGGTAGCCCCACTGGATGCCCGCCAGGGTCAGGATCTTCAGGTAGGGCGCCACCATGGCCAATGCCGCCACCAGCGCCGCCAGCGCCGGATCGGTCCCCCACAGCGCCCGGATGCCGGACAGGATCGACACCTCGGACATGCCGAAGAACGGCAGCAGCCCGGCCCGCAACAGCGGCGCGGCCCAGGCCACGGGAAAGGCGATCAGAAGCACCAGATTGAGCGCGGCCAGAAGGCGGGTCAGGGGCATGGGCGGCTAGCGCACGGCCTCGATCGGCCCCTCGGCGGAGCCGTTGATGAACTGCTGAATGTAGGGGTCGCCGGTGGTGTCCAGATCGCTCACAGGACCGGACCACTGGATCACCCCGTCGTGCAGCATCGCCACCTTGTCGGCAATCGCCCGGACCGAGGTCATGTCGTGGGTGATGGTCATCGCAGTGGCGCCCATTTCCACCACGATTTCACGGATCAGGTCGTTGATGACGCCCGACATGATCGGGTCGAGCCCGGTGGTGGGTTCGTCGAAAAAGATGATCTGCGGTTCGGCGGCGATGGCGCGGGCCAGGCCCACGCGTTTTTGCATGCCCCCCGACAATTCGGCGGGAAACTGATCGGCGACGCTGGAGCGCAGGCCGACACGACGCAGCTTCTCGATGGCGATCTCGCGGGCTTCTTCGCGGGGTTTCTTCAGGCGGCCGCGCAGCAGGCGGAAGGCCACGTTTTCCCAGACATGCATGGAATCGAACAGCGCGCCGCCTTGAAACAGCATGCCGAAATGCGACAGGAACTCGTCCCGGTCGGCACGGGTGATATCCTCGCCATCGACACGGATCACGCCCTTGTCGGGCCGGACCAGCCCCAGCACGCATTTCAACGCCACCGATTTGCCGGTGCCCGAGCCGCCGATGATGACCATGCTCTCGCCCTTGGGCACCTCAAGCGTGACCCCGCGCAGCACGGCGTTGTCGCCAAAGGATTTATGGACGTTTTCAAGCTGGATCATGACGAGAAGAACGCCTCGGTCAGAAGGTAATTGGAGGCCAGGATCAGCACCGAGGCCGACACCACGGCGGCCTTTGTGGCCTTGCCCACGCCCTGCGCGCCCCGGCTGGAGTTCATGCCGTAGTAGCAGCCCATCAGCGCGATGATGAAGCCGAAGACAGCACCTTTCACCAGGCCCGAGCCGATGTCCCAGAATTCCAGGAAGTTGACGGTGTTCTTGAGGTAGTTGATCTCGTTGAAGCCCAGCCGCGTGGTGCCAACCAGATAGCCGCCGAAGATTCCGATGGCATCGCCCACCGCCACCAGCAGCGGCACCGTCAGTGTGGCGGCCAGCACGCGCGGGGCGGTCAGGTATTTCATCGGGTTGGTGGACAGGGTCACCAGCGCGTCGATCTGTTCGGTCACCTTCATGGTGCCGATCTCGGCGGCGATGGAGGAGGCGACGCGGGCGGCGACCATCAGGCTGCCCAGAACCGGGCCAAGTTCGCGCACCATGCCGATGGCGACGATCTGCGGCACCACCGCCTCGGCCGAGAACCGGGCCGAGCCGTCGAAGATCTGCAGCGCCAGGGCTGCCCCGGTAAAGACGGCGGTCAGCCCCACCACCGGCAGGCTGAGCCAGCCGATGGCGATCACCGCGGTCCAGAACTCGCGCGGGTAGAAGGGCGGCGTCACAATATGGCGCAGGGTCTGGGCGACAAAGATCGACACCCGCCCAAGGCTGGCCACGGCGGCCAGCGTGCTGCGTCCGATCCCGGCAACGGGGGCCAGTGCGTTCATGATGGTGTACCTTGCCCGAATGCAGTGCCGCACGCCGGAACCGGCCCCAGGGGGCCGTGTGGGCCCCGGCAGGGGCGCGGCTCAGAAACGGTTGTAGCGCCGGTCATAGCGGGCTCCCAGCGAGGTCAGGATTTCATAGCCGATGGTGCCTGCGGCGTCGGCCAGGGCATCGACGCCCTGATAGGGGCCGAGGATTTCCAGCGTTTCGGGGTCTTCGTCAAGATCAGTGACATCGATGGTCAGCAGATCCATCGACACCCGACCCACCAGCGGGCAGGGCGTGGCGCCCGCGAACAGCGTTGCCTTGCCCGACAGCGACCGCAGCAGCCCGTCGGCATAGCCCGCGGCAATCGTCGCGATGCGCGACGGGCGCGAGGCAATCCACGCATTGCCGTAGCCCACGGTTTCGCCCAAGGCGACATCGCGGCACTGGATCACCGGGATGGCCAGTTGCACCGCCGGGACCGCCGCCGAGAACGGCGCGCCGCCATACAGGCCAATGCCGGGGCGGGTCAGGTCAAAGTGATAGTCCGGCCCCAGCAGGATGCCGCCGGTGGCCGACAGCGACCGGCGCAGGCCCAGCCCGTCGGTCATCGCCCGGAAGCCGGCCAGTTGCTGGGCATTCATCGGATGCTCGGGCTCGTCTGCGCAGGCCAGATGCGACATCACCAGCCACGGCCCACGCTCCAGCAAGCGGGTCTTCTGGCTGTCCCATTCGGCGGGTTCCATCCCCAGCCGGTTCATGCCGCTGTCCAGTTGCACGCCGAAGCGCGCGTCGGGCAGGGCGTCCAGATGGCGGTCCACCTGGGCGGTGCTGTTCAGCATCGGGATCAGGTCGTGGGCACGGATCAGGTCGGTGTCGCCGTCCATATGCCCGGAGAACACCGCGATTGCGGGCACCTCGCCCACGGTCTGGCGCACCCGCGCGCCCTCGGCGGCGGTGGCCACGAAAAAGGTCCGCGCCCCGGTGGCGGCCAGACGGGCGGCCACGCGCTCGGCCCCAAGGCCATAGCCATCGGCCTTGACCACGGCGGCGGTTTCGGTGTCCGGTCCGGTCCTTGCATCCAGCGCCCGCCAGTTGTCGGCCACGGCGTCGAGGTTGATTGTCAGGTTTGCTTGAGCCATGGGGCCGTTTGTGGCAGCGCCTGTGAAAAGGTCAAGGTGGCGCGAATGCCTCGCGTCTTTTCTTTCGCGCCCGGCTCCGGTAATCCCGCACGGTAACTCGCGCCACCAGCCCGCCGGAAGCCCATGGTCCAGATCAGCCTATACAACACCAAGTCGCGCCAGCAGGAGCCTTTCGTTCCGCAAGATCCCGAAGATGTGCGCATGTATGTCTGCGGGCCGACGGTCTATGACCGCGCGCATCTGGGCAACGCCCGTCCGGTGGTGGTCTTCGACGTGCTGTTCCGGCTGCTGCGCCAGGAGTACGGCGCCGATCACGTGACCTATGTGCGCAATTTCACCGACGTGGACGACAAGATCAACGCCCGCGCCGCCGAAACCGGCCGGTCGATCACAGAGATCACCGACGAGACCATCGGCTGGTTCCTTGAGGACATGGGTGCTTTGGGGGCGCTGGAGCCGACCCATGCGCCGCGCGCCACCCACTATATTGGCCAGATGATCGCCATGTGTGCTGAGCTGATCGCCAGGGGCCACGCCTATGCGGCTGAGGGCCATGTGCTGTTCGCCGTGGAAAGCTATGCCGATTACGGCGCGCTGTCGGGCCGCTCGGTCGACGACATGATCGCCGGGGCGCGGGTCGAGGTCGCCCCCTACAAGCGCAATCCGATGGATTTCGTGCTGTGGAAGCCGTCAACCGAAGATCTGCCGGGCTGGGACAGCCCCTGGGGCCGGGGTCGTCCGGGCTGGCATATCGAATGCTCGGCCATGGCGCAGGAACTGCTGGGCGCCACCTTCGACATTCACGGCGGCGGCAACGATCTGCAATTCCCGCACCACGAGAACGAGATTGCCCAAAGCCGCTGCGCCCATCCCGAGGGCGAATTCGCCCGTGTCTGGATGCACAACGAGATGCTGCAGGTCGAGGGCAAGAAAATGTCCAAGTCGCTGGGCAATTTCTTCACCGTGCGCGACCTGCTGGATCAGGGCGTGCCGGGCGAGGTGATCCGCTTTGTCTTCCTGTCCACTCATTATCGCAAACCGATGGACTGGACCGCGAAGAAAGCCGAAGAGGCCGAACGCACCCTGCGCAAATGGTATGCTCAGGCAGCAGAGGCCGAAAGCGGCGCACAGGATGCCGAGCTTCTGGCCGCACTGGCCGACGATCTGAACACCCATGGTGCGCTGACCGCCCTGCATCGCCTGTCGGGCGATGGCCACGGGGGCGCGTTGCGGGCGGGGCTTCAGCTTCTGGGCCTGATGTCGGATGCGGTGCCCGATTGGGCGCTGCGCAAACCGGTCGACGGTGAACTAACAAGTCGAATAGAGAAACTTTTGGCCATTCGAGCCGCCGCAAAACGGGAAAAGAACTACGCAAAGTCAGACGCTATTCGTGGCCTTATGCAGATCGCGGGTATCTCTGTGATGGATGGAAAGGAGCCAAATTGGGAATTTGACTACAACAATAGTGTATTTGGGTGGATGGCGGTATCAGCTCCCGCATTTGATGGGAAAACAAAAGTCACAATTGAAGAGCTTGTAGAACTTGCATCGGCCCGGGATGTAAAAATTGACCGCGACGCTGACGGTAGGTGGAAACAAGTCACTTCACGCGGTTCAAAAGAGGTTGATTTTGAGATACTTGAATTCGCAGAAAGGGAAGCCGAATGACCGGCACGATTACCCACCGCGAATGGACCGCGCCGCGCGAACGGCTGTACCTGTTTGACACCACCCTGCGCGATGGTCAGCAGACCCAGGGCGTGCAGTTCCAGACCCCCGAGAAGATCCGCATTGCCAAGGCGCTGGACGATCTGGGCATTGACTATATCGAGGGCGGCTGGCCCGGTGCGAACCCCACCGACAGCGAGTTCTTCGCCGCTCCGCCGCAGACCCGCGCCACGCTGACCGCCTTTGGCATGACCAAGCGGGCGGGGCGCTCGGCCGAGAATGACGAGGTTCTGGCCGGGGTTCTGAACGCCAATACTCCGGCGGTCTGTCTTGTGGGCAAGACCCATGATTTCCACGTCACCACAGCGCTTGGCATCGAGCTGGAGGACAACCTCGACAACATCAGCCGCTCGATCGCGCATATCGTGGCGCAGGGCCGCGAGGCGCTGTTCGATGCCGAGCATTTCTTCGACGGCTACAAGTCCAACCCGGAATACGCGCTGAACTGCCTGCGCGCGGCCTATGAGGCCGGGGCGCGCTGGATCGTGCTGTGCGACACCAACGGCGGCTCGCTGCCCGGCGAAGTGGGGCGGATCACCGGGCTGGTCATCGACGCGGGCATTCCCGGCAACCGGCTGGGCATTCACACCCATGACGACACCGGCAACGCGGTGGCCAATTCGCTGGCGGCCATCGACGCCGGCGCGCGGCAGGTGCAGGGCACGCTGAACGGGCTGGGCGAGCGTTGCGGCAATGCCAATCTGGTGTCGCTGATCCCGACCTTGCTGATGAAGGAACCCTATTGCTCGCGGTTTGACACCGGGGTGAGCCTTGACGGGCTGAAGAGCCTGACGCGGGTGTCACGGCTGCTGGATGACATCCTGAACCGGGTGCCGCAGAAATCCGCGCCCTATGTCGGGGCGTCGGCCTTTGCCCACAAGGCCGGGCTGCATGCCTCGGCCATCCTGAAAGACCCCACCACCTATGAACATGTCGAGCCGGGCACCGTCGGCAACGCCCGCGTGATCCCGATGTCGAACCAGGCGGGACAGTCGAACCTGCGCCGCCGTCTGGCCGAGGCCGGGTTCGAGGTGGCGCCGGGAAATCCGGCCCTGGGACGGATCCTCGACCGGATCAAAGAGCAGGAATCAGCGGGCTATTCCTATGACACCGCGCAGGCCAGTTTCGAACTGATCGCCCGGCAGGAACTGGGCGGCGTGACGGATTTCTTCAGCGTCGACTGGTACCGCGTGGTGATCGCGCGGCGACTGACGGGCAGCGGGGTCGAGCATTCTTCGGAAGCCTCGGTTCAGGTGCGGGTCGGGGATGCGGCGCTGCGCCTGCATGCCTTCGGCAGCGACAGCCTTGGCCGCGACAGCGGGCCGGTCAGCGCGCTGTATTCGGCGCTGGTGCAGGGGCTGTCGCCCTATCGCTCGTCGATCGAGGACATGCGGCTGGTCGATTTCCGCGTGCGCATCATCGGCGCGGGCACCGAGGCGGTGACCCGCGTCATCATCGACAGCGTGGATCGCAGCGGCAACAGCTGGTCCACGGTGGGGGTTTCGGCCAACATCATCGACGCGTCCTTCGATGCGCTGCTGGATGCGATCAACTGGAAACTGGCCCATGACGGGGCCGGGGTGGCGGCAGGGTCGACAGCGGTGCCGGATGCCGCGCCGGTCTGATCGGCAGGGCCGGGGGTGAGCCTGCAAGCCTGCGCCAATCTGCTGGAACGGGGCGATCCCGACCGGTTCCGCGCGGTTCTGGCCGCCCCCGTGGCGGCGCGCCCGGTGCTGCTCCCGCTCTATGCCTTCAACCTCGAGGTTGCCCGCGCGCCCTGGGTCAGCGCCGAGGTGATGATCGGCGAGATGCGCCTGCAATGGTGGCGCGACCTTCTGGATGAAATCGTGGCGGGCGGCACCGTGCGCAAGCATGAGGTCGCGACACCCCTGAGCGGCGTGCTGGATGCAGACGGGGCAAAGGTTTTGATCCCGCTGGTCGAGGCGCGGCGGCTGGACCTGCAGCGCGCACCGTTTGCAGATTGTTCGGGTTTTGACCAGTATTTGCAGGACACCTCGGGCGCACTGTTCTGGGCCGCGGGTCGGGCGCTGGGCGCGCAAGCCGTGGCGGAGCCGGTGTTCCGCGATGCCGGGCAGGCGGCGGGGCTGGCGGCCTGGCTGCTGGCGGTGCCCGAGCTGGAAGCCCGGGGCCGCGTGCCGTTGGTCGACGGACGGGCCGAGGCCGTGCAGGCGCTGGCCCGCGATGGGTTGGACTGGCTGGCCCGCGCGCGGCAGGGATTTGGTGCTGTGGATCGTCTGGCCCGGTCCGCGCTGCTCAGCGGGTGGCGCGCATCGGCGGTGTTAAGCCGGGCGGCGTCAGAACCGGGCCGGGTTGCGGATGGCCGGCTTGCGGAAAGCGAAGCGGCGCGGCGGTTGGCCCTGCTGCGTGCCTCGGTAACGCGGCGAATTTAGCGCCCTGCGCACCCCCGGCCTGTCTTGGCAAGATCCTTGCAGCGCGCGTGCGGTGTCAGTCCTGCGGTCTGAGGGTCAGCCAGATCAGCGCACCGCCGGCCAGGGTCAGGAACGGTACCATGGCCAGGTTGACCGCGCTCCATCCAGCCTCGGGCGTGCCGCCCGAGCAGTTCATCAGCCCGCCCGAGGCCAGCGAGGCCAGCACCACGCCGCCGAAGACCAGCGCGTCGTTCATGCCCTGCACCCGCCCGCGTTCATGCGGCTCATGGGCGCCGGCCAGCATGGTGGTGGCACCGATGAAGCCGAAGTTCCAGCCGAGGCCGAGCAGGACCAGTGCCAGGAAGAAATTCTCCAGCTCGACCCCTTGCAGGGCGACCACACCCGCGATGCCAAGGATCACGAGGCCAAGGGCAACAATGCGCGTGGCGCCGAAGCGTGCGATCAGGTGGCCGGTGAAGAAGGACGGCGCGAACATGGCCAGCACGTGGCCGGTGACGATGTCGGCGGCGTTGCCTTCGGTGAAACCGCAGCCCACCACCGCCAGCGGGGTCGAGGTCATCACCAGGTTCATCAGTGCGTATGACACCATTGCGCAGATGATCGCCACCGCGATGGTCGGTTGCGACAGAAGCTCCAGCCAGCTGCGCGCCGGGGCATCGGTGGCGCGGCGCGGCGGCGCCTTGGGAATGTCCAGCAGGAAGAACAGCGCCATGCCGACAAGGTTCAGGCCGATCACCAGCGCATAGGTGCCCACGAAGGGGATCGCCGTGGCGTCGGTCGAGACCTTCACCAGTTGCGGACCCAGCACCGCCGACAGCAGACCGCCGGCCATGACATAGCTGATGGCCTTGGGCCGGAACGCCTCGCTGGCGGTATCGGCGGCAGCAAAACGGAAAAACCCCTGCGCCGACATGTAGATGCCGGTCATGTACGAGCCCAGCAGGAACAGCGCGAAAGAGCCCTTCGACAGGGCCAGAACGCAGATCAGCGCCCCGATCATGCCGCCCATGGCGCCGATCAGAAACCCGGTGCGGCGCCCCATCCGCTGCATCAGCGGGCTCAGCCAGGGCGCCGTGGTCATCGAGCCGAAGACGATGAGCGAGATCGGCAGTGTTGCGAGGCAAGCGTTGGGGGCCAGCATCTGGCCCGCCAGCCCGCCGATCACGAAGATCATCGGCATCTGGCTGCCAAGGATGGCCTGTGCGGCCACCAGAACCGCCACGTTGCGCTTGGCGCGGCGGTCAGTATCGGGGATGCCGATGGGGATATCTGTGCTCATGTGCCGGGGATTACACCTTGCGCCGGGGCGGGAAAAGCCCGGTCGATCAGATGGGCGAAGGAGCCGCAGACCGTGCCCTGCACCAGCCCCATGTCGGGCAGGGGCGTGCCTTCGGCATCGCTGGCCGTGAACAGCGGTGTGCCTTCTGCCCTCACGGTCGTGGCGTAGTGAAACTCGTGGGCGGCCCAGGCACCGGACATCGGCCCATGGGTGGCCTGCACATGGCGATACCCAAGGTGCAGCTTGCGGTGGGCAAAACTGGTTTCAAGCCGCAGCAGCCCGGCCATCTGGTGGCGTTGTCCGTCTGCGTCGATCAGCCCGTCGCCCAGCACCATATAGCCGCCGCATTCGCCATAGACCGGCGTGCCCGCCTGTGCAGCAGTCCTGAGACTGGACAGGAAGCGCGAATTGGCCGCCAGACGGCCCGCGTGCAGTTCGGGATAGCCGCCGGGCAGGTAAAGGAACCCCGCCTCGGGGACACGATCGTCAGCCAGTGGGGAGAACGGGCGAATTTCGGCGCCTTGCGCGCGCCAGTCGGCCAGAAGATGCGGATAGGCAAAGGCAAAGGCCACATCCTGCGCCACCGCAATGGTCTGCGCAGGCGGTGCGAGGCGGTGCGCGGGGAATGCAGACGGCAACGGTGCGGACAGGGCCGCAAGCGCTTCAAGGTCGCAATGGCTGGCCACCGTGTCGGCGGCGTGGTCGAGGAAGCACTCCAGATCACCGTGTTCCGCCGCCTGCACCAGCCCCAGGTGGCGCGAGGGGGTTTCCAGCCCCGGCACCCTTGGCAGCGCGCCCAGCACCGGCAGGCCGAGGGGCGTCAAGGCGCGGCGCAACTGGACCTCATGACGGGGGCTGCCGACGCGGTTCAGGAGGACACCGGCCACCTGCACTCGGGGATCATGGCCCGCGAAGCCGGCCACCAGCGGCGCCACCGATTGTGCCATGCGGCCCGCATCGACGATCAACACAACAGGTAGGCCAAGATGCCGCGCCAGATCGGCACAGGCGCCGCGCCCATCTGGGGGCGCACCGTCGAACAAGCCCATCGCCCCTTCGATCAGCAACAACCCCGGCCCGGCGGCCAGCGCCCGCAGGCGTGCAGGCGTCATCGCCCAGGCATCCAGGTTCACGCAAGGCTGGCCCGTGGCGGCCTCGTGAAAGCGGGGGTCGATGTAATCGGGGCCGGATTTGGCGCTGCGCACCGGGCGGCCCTGCCGCGACAGTGCCCGCAACAGGCCCAGCGTCACCGTGGTCTTGCCCGCTCCCGAGGAGGGGGCGGCCAGGATCAGGCCGGTGCCGCCGGTCACGACATCTCGGCCGGGCGTCCGCGTCCCAAGGGATCCAGATTGCGGGGGGCTTCGCCCGCGGCCAGCGCCTGCCAGTCCAGCACCTGCCGCATCAGCACCGACCGTCCGATGCAGATGACCGCAGGCGGGGTCATATCGGTGGCGGTAATATCGTCGGCGGCGGTCTGCAGGGTGGTTTCCAGCACCCGCTGGTCGGGCAGGCTGGCGGCGGTGATCACCGCGACGGGCTCGTCCGGCGCGCGTCCGCCCGCTATCAGTTCCTCGGCGATGGCGCGGATGTGCTTCATGCCCATGTAGATCACGATGACCTGCGCCGCTTTCGCCAGCGATGGCCAATCGACCGAGCCGGGGGCCAGCCCCTGCCGGTCGTGGCCGGTCACGAAGGCCACGGTCTGGTTCACGTCACGATGGGTCACCGGGATGCCCGCATAGGCCATCCCGCCGATCCCGGCGGTGATGCCCGGCACGATGCGCACCGGTATCTGGTGCTGGATCAGAGTCTGCGCCTCTTCCCCGCCGCGCCCGAAGACGAAAGGGTCGCCGCCTTTCAGCCGCAGCACGCGTTTGCCCGCGCGGGCCAGTTCGACCAGTTGCAGCGAGATGTCACGCTGCTGGGCCGAGGGTTTGCCGCCGCGCTTGCCGGCATAGATCCGCTCGGCCTCGGGCCGTGCCCATGTCAGGATCTCGGGGTTCATCAGCGCGTCGTAGACGATCACATCGGCCTGACGCAGCGCGTTCAGCGCATGCAGGGTCATCAGGCCCGGATCGCCCGGACCGGTGCCGCACAGCCAGACCCAGCCGGGCTGAAGCTCGGGCCAGGGGCCATCGGGAAATTGAAGCGAGTCGGTCATGGCCTGCTTATGCCGTCCCTTGCGCCGCTGGGAAAGTCCGTCGCGGCCCCGGTGTTGCGAAACGCTGTCGATTGCGCGCGGGCCTGCCTTTCTTGTAGGCACGTTGGCATGACCGACCGCACGCCTCCCGCGCTGCGCCGTGGCTGGACCACGGGCGCCTGCGCCACCGCCGCCACCCTGGGCGCGCTGGAGCGGCTGTGGGGTGGGGCGTTTCCGCCGACGGTGCGGATCGTGCTGCCCAAGGGCGAGACCCCGCTGTTCGACCTGCAGGACTGCGCCACGGGGCCGGATTGGGCGGAATGCGGGGTCAAGAAGGACGCGGGCGATGATCCGGACGTGACTCATGGTGCGGTGATCCGCGTGCGGGTGCGGGCGCTGGAACCGGGGGCGGGGGTGGTGTTTCGTGCGGGCGCGGGGGTTGGCGTGATCACAAGGCCCGGCTTGCCGGTCGCGGTGGGCGAGCCTGCCATCAACCCGGTGCCCCGGACCATGATGCAGGGCGTGGTGGCCGAACAGGCCGCGCGCTCTGGCCAGCGCGGGGATGTGGAACTGACCGTTTCGATCCCCGGCGGGGCAGAACTGGCGCAAAAGACATGGAACCCGCGGCTGGGGATCAAGGGCGGGCTGTCGGTGCTGGGCACCACGGGCATCGTGCGGCCGTTTTCCTGCGCGGCCTGGATCGCCTCGATCCATCGCGGCATCGACGTGGCGCGGGCCTCTGGGCTGACCCATGTGGCGGGCTGCACCGGGGCCACCAGCGAGGCTGCGGTACAGCGCCTGTACGGTCTGCCGGATCACGCCATGCTGGACATGGGCGACTTCACGGGCGGGTTGCTGAAGTACCTCGCGCGGCACCCGGTGGCGCGCGTCACAATCGGCGGCGGCATCGGCAAGCTGACCAAGCTGGGACAGGGCGCGCGCGACCTGCATTCGGGCCGCAGCCAGGTGGATTTCGCAACTTTGAACGACTGGGCGCTTCAGGCCAGGCTGGCAGATGTGTCCAAGGCCAATACCGCCCTGCAGGCGCTGGAGATTGCCGGGCCGGAGCTGGCGCAGGTCGTGGCCGACCGGGCGCTGGCCACAGTGCGCGGGTTGCTGCGCGACGCACCGGTGCAGGCGGATGTTGTGGTGATCGACCGCAAGGGCACGATCCTGGGCCGGGCCGGGGCGGCATGAGCCTGCGCTTGCTGTTGCTGGCCGGCAGCGCCGAGGCGCGGCAGGTAGCCAAGGCATTGGGCAGAATGCCCGAGGTCGCGGCGACCGCCTCGCTGGCCGGAACCACGGCGCGGCCTGCGGATCTGGGGCTGCCGACTCGGGTCGGCGGGTTTGGCGGCGATGTGGGGTTTGCCGACTATCTGGCGCGGCACCGGGTGCAGGCGGTACTGGATGCCACCCATCCTTTCGCACAGAGGATCGCGTCCCGCACTGCGCGGCTGTGCCGCCAGCACGACATCGCCCACGCCCGGCTGTTGCGCCCCGCATGGCAGGCCGGGCCGGGGGATCGCTGGACCGAAGTTGCCACCGAGGCCGAGGTCGCCGCGCAGGTGCCCGAGGGCGCGCGGGTGTTCATGGCCACGGGGCCCGAGCATCTGGACGCCTATACCGGGATGGACCGGCACCACGTGATCTGCCGCCGCATCGATCCCGCCCCCGCGCCATTCCCCTGGCCAAGGGGCGACTTCGTCGTGGGCCGTCCGCCCTTCACCCGCGACAGCGAGATCGCGCTTTTCCGCAGGTTCCGGGTCGACCTGCTGGTGACCAAGAACGCAGGAGGGGCAGCGGGCCGGGCCAAGCTGGAAGCGGCCCGCGCATTGGGTCTGCCGGTCGTCATGGTCGCGCGCCCGCCGCAGCCCGAGGGCTGGGTGCTGACCTCGGTGGACGGGGCGCTGGACTGGATCAGGGAGCAGACATGGACGAACGCATCATCATGACGCCCGCCTGCGTGGCCGAAGGCGCCGCGTATCTTGTCGGGATCGAGCCGCGCTTTGCCGCCGCGCTGGCCCTGACCGGTCCGCTGCCGCTGCGCCGCCGCAAGGATGGGTTCGAGGCGCTGCTGGGCGCCATCGTCAGCCAGCAGGTCTCGGTCGCGGCGGCGGATGCGATCTGGGGCCGGTTGAAGGCGGCGCGATTGACCGGGCCGCGCAAGATCCTCTGGGCCAGCGAGGAAGACTTGCGCGCCTGCGGGCTGTCGCGCCAGAAGATCCGCTATGCCAGGGCGCTGGCCGAGGCGCGCATCCGCTATGCCGCCCTGCGCGACTGCCCCTGTGACGAGGTGATCGCCACGCTGGTCGAGGTGCCGGGCATCGGCCGCTGGACCGCCGAGATCTACGCCATGTTCTCGCTGGGCCGGGCCGATGTCTTCGCACCGGGCGACCTGGCGCTGCAGGAAAGCGCGCGCCTGCTGTTCGATCTGGGAGATCGTCCCAGCGAAAAGGCCCTGCGCGAGATGGCCGCGCCCTGGGCGCCATGGCGGTCGGTTGCCGCCCGGCTTCTGTGGGCCTACTACCGGGTGGCAAAGGATCGCGAGGGGATCAGATGACACGGGTATTGGAATTTGGCCGCAAGGATGCGGCATCGGGCACGGCCGATTCGATCGTGGTGTTCCTGCACGGCTACGGTGCCGACGGAAACGATCTGCTGGGCCTGTCCGAGCCGCTGGCGCCGCATCTGCCCAACACCGTGTTCGTGGCGCCCAACGCGCCCGAGGTCTGCCCGATGAACCCGGCGGGCTTTCAGTGGTTCCCGATCCCGTGGATCGACGGTTCCAGCGAGGAAGCGGCGATGCAGGGCATGGGTCGGGCCGTCGAGGATCTGAACGCCTTTCTCGACCAGGTGCTGGTCGACGAAGGCCTGCCTGCCAGCCGCATGATCCTTGTGGGCTTCTCGCAGGGCACGATGATGAGCCTGTACGTGGCGCCGCGTCGGGACGCGGCGGTGGCCGGCGTGGTGGGCTTTTCCGGCCGGTTGGTCGAGCCCGAGACGCTGGCCGAAGAGGTGGTCAATCGCCCGCCGGTGCTGCTGCTGCACGGCGATCAGGACGACGTGGTGCCGCCGCAATCCCTGCCCGCAGCCGCCAATGCGCTGACTGCGGCCGGATTCGAGGTCTATGCTCATGTGATGAAAGGCACCGGCCATGGCATTTCGCCCGATGGTCTGGGGGTGTCGCTGTCCTTCATCCGCAAGCAGCTGGGTCTGGAACTGCCCGAATAGGCGTCACATTCGCGTTACAGCGGCCTTGTATCCCGATTGCGGCAACTACTGCATCTAGCGGGGGTTGCCGGATGGCAAACGCCATATATAGTCATGGTGCCGGAGGGGCGTTGGCGCCGCCCTGTCGGTCAGGCTAGGGATCAGCGCACAGATGAACGTGGAATTCAGGACCAACTTCGTTCGGGAACCCCAGAACCTCAAGCACCACCCGGCGCTTGTGCTGAACGCGGACTACCGTCCGCTGTCCTATTACCCGCTGTCGCTGTGGCCCTGGCAAGAGGCGGTGAAGGCGGCCTATCTGGATCGCGTCGACATCATCGCCGAATACGACACGGTGGTCCGAAGCCCCACGACCGAGATCAAGATCCCTTCGGTTGTTGTCCTCAGAGACTTCGTCAAACCTCAAAAGCGCGTGGCCTTCACGCGCTTTAATTTGTTTCTGAGGGATGAATTTTCCTGCCAGTACTGCGGCGACAAGGGCGACTTGACCTTCGATCATGTGATCCCGCGCGCCCGTGGTGGCATCACAAGCTGGGAAAACGTGGTTGCAGCCTGCGGGCGGTGCAACCTGCGCAAAGGATCCAAGACCCTGAAACAAGTGGGGTTTTCCTTGCGCAAGCCGGTGCGCGTCCCGACCGCGATGGAATTGCGCAACCAGGGCCGGAAGTTCCCCCCGAACCATCTACATCACACCTGGATGGATTTCCTGTACTGGGATGCCGAATTGGACACCGAACTGGACGGCTGATCCGAAAGGGCAGGGGTCAGGAAACGGGGACAGGCTCGGTCATGAGCCGCGCGCCGGTGGTGCCATCGAAATAGTGCAGATCCGCCGGATCATAGCCCAATGATATCCGCTGATGCGGCGCCAGCGGGATATGCGGGTCCAGCCGGGCGGTCAGTTCGTGCCCGTCCAGCTGGCAGATCGCCAGCGTGTCCGAGCCCAGCGGTTCGTAAACATCCACCGTCGGCGCGATCCGTCCCGCGCCGGCTTCGGCCCATGTGAAATGTTCGGGCCGCAAGCCCACGTCGATCCGGTCGCCGTCGCGCGCTGCCACAGCGCCCAGGTCCAGGGCGGTCTCGCCAAAGCGCAGTTTCGGACGGTCGCCGCTGCGATCCACCGCGCCGGAAAAGATGTTCATCTGGGGCGAGCCGATGAATTCACCGACAAAGCGGCAGTTGGGCCGGGCATAGAGCTCCATCGGCGGACCTTCCTGCACGATGTGGCCTCCTTTCAGAACGACGACCCGGTCCGACAGGGTCATGGCCTCGGTCTGATCGTGGGTCACATAGATCATGGTGGTGCCCAGCATCGCGTGCAACCGTTTGATCTGGGTGCGCATTTCCACCCGAAGCTTGGCGTCCAGATTGGACAGGGGTTCGTCGAACAGGAACACCGAAGGTTCGCGCACGATGGCGCGGCCCATGGCGACGCGCTGGCGCTGACCGCCGGACAACTGGCCCGGCTTGCGGTCGAGATAATCGTCGATCTTCAGGATGCGGGCAGCCTCGGTCACGCGGGTGGCGATGTCGCCGGGCTTCCAGCCGCGCATCTTCAGGCCGAAGCCGATGTTGTCGCGAATCGTCATGTGCGGGTAGAGCGCGTAATCCTGAAAGACCATGGCCACGTCGCGGCCCTTGGGCTCGATCTCGTTCACGATGCGGCCGCCGATTCGCAGGATGCCGCCCGAGATTTCCTCAAGCCCAGCGATCATCCGCAACATGGTGGACTTGCCGCAACCGGACGGGCCTACGAAGGCAACGAATTCGCCATCGTTTACAGACAGGTCGACGCCGTGAATGGCGCGGACAGAGCCGTAGTCCTTCACGATCCCTTCCAGCCGGATATCCGCCATGTCCTGTCTCCTTCCGGGTGCAGGCCAACTGCAACCTTGCGTTATCGATAATAAGGATGTTATCGATAATGAGATGCGCGAACAAGCCCGTTGACCGGGCGACGGGGGCACTCAGGCCATGGCCATCGAAAGCATTGACACGTCTTCCATCCCGACGATGGTGCCGCGCCAGTCCAGCCGCCGCAGCCATGCCCTGTTCGTGGCGCTGCAAAAGGACATCGTGCTGGGTGATCTGGCGCCCGAAAAGGCCCTGACCGAACTGGATCTGGCGCAGCGGTTCCAATGCAGCCAAAGCACGGTGCGCGAGGCGCTGATGCAATTGCACGAGGAGGGGCTGGTGATCCGTCAGCCCAATCGCGGCACCCATGTGGCGCCCTGCAACGCCGACGATGCCGCCGCACTGCTGCGGATCCGGCACGAGGTGGAGTGCAGCACGCTGGATCGCGTTGTCGCGCGCACCCAGGATGCGCTGCTGGCCGATCTGCGCGGCCTGCTGAATGCCATGCGCAACGCCGCGCGCGATGCGGATGAATACCTTCTGTCGGTCTATGACCGGGCCTTTCACCTGCGTCTGTTCGAGGCCGCCGATCTGCCGCTGGTGACGCCGATCCTGACCCGCTGTCTGATCCACAACCATCGCTACAAGATCCAGCGGTCCCAGCCCAATCGTGCGCTGGACGAAACCGCCGAACGCCACGTGCCGATCATCGAGGCGCTGGCGGCACGGGATGAAGCCGCGCTGCGCCCGTTGCTGTCGCACCATATCCTGACGATCGTGGATTTCGGACCCGATCTGACCCTGCAGGGAGTGTCCACATGACCCAGCCCAGCCCTTCGATGCGGCGCGTGCTCGACCGTCTGGCCCGCGAGGATGCGGACCTGGGCGATCCGACCCAGATGGCGCCGCAACACGGACGCACGATGGCGGCCCTGTGCAATCTGCGCTGGAACGATCCGCTGCCGACGGTGGCCGAGGCGCGCAATGTGCTCCATGCGGGCCTGCCGGCGCGCTGGGTGGTGCCGGACAATGACAAGGGCACCCATGCGCTGCTGCATGTGCATGGCGGCGGATGGGCGTTCTGCTCGCCCACCACGCATGAAGGTGCGGCGCGGCGTCTGGCGCAGGCCTGTGCCTGCCCGGTTCTGACCGTGGACTACCGGCTGGCCCCGGAAAACCCCTATCCGGCGGGCCTTGAGGATGTGCTGGCGGCATGGCGGGGGCGTGACGGCGCGCGGGATTGGGGCATTTGCGGCGACAGCGCGGGGGCCAACTTGGCCCTGGCCGCGATGCTGCGCCTGATCGACGAAGCGGAAGATCTGCCCGTCGCGGCCTTGCTGTTCTACGGTGTCTACGGCGCGGAGTTCGACACCGAAAGCTATCTCGCGCATAGCGACGGGCCGGGTCTGACGCGGGACAAGATGCGGCGCTACTGGGACTGGTACGCCGATGCCGACGCCCGCGCCGATCCCTGTGTTGCCCCGCTGCGGGCAAGCATTGCGCAATTGGCCGCGCTGCCGCCGCTTTACCTCAATGCCGCCGAGATTGACCCGCTTCTGTCAGACACCGAACAATTGGTTGCCCGCCTGCGCGGGCTGGGCCGGGACGATCCCTATGACCGGATCGACGGCGTCGTGCACGGCTTCATGCAGATGGGGCAGGCGCTGCCCGAAGCGCGGGGTGCTTTCGACCGCGCCGGACAGATCTTTCAGGACATCACCGCCTGAGGAGGGCGGACCACCAAGGGAGGACTTCGAATGAAACTCACGAAAACACTGGGGTTTGCCTCGGCACTGGCGCTGGTTGCCGGTCTGGCGCAGGCCGACAGCACGGTTCGGTTCTGGTATCACTTCGACAATGCCGACAACCCGATGGACGCGCTGATCGCGGCCTTCGAAGAAGCCAACCCCGGCATCAAGATCGAAGCCGACAACGTGCCGTGGAACAGCTATTACGACCAGTTGTACACAGCGATCATCGGCGGCAACGCGCCCGATGCGGCCATGGTCAAGGCCTTCGCCCAGCCCCGGCTGGTGGAAATGGGTGCGCTGGCGCCAATCGACGACGAACTGGCGGGCTGGGACGGGCGGGACCAGCTTCTGGACAACCTGCTGGAACTGGCCAAGGGTCCGGATGGCAAGCAGTACTACCTGCCGGTGCAATACGTGGTGCTGTACCTCTACTACCGCCCCGACATGTTCGAGGAACTGGGTCTGGCCGTGCCCACCACCTGCGAGGAATTCCGCGATGCGGCCAAGGCGCTGACCCGCGACACCGACGGCGATGGCCAGATCGACGTCTATGGTTTCGGGCTTCGCGGCGCCAAGGGCGGGCACGACCATTGGGCCAGCTTCACGCTGGGCCGCGAGGGCGTCAGCCTGACTGAAGGGCTTACATCTGACGCGGGGGTGGCCGGCACGCAATTCGTGGCCGACCTGTTCCAGACCGACGAGGCCTTCCCGCCATCCGCGCCCAACGACGGCTTCCAGGAGATCATCGGCGGCTTCAAGGCCGGCAAGACGGCCATGACGATCCATCACATCGGCTCGGCCAACGGTATGGTCGAAGCCCTGGGCGACAAGGTGTCGGCCGCGCCGGTGCCGGAATGCGGCGGTGGCCGCTGGACCGCCTTCGGGGACGAAAGCACTGCCATTCTGGCCAACGCGGAAGACAAAGAGGCCGCGTGGAAGTGGATCAGCTTCCTGTCTTCGGCGGGCAACAACACCATGTTCAACGCGGCCACTGGGCAGCTTCCCGTGGTCAAGGCCGACAGTGAAAGCTGGTCGCTGCATCCGCAGCGCTTTGTGAAGGCCACCGTCGACAGCTTGCCGTTCGCGCAGATGCTGCCCAACAGTTCGGCCACTGCGGACTTCGTGAACACGGTCTGGCCGACCTCGATGCAGCGGGTGCTGACCGGGGACATCACGGCCGCCGAGATGAATGCCGAGATCGAGACGCTTTTCGCAAACTAGGGTCCTCCCCTGGCCGGGGCGCCTGACGCGCCCCGGCCGCTTGCCCTCCTTTCCTGAACCCCGCAGGCTATGACCGACGCATCCTTGCCCCCAGTGCAGACCACCGAAGCCCCGCCCGCGCGGGCGCTGTCGCGGCGCGTTTTGCCCTATGCCATGCTGTCGCCGGCGGTGATCGTCACCCTGGCGATCGTGTTCTTTCCGATGGTGCAGACCGCCTGGATGAGCCTGCACGACTATGTCCTGTTCCGCCCCAACGACTTTGAATGGGTGGGCTTGGGCAACTTCAAGGCCGCCCTTCAGGACGAGGTGTTCTGGATCTCGCTGCGCCACACCATCATCTGGATGGCCACCACCATACCGGCGCAATTGCTGCTGGGGCTGGTCACCGCGCTGCTGCTGAACCAGCAGTTCCCGTGGCGGCCCGTCGCGCGCGCGCTGATCATCATTCCCTGGGCGCTGCCCTCGGTGGTGATCGCGCTGATGTGGGTCTGGATCTATGACAGCAATTACGGCGTCGCCAACGAATTCCTGCTGCGGCTTGGCCTGATCCAGCGCGCCATCCCCTGGCTGGCCGATCCCGATACCGCGCTGGCGGCGATCATCCTGACCCTGACCTGGCAGGGCTTTCCCTTCTTTGCGGTGATGATCCTGGCCGGGCTGCAATCGATCCCACGCAGCTATTACGAGGCGGCGTCCATCGATGGCGCCAGCACCTGGAACCAGTTTCGCTACATCACCCTGCCGGGCATCTCGGGGGTGATGATGACCGCCGTGCTGCTGCGGATGATCTGGGTTGCCAACAGTTTCGACGTGATCTTCGTGATGACCGGCGGCGGGCCGGGCTATGCCACCTATACGCTGCCGCTCTATGCCTTCGTGAAGGCGCGCACCAATCTGGACTTCGGCTATGGCTCGGCCATCGCGGTGCTGTTCACCCTGCTGCTGATGGTGGTTGTGGTGTTCTACCTGAAGCGGACCGGAAAGGCGGTGTCCTGATGGCGCTGCACAAACCGTCGCTGCGCAAGCGCCTGCTGACCGTCGACCTGCCGATGCTGGCGATCCTGGCCTTCACGCTGGGCCCGTACCTTTGGATGTTCCTGACCTCGATCAGCCGCGAAAGCACGCTGTTCACCGAAGGCCCGTCGATCTGGAACGCCACCCTCGAGAACTACACCCGCCTGTTCAATACGGTGGGCTTCGGCGACAACCTGCTGGACAGCCTGATCGTGGCCAGCGGCACCGTGCTGGTCGGCCTGTCGCTGAGCGTCACCGCCGCTTACGCCTTTTCGCGGTTCAACTTTCCGGGCAAGCGGCTGCTGATGCTGCAGTTCCTGCTGATCAACATGTTCCCGCTGGTGCTGCTGATCCTGCCGCTGTTCGTGCTGATGCGGGTGCTGGGCCTGCTGGACACGCATCTGGCGCTGATCATCGCCAATTCCACCATCGCGATCCCGTTCTCGATCTGGATGATGGTCAGCTACATGAACGGCATCCCGCGGTCGTTGGACGAAGCCGCGATGACCGATGGCTGTACGCGGATGCAGGCGCTGGTGCGGGTGGTGCTGCCGCTGTGCCTGCCGGGGATCATCGCCACCGGCATCTACATCTTCATCACCTCGTGGAACGAATACCTTTATGCGCTGACGCTGGGCGGGCGAAATGTGCGCACCATCACTGTCGCGGTGCAGACCCTGATCGGTGAATACGAAGTGCAATGGGGTTTGCTGACCGCAGGCGGCATCGTCGGGGCCATGCCCGCCACGGTGCTGTTCCTGCTGGTACAGAAACGCCTGATCTCGGGGCTGACGCAGGGCGCGGTCAAGGGCTAGGAAAGGACAAGGGTTTGGACAATCCCATCGGCATCATCTCCATGCAGTTCACGCGCCCGTTCACCGGCAGCGATCTGCACTATTTCAAGACTGCGGCGGGGCTTGGCTTCGACTTCATCGAACTGCTGGTGCCCGAGCCGGAAGACGCGCTGCCCCTGGCCGATGTGAAGGCCGCTGCAGCCGAGGCCGGTGTGTTCCTTGTGCTGGCCGCGCGGGTGACGCCGCAACGCTCCATCGCTTCGGAGGATCCGGCGCAGCGGCAGGGCGGGCTGGACTACCTGAAACGCTGTGTCGATGTGGCGGCGGAACTGGACGTGTCCATCGTCGGCGGGCCGCTTTACGGCGAACCGATGGTCTTTGCCGGTCGGCCCCCGGTGCCACGCAGTGATGCCGAGATTGTCGCCCGTGCCGCCCGCACGGTTGAAGGACTGGCGCTGGTGGCGCCGATGGCCCGCGCCGCCGGGATCACCTTCGCGGTCGAGGCGCTGAACCGGTTCGAGACCGACATCCTGTCCACCACCCGGCAAGCGGTGGAAGTGGTGGAAGCGGTGAACGATCCAGGGCTGGGGGTGCTGCTGGACACCTTCCATATGAACATCGAGGATCGCTCGATCCCGGACGCGATCCGGCTGGCCGGGGATCGCATCGTGCATTTTCAGGCCAACGAGAACCATCGCGGCCATCCCGGCACCGGCCACATGGACTGGCCCGCCATCATGCGGGCGCTGCACCAGGTGGACTATGCCGGGCCGATCTCGCTGGAGCCGTTCCGCCGCGCCGACGACCGGGTCGCCCTGCCCATCGCCCATTGGCGCGCCCCGCGCGAGGATGAAGGCGCCAAACTGCGCGCCGGGCTGGGGGTGATCCGACATGCGCTGACACTGGCAGGGGTGGACCAATGATCAACATCGGCTGGATCGGGTGCGGGCGTCATGCGCGGCAGATGCTGCTGCCGCAACTGGGGCGCAACGACATTCGCATTGCTGCTCTTTGTGACCAGGACTCGGCGGCGTTGGGCCGCACGGCCATGGAATACGGGGTCACCGCCTGTCACAGCGATTTCCGCGACCTGATTGCCACGCCCGGTCTGGATGCCATCGGCATGGCGGTCGGCCCCGACCTGCATCAGGCCGCCGCCATCGCCGCGCTGGAGGTCGGACTGCCGGTGTTCATGGAAAAGCCGCCCGCGGCCACCGCCGCAGGTGCCCGCGCCGTCGCCTGCGCCGCCGAGGCGGCCGGCAAACCGGTGATCGTGGGCTTCATGAAACGCTATTCCACCGGCAACCGCATCGCCCGCAACGTCTTGTTGGGCGGTGAATTCGGCGCAATCCTGGGCCTTGGCGGCACCTATATGACCGCGCCCACCTATTTCGAGGGCGCGCCGGACTACAGCGGTTTCTACCTGCATCACTGCGTCCACTACATGGATCTGATCCCGTGGTTCACCGGCGAAGACTTTGGCGACATGCAGGTGCGCAGCGTCTCTCCGCTGCCCGGAAAACTGCTGCTGCATCTGAACTTCACCACCGACGCCGGGGTGATCGGCAATGTGGTGATGGGCACGGTCCAGTCGCGCGGCACCCCGATGGAGGAACTGCGGATCATGGGCGACCACGCCCGCCTGCATGTGGACAACATCATCAATGTCGCCCTCTACCGCGATCCGCCCTTCAAGGCCGACGATCCCGACGCCACCCTGAACCCGGCCTGCGATACTCTGTCATGGACCCCGAATTTCACGGCGGCGGCGAACGAGGATCACAAGGGCTATGCCGCTTTGCTGCGCGATGCCGCGGCGGTTCTACGCGGCGAGGCGCGCGA
The DNA here is from genome assembly GCF_040689105.1 of Meridianimarinicoccus marinus. Classification (NCBI taxonomy): domain Bacteria; kingdom Pseudomonadati; phylum Pseudomonadota; class Alphaproteobacteria; order Rhodobacterales; family Paracoccaceae; genus Meridianimarinicoccus; species Meridianimarinicoccus marinus. The sequence goes on from NZ_JBFBVU010000001.1 coordinate 198,518, forward strand.
TGTGCCGGAGATTGCGGACGGCGTGCGCGCGATGGAGCGTCTTGAGCGCATGGTGGCCCAGATCGACGCCTGAGCCGTTTGTTGCGGCTGGGGGCCTGAGGTGCGACCGACTCGGGGTCAGGCCGAACAACTGGCGCCGCCCAGAACGCAGAACTTGGCGCAATGGGGGTGGTTCAACTGAACTGGCCGTTCGGCCTCTTCCAGGGTGCGGCCCAATTCGAACTCCGGGTCATAGGCCAGCAGCGTGCAGGCCAGCACCGTGGCATGGTCCGACCCCTTGCGGCGCACCACCATCCGGCTTGAGGCGCACATCACGTCGTCGGGACTTTTGCCAAGGATGTCCCAGCAATCGGTGGTTATCTCGGGCACATCGACGCTGGCGTCCATCTCGGGAAACAGGATCAGACGGCCGGGGTCAGCGGCGTCGATGTCGAAGCCATGGGCGGTGAACAGCCGGGCAAAGCCGTCCCGCGCTTCGGATTCGGCCTCGCCCCACAGGGTGCGGCCCGCCACGTCCATCGCGATGCCCTGATCGCGCAGCCAGATCATGCCCTCAAGCGTCTTGTCGAAACTGCCCGCGCCGCGTTCCTCGTCATGCCGCTCGGGCGACCAGTGGTCGAGCGAGATGCGCAGGGTCAGCCTGTCGCCATATGCCTCTTGCAGCCGCGACAGACCCGCCTGAACGGCCGGGCGCATCATCGGGCGCATGGCGTTGGTCAGGATCAGCACCGCGAATCCCCGCGCCAGCGCATCCTCGGCCATGGCGATCATCTGCGGGTTCATGAAGGGCTCGCCGCCGGTAAAGCCGATCTCGCGCACCGGCCAGCCGCGCGCGGCGATCTGGTCCAGGTAGTCCGCGACCTCTTCGGCGGTCAGATAGACCAGCTGGTCATTGGTGGGCGAGCTGTCGATGTAGCAGTTCACGCATTCGATGTTGCACAGGGTGCCGGTGTTGAACCACAGCGTTTGCGGATCGCGCAGCGCCACAGAGGCGCGGGTTTCGCCCTTCGCGGTAACGAAGGGGTCGGAAAACTTCCCCGGTGCTTGCGCTGCTACGTCTTTCATTCACACTCCCCACGACTTTTTCGAATGACCGTTGTATTGCTGTGTCAGTCTTATGGGAAGCGCGGCAGCGATAGAGTGACACGCTTGTGATAATCTGAACTTCTGTTAGTTAACCGCTCGAATGGATATGTTTGCGCTATCAGGGCGCAAATGCTCTGCTGCCCGACGTGGGCTTTCCAGGGAAGGAAAGGGTACCATGGTTTCTCGCACGATACCGGTCGACAGCTTCGACCTTGTGATTTTCGGCGCCACGGGCGATCTGGCCCGCCGCAAGATCCTGCCCGGCCTGTTTCGCCGCTTCGCCTCGGGACAGATGCCCGAGGACGCCAAGCTGATCGGTGCCGCCCGATCCGAAATGGATGTGACCGCCTATCGACAGGTGGTGCGCGAGGCATTGCTGGAGTTCGCCGATGTGGAATCCAAACCCGACGATGTGATCGAGGGTTTCCTGCGGCATCTGGAATTCGTCACCGTCGATGCCACCGGCGATGACGGCTGGTCGGAACTGCGCAGTCTGTTGCGCGCCGGCGTGGTGCGGGCCTTTTATTTCTCGGTGGCGCCATCGCTGTTCGGGGACATTGCGGAACGGCTGAAAACCAAGGGCCTGGCCGATGAGGACAGCCGCATCGTGGTGGAAAAGCCCTTTGGCCGTGACCTGAAGTCCGCCAAGGCGCTGAACGCCTCGCTGGCAACCTATTTCGACGAAAGCCAGATCTACCGGATCGACCATTACCTGGGCAAGGAAACGGTGCAGAACCTGATGGCGGTGCGCTTTGCCAACATCCTGTTCGAGCCGCTGTGGAACGCCCAGTTCATCGATCACGTGCAGATCACGGTGGCCGAAACCGTCGGTGTCGGCGGACGCGGCAGCTATTATGACAAGTCCGGTGCCATGCGCGACATGGTGCAGAACCACCTGATGCAGCTTTTGTGCCTGATCGCGATGGAGCCGCCGTCGCGGTTCGAGCCCGACGCGGTGCGGGACGAGAAACTGAAGGTGATCAGGGCGCTTGACCCGGTGCCGCCCTCGGACGTGGTGCGCGGCCAGTATCGCGCCGGCAAGGATCTGACCGGCTATCTGGAAGATGTGGAGGATCCGGACAGCATCACCGAAAGCTTCGTGGCGATGAAGGTGCAGATCTCGAACTGGCGCTGGCAGGGGACGCCGTTCTACATGCGCACGGGCAAACGCCTGCGCAACCGCACTTCGGAAATCGTCATCCGGTTCAAGGAAACCCCGCATTCGATCTTTGGGCCGAACAGTGGCAGTGCCGCCAACGAGATGTCGATCCGCCTGCAGCCCAACGAAGGCATCGACCTGCGCCTGACCATCAAGGAACCGGGGCCGGGTGGCATGCGCCTGGTGGATGTGCCGCTCGACATGACGTTCTCGGAAATCCTCGGCGTCAAGCTGAAGGACATTCCCGACGCTTACGAGCGGCTGATCATGGATGTGATTCGCGGCAACCAGACCCTGTTCATGCGCGGCGACGAGGTCGAGGCCGCCTGGGCCTGGTCCGATCCGATCATTGAAACCTGGGAGAATGGCGATCAGCAGCCCGACGGCTATGATTCCGGCAGCGCTGGCCCTGAAAGCGCACTGGAACTGATCCACCGCGACGGGCGCAGATGGAGGGAGTTGAGGGGATGAACCTGAAAGACTATCCCGACCGGGAATTTCTGATGATCGAACTGGCCCAGAAGCTGGCCGGAGATCTGAACACCGCGCTGATGACCCATGACACCGTGACCTTCGCGGTGCCCGGCGGCACTACGCCGGGTCCGGTCTTCGATGCGCTCAGCGCCGTCGATCTGGACTGGAGCCGGGTGCAGGTGCTGCTGACCGACGAACGCTGGGTGCCGGAAACCTCGGACCGGTCGAACGCACGACTGATCCGCGAACGGCTGTTGCAGGACAAGGCGGCAAAGGCCCGGTTCATCGGCTATTACGACGGCAGCGACCTGTCCGACGCCGGTGTCGCCAAGGCGGCGGAGCGCATCGCGCCGCTGCTGCCGATCTCGGTGCTGCTGCTGGGCATGGGGGCGGACATGCACACGGCCTCGCTGTTTCCGGGCTCGGACCAGCTTGCCGCCGCGCTGGAGGATGACGCGCCCGCGCTGATGGCGGTCACCGCCCCCGGCGCGCCCGAACCGCGCGTCACCCTGACCGCGCAGGCGCTGAAATCGGCCTTGGCTGTCCATATCCTGATCACGGGGCGCGACAAACGTGACGCGCTGGAACAGGCCGTGGCACTTGATGATCCGATGCAGGCGCCGGTATCTGTCGTACTTGGGGCCGCATCGGTCCATTGGGCGGAGTAACACGTCATGTCGCATAACTGGAACGCATTGGCACAGCATCGTGCCGCAACCGAAACCCGGCCGATCCTGTCGCTGTTCGACGGCAATGGCCGGGCGGCAGAGTATTCGGTCCGGCTGGGCAACCTGCTGTTCGACTATTCCAAGACCAACATAGACGCCACCGCGCGCGGCCTGCTGCTGGAGCTGGCGCAGGAGGCCGAGATCGAGGCCCGCCGCGACGCCATGTTCGCCGGTGCGAAGATCAACGAGACCGAGGGCCGCGCGGTGCTGCACACGGCGCTGCGCAATCTCGACGGCGCGCTGGTGGTCGATGGCGCCGACGTCATGCCCGAGATCCGCACCACGCTGGCCCGGATGGAGGCCTTTGCCGAAGACGTGCGCAACGGCGTGCTGCTGGGGCAGGGCGGGCCGATCACCGATGTGGTCAACATCGGCATCGGCGGCTCGGACCTGGGACCGGCCATGGCGGCCATTGCGCTCAGCCCGTTTTCCGACGGTCCGCGGCTGCACTTCGTGTCGAACGTGGATGGTGCCCAGATCACCGAAACGCTGGCCGGGCTGAACCCGGGCACCACGCTGGTGATCGTCGCCTCCAAGACCTTCACCACCATCGAGACCATGACCAACGCCGAAACCGCGCGCCGCTGGATGGCCGAAACGGTCAGCGACCCGGCGGCGCAGTTCTGCGCGGTCTCGACCTCGGCCGAGCGTACCGCCGCCTTCGGCATCCCGCCCGAGCGGGTGTTCGGCTTCGCCGACTGGGTCGGTGGGCGCTATTCCATGTGGGGGCCGGTGGGTCTGGCCTTGATGCTGGGCATCGGCCCGACGAACTTCCGCCGCTTTCTGGCCGGCGGGGCGGCGATGGACACCCATTTCCGCGAGGCGCCGCTGAACGCCAACATGCCGGTGCTGCTGGCGCTGGTGGGTCTGTGGCACCACCAGATCTGCGGCCACGGCAGCCGTGCCGTGCTGCCCTACGATCAGCGCCTGTCGCGCCTGCCGGCCTATCTTCAGCAGCTTGAAATGGAGAGCAACGGCAAGCGCGTCAGCATGGACGGGCAGGATCTGACGCGGGTCTCGGGGCCGGTGGTCTGGGGCGAGCCGGGCACCAATGGCCAGCACGCCTTCTACCAGTTGATCCACCAGGGCACCGCTGTGGTGCCTTGCGAGTTCATCCTGGGCGCGCGCGGGCATGAGCCCGACCTGGCGCATCACCAGACCCTGCTGGTGGCCAACTGCCTGGCCCAGTCCGAAGCCCTGCTGCGGGGCCGGACGCTGGAGGAAGCCCGCGCCATGATGGCCGCCGCCGGCCTGCAAGGCGCCGAGTTGGACCGGCAGGCCCGGCACCGGGTATTCCCGGGCAACCGGCCTTCGACGACGCTGATCTACCCGCAGCTCACGCCCGAGGTGCTGGGCCAGATCATCGCGCTCTATGAACATCGGGTGTTCGTCGAAGGGGTGATCCTGGGGATCAACAGCTTCGACCAATGGGGTGTGGAGCTGGGCAAGGAACTGGCCAACGCCCTGCAACCGGTGCTGGAAGGCCATGCCACCACTGAAGGCAAGGACGGCTCCACCACGCAGCTTGTCGAGTATGTGCGCGGGGCCAGAGGCTCAGCCCAATGACTTGCGCATGATGGGCCGCGTCGGAGACCGGCGCGCGACCTCGGCAAAGCCGGCGCTGCGATAGGCGCCGGCGAACCCCGTCCAGCCATAGACCGGCGGGTATTTCTCTTTCCCGTCGATGGGGTAGCCCTCGATCGCCGGGGCACCGCGTTCAGCCGCGAAAGTGCAGGCGGCCTGCAGCAGGTGCACGGACAGCCCCTGCCGCCGGTAGGGCGGCTTGACCAGAAAGCACGACACACTCCACACCGGCAGATCGTCCACCGGCTGCAAGATCCGCGAGGCCTTGAGCCGGGGAAACTCTGCCCGAGGCGCGACCGAAATCCAGCCCACAGGGTCGGTGCCGTCCAGGGCCAGCAGACCCGGCACCGTGCCGCTGTCGAACAGGGCGCGCATGGCGTCCCGATTGCCGTCGCCCTTGTCGGCTTCAAACTCCTTTCGGGCCACCCGCCACAACCGGCACCAGCAGCCGCCACAGCCGCCCTTGGGGCCCATGACGGTCTCGAACCCGGCCCAATCGGCGGGGGTGATCTCAATCGCCATCAGGAACCTCGCGCGGAATGTCGAAGCCCGCAGGCGCCAGTTCGAAACCGGCGAAATCGAACCCCGGCGAAACGGTGCATCCCACCAGCGTCCAGTCGCCCCGGCTTTCCGCTGCCTGCCACCAGTGCGGCGGCACGATCCCCTGCGGCCTGTGCCCGGCCTCCAGATCAGGGCCCAGCGTCTGCGCGGTGGCGGGGCCAGCCTCGGTTTCGGCCATGTGGAGGGTCAGCGGCGCGCCCGCGTAGTGGTGCCAGATCTCCGTCGCATCCACCCGGTGCCAATGGCTGCGCTCGCCCGCTTTCAGAAGAAAATAGATGGCCGTGCCTGTGGGCCGCTGACCCGGTCCGCAAGCCGCGCGCCAGGTTTCGGCATACCATCCGCCCTCGGGGTGCGGCGCGAGGTTCAGTGCGGCGATGATCTGGTCGGCGGTCATCCGGTCCATGCGAAATTTCCCCTTGTTTGCCGGGCACATCATGGCCCTGCCGCCCGCTCCCTTTGCTGCCAATGTTGCAGCCTCGCCTTCCCCTTGGTCAAGGATCACGCCTGCGGCCCCTTGAAAACAAACCACAATTTTTTTGGAACCTTTTGCAGGGGTCTCCCGTTGTGAGGCTGTACAAAGCGAAAGGAGTACACGATGAAAAAGTTTACCGTTTCCGCCCTGGCCCTTGCTGCTTTTGCCCTGCCGGCCGTTGCCGACACCAATTCGACCATGGAGATCGACCCGTCGACGATCATCATCGCCGATGACATCACCGGAGGCGACATCTACACCGACCTGTCGGATGTGCCGTGGAAAGACGATGGCCCGATCGAGGCCGCAGTCGACAGCTGGAAGGCCATTGGCGAGATCGAGGATATCGTTCTGAACTCCAGTGGCCAGATGGTCGGCATCGTCGCCGATGTGGGCGGCTTCCTGGGCATCGGCGACAAGCATGTGCTGCTGCCGATGGAGAACGTGCGCATCGTTCCGCTGGCGGACGGAGATGACGACTATGCGCTGGTGACGCGCCACACCGAAGACTCGCTGATGGGTCTGCCCGAAGTTGAAAAGGGCTGGTTCGAATAACCGCCCGTCCCCTGCCTGACTGCCAACCTGCCATACCCGTACATGCAAAAGGGGGCCCTTGCGGCCCCCTTCGTCGTGCCAAGTCGGCAGCGATTATTTCAGGATCGAGCGCCCGGCGTATTCGGCGGTTTCGCCCAGCATCTCTTCGATGCGGATCAGCTGGTTGTATTTCGCCAGCCGGTCCGAGCGCGACAGCGAGCCGGTCTTGATCTGGCCGCAGTTGGTGGCAACCGCCAGATCGGCAATGGTGGCATCCTCGGTCTCGCCCGAGCGGTGCGACATCACGTTGGTATAGCGCGCGCGATGGGCCATCTCGACGGCCTTCAGCGTTTCGGTCAGCGAGCCGATCTGGTTCACCTTCACCAGCATCGAGTTGGCCACGCCCTGCTTGATGCCGTCGGCCAGACGCGCCGGGTTGGTCACGAACAGGTCGTCGCCCACCAGTTGCACCTTGTCGCCGATGGCGTCGGTCAGAGCCTTCCAGCCGTCCCAGTCATCCTCGGCCATGCCGTCCTCGATCGAGATGATCGGGTAGTTGGCGCAGAGATCTGCCAGATAGGCGACGTTGTCTTCCGAGGTGAGAACCTTGCCCTCGCCCTTCATGTCGTATTTGCCATCGCGGTAGTATTCCGTCGAGGCGCAGTCGAGCGCGAGGTAAATGTCCTCGGCGGGCTTGTAGCCGGCCTTTTCGATCGACCGCAGGATGAAGTCCAGCGCCTCGGTGGTCGACGACAGCCCCGGTGCGAAGCCGCCCTCGTCGCCGATGCCGGTGTTGTAGCCCGCGCCTGACAGTTCCTTTTTCAGGGTGTGGAACACTTCCGAACCCATGCGCACCGCGTCGCGGATGTTGGTCGCGCTGACCGGCATGATCATGAATTCCTGGATGTCGATCGGGTTGTCGGCATGTTCGCCACCGTTGATGATGTTCATCATCGGCACCGGCAGGACCCGGGCCGAGGTGCCGCCGACATAGCGATACAGCGGCTGGCCGGTGTAATCCGCGGCGGCCTTGGCAGCGGCCAGCGACACGCCGAGGATGGCATTGGCGCCCAGACGGCCCTTGTTGGGGGTGCCGTCCAGTTCGATCATGGTGCCGTCGATGGCGACCTGCTCGGTTGCATCCATGCCCACCAGGCTTTCGGCAATCTCGCCGTTGACGGCGGCGACGGCGTCCAGAACGCCCTTGCCGGAATAGCGGGACTTGTCGCCGTCGCGCTTTTCCACGGCCTCATGGGCGCCGGTCGAGGCCCCCGAGGGCACGGCGGCACGGCCGAGGGTGCCGTCCTCCAGGATCACGTCCACTTCCACGGTCGGGTTGCCCCGGCTGTCCAGGATTTCGCGGCCGACGATGTCGATGATGATGCTCATGAAGACGGTTCCTTCGCTGTGCGCAAGTTGATCTGCGCGTTGTTTACCCTGCTGCCCCTGCCGGGGGAAGCGTCAGTTGTGGGGCATGTTAGCGCAATCAAGAAGTCATGGCTGCCAAAGCCCTCTGCGCGGCCCGGCGGCGCATCTGTTCGCGCATCAGGGTGTACAGCCCCGACCCGATGATTACGGCCGAGCCGATCAGTGTCCACAGGTCGGGCCGTTCGCCGAACACCAGCATCCCGATGATGACGGCAAAGATCAGGCGGGCATAGCGAAACGGGGTCACAACCGCCACATCGCCCACCCGCATCGCCAGCGTGATGGCGTAATAGGCGGCCACACCACAGCCCAGGGCCCCGCCCAGCATCAGCCAATGATCCGGCGTCGGCCAGTGCGGAGCCCCGGACACCGGGACCAGCACCAGACCGGCGACACCGGCGGCGGCAAACCCCCAGCAGGACAGCACCGGCGAGGACAGATGCGCCGGGGCCGCGCGCGTGGCCAGATCCCGCGCCGCAAGGCAGAACACTGCGCCAACGGCCAGCAGCGAGGCCGGTTCGAACCCGGCCAGACCGGGGCGGACCACCATCAGCACCCCGGCAAATCCCACAAGGATCGCCAGCCAGCGCCGCCAGCCAACCTCGGCGCCCATGAACAGCGCGGCCCCCAGCGCCACCGCCAGCGGTGTGGCCTGCAGGATCGCCGAGGCCGTGGCCAGCGGGATCAGCACGATGGCATTGACGAACATCACCGTGCCGATCATCTCTCCGACGTTGCGCAGGATCATCAGCGGATGCCGGATTTCCGGCGGCAGCAGGCGCTCGCCGCGCAGTTTGGCCCAGGTGCCGAAGATCAGCGCGCCCGCGAATCCCAGCAGGATCAGGATCTGGCTGACCGGCAGCCCGTCCGCCATCGATTTGACGAACATGTCCTCAAGCGCGAAGCCCGCCATCGAGGCGACCATCAGCACGATGCCGCGGATGTTTTCCATTGCCGTCACTTGTTGTCAGGAACGGCGCCGTCGCGGGCCCTGCCGCGCGCGCACCGAATGCCCTTCCGACATCGCCCAAAGGCGGCGGCGCTGCAAGCGGACAGGTTCGGGCGGCGGCGGCGGACCGCTCAGCCGGGGCGCTTCTTGGGCACGCCGTACAACTCCAGCCGGTGGCCTTTCAACTCATAGCCCAGCTTGGCGGCGATGCGTTCCTGAAGTTCTTCGATCTCGGCGTCGACGAATTCGATGACCTCGCCCGAATTCATGTCGATCAGGTGATCGTGGTGATCGCGGTCGGCACTTTCATAGCGCGCCCGGCCATCGCCGAATTCATGCTTTTCAAGGATGCCGGCCTCTTCGAACAGTTTCACCGTGCGATAGACCGTGGCAATCGAGATGCGCGGATCGACCGCCGATGCGCGGGTGTAGAGTTCCTCTACATCCGGGTGATCCGAGGTCCGTTCCAGAACCATGGCAATGGTCCGGCGCTGCTCGGTCATGCGCAGGCCTTTTTCTTCGCAGCGGGCTGTGATGGTGTCGGTCATCGCGTCGTCTCGTGGCTTCGATGGGCACTGGCTTACGGGATTTGTGCCGCCGTCTCCACCTCTAAACCTGCGGCACCGGCGCTCACGCAAGGGCGGGTTCAGGTGCCGCAGAAGGTCTGGCGCACTTCTTCGTCCGGTTCGGGCGGGCGGGTGAAATTTTCCGGCGCCGGGGCGAAGGGGGCGGTGACAGTTTCCAGCAGGGCACGGAAGGGGGCGAGGTCGCCCTCGACAGCACGGGAGATCATCGACTCGATCAGATGGTTGCGCGGAATGACCTGCGGGTTGGCGGCGGCCATCGCTGCCGCATCGGCACCGCCCTGTTGTGCCAGCCGGGCGGCATAGCGCAGCTGCCACGGGGCCAGCGGGGCCGGGTCGGCAAAGGCCCGATCCGCGGTGCCGGTGGCCAGCCCGGCGAAGGTGTTGGTGAAATCCGCGCGCCCGGTTTCCATCGCGGACAGCAGGTCGTTGATCAGATGACTGTCGGCCTCGGCCAGATCCTCGTCATCGGGATCGGCGGTCAGCCCCAGCTTGGCGCGAAAGACCGCCAGCCATTCCAGCGCGAAGACCTCCGGGAAACGGTGCACGGCCTTGGTGGCGATCTCGACCGCGCGATCCTGATCCGGGTCGATCAGCGGCAGCAGGCAGGTGGCCAGCTGCGCGATGTTCCACACCGCGATGTCGGGCTGGCGGTTGTAGGCATAGCGGCCGAACTGGTCGATGGAGCTGAACACCTTGCCGGCCTCGAACCGGTCCATGAAGGCGCAGGGGCCATAGTCGATGGTCTCGCCCGAGATCGTCATGTTGTCGGTGTTCATCACCCCGTGGATGAACCCCACGCCCAGCCATTTCGCGATCAGACGGGCCTGCGCGTCGATCACCGCGTTCAGCAGGTCCAGCGCGGTGTCGGCCTGCGGGTAGTGGCGGGTGCGGGCATGGTCGGCCAGCAGGCGCACGGCGTCTTCATCGCAACGGGCGGCGAAATACTGGAAGGTGCCGACCCGGATATGGCTGGCGGCGACGCGGGTCAGCACCGCGCCCGGCATCGCACCGCCTTCGCGAAACACCCGGTCGCCGGTGGTGACGGCGGCCAGCGCGCGGGTGCTGGGGATGCCCATGGCGTGCATTGCCTCCGAGACCACGTATTCGCGCAGCACCGGGCCAAGCCACGCGCGGCCATCGCCCATGCGTGAGAACGGCGTGCGGCCCGAGCCCTTGAGCTGGATGTCGCGGCGGTTCCCGCTGCCGTCCAGAACCTCGCCCAGCAGCAGCGCGCGGCCATCGCCCAGTTGCGGCGACCAGCCGCCGAACTGATGCCCGGCATAGGCCTGCGCCAGCGGCACGGCCCCCTCGGGCACCGCGTTGCCGGCGAGAACCGCAAGACCCGGCTCGCTGGCCAGAGCCTCGGCTTCGATCCCCAGGTCCGCCGCAAGACCGGCATTGATCACGATGAGGCCGGGGCGGGTCACCGGATCGGCCGTTTGCCGGACGTAGAATCGATCCGGCAGGCGGGCATAGCTGTTGTCGAAGGGGATCTGGAGCGTCATGGCGAACCTTTATGTGATAAGGTAGATATAGGTTCCGCCGCTCCGGGATGCCATGCGCCTATGCCGAGACCTTCGTCGCCGCTCAGAAAGAAGTCCTGATCAGCTATGGCACCCCGCATCCTGGCAACATCGACGATGTCTCGGGGTTCATGTGCTCCATGCAGGGGGCATGCAGACCCAGAAAATGGTGTTGTTCGTCGGCGGCGAACTGGTCGCCCAAGTGGTGGCCGACGCCGGGGACGTGGCCGCTCTGAACCCGGCCGTAGCCCGGTCGCAGATCAATGCGGGCGACGTTTGACCGATCGTTGTGCTGGCCGACACGCGCATGGCCGGCTTGCCGGACGTGACGATCCCCAAGGAGATGAGCATCGACGTGAGCGTCTCGACAGTGCGCGGATTTGTTGTTCCCAAGGATACGCCTGATGTGGGTGCCGAGCAGATCAAGGCCGCCCTGCTGAATTCGATGAACCCGTCTGTCTGTCAGGGGTTCCTGGACTCGGTGGGTCTGGACAGCAATCCTGTCGTCGGCTCGCAGGAGTGGGGGCGCCGAATACCACCATGCTCACCGAGATGATTTCGGCTCTGAAAAAGCTGGATTCCATCGAGTGAACTGACCAACAGGCGCGGCGGGTTCCTCCGCGCGCCGCGCCGTTCCTTTCTTCCACAAAGGCAAAACGGTGCGACAGGCCCCCGAACCCACCGTGCTACGCCGCGAAATTTCCCGATCTGCGTTCCTTCTGGGAACCTTCGCGGTCAGCAACTGGGCGTTCTGGCTGTCCACCCAGTTCGACCGGGTTCCGCCGATCCTGAAACGGGGGATGCAGCCGTCCGACATTCCGCAGCTTGTCATCCGGCTGATCATCTTTCTAGGGATCTGGTTGCTGTTTCGCGAAACCAGCCTCGCGCCGGAGCGGCTGACAATGAGGGTGCAGATGACCACGGGGCCGTTGATTGGCTGTGTCCTGATTGCCGAGATCGACCTGATCCCGGGGCTTGAGCTTTTCGCGGTATCACTGGCGGCTCGGTGGGGCGAACGCCGCTTCTGGACGGTGGCCTTGTGGGCGCTTCCCGGCCTTGCCGTCACCACCGGTCAGGATGGCTATCCTCTGGCGCAACAGGGCGAGGCAGGCCGTGCGCTGGGCATGGCGGCGGTGTGTTCGACCATCGGCGGGATCCTCTCGGTGGTCTGCTTGATGGCCGCGCGCCGCTGATGTCCCGTTCGCCAGTAATTGTGCCCCGCCGGAGCATTTCGCGCTGACCGTGTTCGGCCTGTCAGCGCTGGCATCGATCCGGGATGGCGCGCCGGTCAAGAATATCCTGTCGGGAGCCTTCGGCGAGCTGGCGGCCACCGTTGGCATCGATTTTCTGACCTCGGTCGAGCGGTTCACGTTCGGCATGAACAAACCCAGCGGAGGGATTCCCTTCGTGCCCTAGATCATCGGTGTCTTCGGCATTTCGGAACTTCTGGTTCAGGCCAACAACCTGCAAATGAACCGCCAGGCGGTCGTCACCGAGAAATCATACTGCCCAGCCGCAAGGACTGTTCCCGCTTCTGGAAGATATTCCTGCGGTCGTCCGGCATTGGCACCTTCATCGGCGTTCTTCCCGCAGAAGAGCAACGGTCGCTTCCATGATCGGCTACAATGAAGCCAAGCGCTGGTCCAGGTGGCCGGAGGAATTCGGCCACGGGTTGCTCGACGGCATCGCGGGGACCGAGGCGGTGTGATACTCGGCAACCGGCAGCGCGATGGTGCCCACGCTGGCGCTGGAGATCCCCGGCAGCCCGACCGCGGTGGCGATCCTGCCGGGTCCGATGGTGCATGTCCTGCCTCCGGCACCGACCATGTTGACCGAGCAGGCCGATTTTGCCTTCGCGATCTTCTGGTCGATGATGCTGGTCAACGTGATCTTCTTCTTCATCGGCCTGATCCAGGACGCCATGCTTGAAACCCGACAGGGTCAGTCCGTGCTGATGCTGGACGAAAATTGGCTGCTGATCGTGACCCGCCCCGTCTCTCTTTTCTTTCTTGTTCTTGTGGCTCTGACCCTGTTCGGCCCGATGGTCTGGAGACATCTTTCCAAACAATGCTCGCCGCTCGAGTCGACCGGAGAACAACAAGGATCAGGATATACTCCGTCCGCATCCATGTCTGGACCCGGAGGTGCACCACCGCTGCGCCCGCCGGTCATTTCCGCACCAGTGCCAGCGATGGCTTGTGGAAAAAGGGCGATGCGATGTCGTCCTTCCGGTTCCACCAGCGGCTGACCTGCGAGATCGAGACCGACGTTGGCACCATCGGCATCGGTTACGCCGCCCTGGCGCCGATCGTGGTGAAACAGGCGATCGACAAATGGTTTGCCCCCATGGTGATCGGCGAGGATCGGTTCGACGTTGCCTGCCTCTGAGAAAAGATATGCCTCCGCGCGCATGCCTGGGGCGCAAGGGCATCGGCATGTCCGCTGTCCCGGCGGTGGACTTTGCGATCCGGGAGTTGATGGTCAAGCTGACCGGCAGGCCAGTGTTCAAGCTGCCGGGCGGCCGCACGGAGGAAATGATTCTGGTCTGTTATTCCAAGCCGTACGCGCGTCCGATCGAGCGCGCCGCCAACAAGATTCGCGCGTCTGATCGACCTGTTGAAACCGCTGGACCCGATGGTCCTGAACTGGGGAAGTTGTGTGAGCCGTGGCTGGCTGGAAACCCTGAAGGGAAAGGTTGGCATGCGCCCCCCGAAAAATCCTTGCCGAAGAAGCGGCGGGCAATCTGCGCGAGTCCATCTTGCTGGTAAGCTCTCCCCCGGCACCGCAATCCCAGAGCGGGACCTGGCCGAGGTCCTGGGGCACGCCCTTGCACGAAGCGCTTTGATTGCTGGGAGTCGAAGGGCTGGTCGAATATTCGTCCAGCCGCCGGCCGCATGTGGCCGACCCGTCGCTGCACGAACTGAGCGAGTACATCTCGGTTCTGCGGGCGCTGGAGGTGCGGGCGGGTGAAGCCGCCTGCCGCGAGGCCACCCTGGTCGAGATCGCCGACATCGTCTGCCCTGGCGCGTGTAAGGTCGAAGGCTCGGACAGTGTGAAGCCGCTCGAATTCTTCCGGCTGGACAGGCAGTTTCACGTCGCCATCGTTGAAGCCAGCCGCAACGAACAGCGGGTCGAAACCCATCGGCAATACAACGCCGGCTTTGTCGCGCGCTTCCTGTCCTCGCAACAGGTTAACCGCCGCAACAACAAGCTGGCCCAGCACTCCCGGATTTCGGACGGGCCGCAGGAACGCTATCCCCCTGCTACGGGCTGTGCGTTGTGAGACCGTCTGACAAACACGTTTTAGACCCTCGCCCGCACCCGCGGCGCGGACGGCGACAACGACTCCGGGGACTGAACATGAAACCGAAGATCGGCATGAATCGTGGTGATCCCAGTAGCGTCGTCCCGGAACTCGTCGCCCGGCGATTGACGTCTCAAAGGGTGGCCGAGGCTGCCGACATCCGTCCGAAATCCAGGTGGCCACCGTCACCGAAGCCGGCGGTGCCGCGGGCCGCATCGCCACGCCGGTCCGTGGCCCGCCCGGCTGCGACCGCCCGTCACGTCATGGCTAGAGCCGCGCGATGCGGTCCGTCAGCAGCTTGAAGAATCCGTCGGCATCCACCTCGCCGATGAACATGGCGTTGGGTGCACGGTCGGTGACGCGCCACCAGTCCGCCACGGTCATGCCGCGCGTCAGCGCGCTTTCGGTTTCGATCTCGACGTTGATGAAACGGCCCGAGAAAAGTTCGGGCCGGATCAGCCAGGCGATGACGCAGGGATCATGCAGGGGCGCGCCGGGGCTGTCGTATTTCTCCATGTCGAACCGTTCGAAGAAATCGGTCCATTCGGCCACCGCGCGGCCCACCGGGGTGCCCATGTCGCGAAAGGCCGCCACGCGCGGCTCGGTGGTCAGCGCCTTGTGGGTCACATCCAGCGGCATCACCGTCAGCTTGACGCCCGAGGCAAAGACGATCTTCGCCGCCTCGGGATCGACGTAAATGTTGAATTCGGCTGCCGGGGTGATGTTGCCGACCTCGAAATAGGCGCCGCCCATCAGCACGATCTCGGCGATGCGCGGGGCGATGTCGGGGGCTTTCTGCAGCGCCATGGCGATGTTGGTGAGCGGGCCGAGCGGGCACAGCGTGACGCTGCCCGAGGGCTCGTTCCGCAGGGTCTCGACGATGAAATCCACCGCTGGCATGGGTTGCAACGGCATCACCGGGTCGGGCAGGGCCGGGCCGTTCAGGCCGGTGTCGCCATGGACATGCTCTGCCGTGCGCAGGGGTCGTTCGAGCGGGCCCTCGGCCCCGGCAAAGACCTTCACATCGCTGCGCCCGGCCAGTTCGCAGACAATGCGGGCGTTCTTCGTCGTCAGCGCCAGCGGCACGTTGCCGGCCACCGTGGTGATGCCCAGCAGGTCGATCTCTTCGGGCGAGGCCAGCGCCAGCAGGATGGCGACGGCGTCGTCCTGTCCGGGGTCGGTGTCGATGATGATCTTGCGCGGGGTGGGGGCGTGGGCTGTGGTCATGGACGCAGTCTTGGCAGGTCATGCGAAAAAGAAAAGCCCCGGCGGTGGGGACGCCGGGGCACATCGCGGGTCAGGTCCGCGATCAGCCGTCGAAATCGACGGTTTCGGTCAGGCGCAGGGCGGCCGGGCGCAGCTTGGCCAGATCCATCAGGTTCACGTCATCGGCGGTGAAGCTGCCCCACGAGGACACCAGATCCGAGGACGGGACATTCGGGTCCACCGGGTATTCGTTGTTGATCTCGGAATAGAGTTCCTGACCTCCGGTCGAGGACAGGAATTCCATCAGCTTGATGGCGTTCTCGCGGTTCGGCGCGGATTTGGTCATCGCCATGCCCGAGACGTTCACATGGGTGCCGCCGTCCTCGAACGTGGGGAAGACGATGCGCACGCTGTCGGCCCATGCCTTCTGTTCGTCGTCCTTCAGCATCAGGCCCATGTAATAGGTGTTTCCGATGGCAATGTCGCATTCGCCGGCCCAGATCGCCTTGACCTGCGCCCGGTCGTTGCCCTGGGGCTTGCGGGCGAGGTTGGATTTGACCCCTTCCAGCCATTCGGTGGCCCCGTCTTCGCCGTGGTGCGCCAGCACCGCCGCCGTCAGTGCGACGTTATAGGCGTTGGTGCCCGAGCGGGTGCAGATGCGGCCTTCCCATTTGTCCGAGGCCAGGTCTTCATAGGTGGTCACCTCGCCATCGGAGACGCGATCCTTCGAGGCATAGACCACGCGCGCGCGGCTGGTCAGGCCGAACCACTGGTTTCCGGGATCGCGGAACAGTGCCGGGATCTGGGCCTCCAGCGTGGCGTTCTCCACCGGCTGGGTGACGCCTTCTTCCACCAGTTGCGACAGGCGCGAGATGTCGGTGGTCAGCACCAGATCGGCGGGGGAGCGGTCACCCTCGGACTTCAGGCGCTCGACCAGACCCTTGCTGAGGAACACCGAATTGACGGTGATGCCGGTTTGTTCGGTGAAGGCGTCGAACAGCGGTTCCACCAGTTCGGGCTGACGGTAGGAATACACGTTGACCTCGTCCGCGAGGGCGGGAACGGCGGCGAGGACCAGAAAGGTGGCGCTCAGGCCATGGTTCAGGCGGGTCAGCATCGGGAAACTCCGGTTTTTAGCTTGACTGTTTTTGTCGTGTTTGCCGGAGATAAATCGAAACTCGCCGGATCGGTCAAGACCTGATCCGGGTAGCTGACAAAAAAAGTCGGAATGTCGCGCCGGGGGCGGGCCCGGGGCCGCGCCGGGGGGGTCAGTCTTGACGCACGGATTTTTCAGCGGCCTTGGTGGCGTTCCAGATGGCGTCCATTTCCTCCAGCGAGGAGTCCTCGGGACCACGGCCCTGCGCGGCCAGCGTCGCCTCGATGGCTTCGAACCGGCGGGTGAATTTGGCGTTGGCGGCCCGCAAGGCGGTTTCGGTGTCCACGCCCAGATGCCGGCCCAGATTGATGACAACGAACAGCAGATCGCCGAATTCCTCAGCGATCTCGGCGGTGCCAAGGGTGTCTCGGGCCTCGACCAACTCGCGGCTTTCCTCGGCCAGCTTGTCCAGCACCATGCTGGTGTCGGGCCAGTCAAAGCCGACGCGCGCGGCGCGGTTCTGCAGCTTCTGCGCCCGCATCGCCGCCGGCAGTCCAAGGGCCACATCGGCCAGCACACCGGCACGTTGCCGGGCCGCCCGTTCGCGCGCCTTCTGGGTTTCCCAGTCGAGCGTCTGTTGTTCGGCCGACTTGTCGCGGCTTTCGTCGCCGAACACATGCGGGTGGCGGTCGACCATCTTGTCCGAGATGCCGTTGGCGATGGCGTCGAAATCGAAATGCCCAGCTTCGGCGCCGATCTCGGCGTGATAGACCACCTGCAACAGCAGATCGCCCAATTCGCCCTTCAACTCGCCCATGTCGCCGCGTTCGATGGCGTCGGCGACCTCATAGGCTTCCTCGATGGTATAGGGGGCGATGGTGTCGAAGGTCTGCTCGATGTCCCAGGGGCAGCCGTTGTCGGGGTCGCGCAGGCGGCGCATGATTTCCAGCAGGCGGGGCATGCCGCCCTTGGGGTCATGGATCAGGTCGTCGGTCATCAAGGTCTCCTCGGCAAGGGTTGACGCAGATGGGCAGAGCGGCGCGGGCTTGTCCAGCCGGTCGGGCCGGACCGGGCCGCCACGGCGGGGTTGTGTGGCGCGGCGCATGAGCTAACTGTCCCGCAGGATCAGGAAGGCAGGCAGATGCGCATGATGGTTTGGATAGCAATCGGATTGGTGACGCTGATCGCGGCAGGGATGCTCTATGTCCGGCTGGCGCCGTCGGATCCGGCGGTCTGGCATGTGGACCCGCTGATGGTAACGCGGCCGCAGGACAAGGCGCATGTTCTGTATCGTCCGGGCGATGGCGATGAGCCGGGGATGGTGGTGGACCTGACGCCCGCGCAGGCAATATCGGCTCTGAAAGAGGTGGCCCTGCAGACGCCGCGCGTGAACGTTCTGGCCGAAAGCCCGGACCACGTGACCTTTGTGGCCCGCTCGGCGCTCTGGGGGTTTCCCGACTATATCTCGGTGCGAGCGGTGCCCGACGGCGCGGGCGTGCGGCTGGTTGTCTTTGCACGGCAACGGTTCGGGCGCGACGATCAGGGGGTCAACGAAGCGCGAGTGACGGACTGGATGCAGGACTTGCAGGCCCGTCTGGGACCCAATCCCTCTTGACCCGATGGCGCGGGTCGGACAGATGCCTCAGGCATGGTACCTGAAGACAAGCTAGAGCAGATCGCGGCCCGGTTCGAATACCTCGAAGCCAGAATGGCCGACGGCACGGCGGGCGAGGATATCGCCGCGCTGGCCAAGGAGTATTCGGACCTGCGCCCGGTGGTGACCCAGATCCACCGCTATCGACAGTTGCGCGCGGACATCGCCGAGGCGCAGTCGATGCTGGACGATCCCGAGCTGAAGGATCTGGCCGAGGACGAACTGCCCGAGCTGACCGCGCAATTGCCCGAGGTCGAACACGCGCTGCAACTGGCGCTGCTGCCCAAGGATGCCGCCGACGAACGCGCCGCCCTGATCGAGATCCGCCCCGGCACCGGCGGTGACGAGGCGGCGCTGTTTGCCGGCGATCTGCTGCGCATGTACCAGCGCTATGCCGAGGGGCGGGGCTGGCGCTTTGAAATCCTCGAAGAAACCGGCACCGAGCTGGGCGGCATTTCCAAGGTTGTCGCCCGCATCGACGGCGCCGGGGTGTTTGCCCGGATGAAATACGAAAGCGGCGTACACCGGGTGCAGCGGGTGCCAACCACCGAATCCGGGGGTCGGGTGCATACCTCGGCAGCGACCGTGGCGGTGCTGCCGGAGGCCGAGGATGTGGACATCCACATCGATCCGGGCGACCTGCGCATCGACACCATGCGTGCCAGCGGCGCCGGCGGCCAGCATGTGAACACCACCGATTCGGCGGTACGGATCACCCATGTCCCCACCGGCATTGTCGTCACCAGTTCCGAGAAATCGCAGCATCAGAACCGCGCCATTGCCATGCAGGTGCTGAAGACGCGGCTTTACGATGAAGAACGTCAGCGGCTGGCCGATGAACGCGCGGCGGATCGCAAGGGGCAGGTGGGCTCCGGCGACCGGTCCGAACGCATTCGCACCTACAATTTTCCGCAAGGGCGGGTCAGCGATCATCGCATCAATCTGACGCTCTACAAGCTGGATCAGGTGCTGGCGGGCGATCTGGATGACTTCATCGACGCGCTGATCTCTGACGCGCAGGCCGCGCAACTGGCGGATCTGCAGTCATGACCGGCGCCCAGGCGCTGCAGGCCGCTCTGCCGCGCCTGACGGCGGCGGGGATCGCGGCCCCGATGGGCGACGCCCGCCGCCTACTGGCCCATGCGCTGCAGGTGCCGCCGGGCCGTCTGACCCTGGTGCTCCACGATCCGTTGCCCGAGGCGGCGCAGGCCCGTTTCGAGGCCGCCATTGCCGCACGCGCGACCCGCCAGCCTGTGTCACAGATCACCGGCACGCGGGCCTTCTTCGGACGCGACTTCCACGTCACCCCGGATGTTCTGGATCCGCGCCCCGAGACCGAGGCGCTGGTGCTGGCCGCCCTGGACCGGCCCGCCGCGCGCCTGCTGGATCTTGGCACCGGCAGCGGCTGCATCCTGCTGACCCTGCTGGCCGAATGGCCCGAGGCAACGGGGCTGGGCATCGATAGCTCCGCAGCCGCGCTGGCGGTGGCGGGGCGCAATGCCCGTGCGCTGGACGTGCAGGACCGCGCGGAGTTGCGCACGGGCGACTGGCTGACCGGCTTGGCAGGCCCTTTCGACCTGATCGTGTCGAACCCGCCCTATATCACCGAATCCGACCACGCGACCCTGTCTCCGGAAGTGCGCGACTGGGAACCGCGCGGCGCACTGACGCCGGGCGGCGACGGGCTGGACGCCTATCGCCGCATCCTGCCGGGGGTGCCCGCACTGCTCGCCGAAGGCGGGCGTGTTCTGCTTGAAATCGGTGTGGGGCAGGACGATGACGTGGGCCGGATCGCGCGGGCCGCCGGATTTGCCCGCATCGCCTGTCTGCCGGATCTCGATGGCCGGGGCCGCGTCATGGCCCTGTCGTGCGGCTGAGCGGGCCACACGGTTCACCTTGCAGCAATTTTTGCTTGTCATGCTCCGCCGTGCATGGTTTACACCGGGATGTCGGACGCTTGGAGCGCCAAAGAAGGCTGTTCCCCCGACGCTAAGCCAGAAAATGGACAGCGCCGTATCGAGACCGGGCAGAATTGCCGCGCCGCGCTGAAGGCAGAAACTAAGGCCGAGAAAACTACGTATGAGATCTTCCAAGTCACGATCGCGGTCGAAGTCGAACCGCAACCGGTCGTCGGTCGGCAATATTGTCAACCGCGTGTTCGACAGTTCTGGCCCCGAGGGCAAGGTCCGTGGTACGCCGCAACAGATCATCGAAAAATACAACCAACTTGCACGTGATGCGCAGTTGAGCAACGATCGTGTTGCCACCGAGAACTTCCAGCAGCACGCCGAGCATTATACCCGCCTTATGGGCGAGGCGCTGCGCGACGCCGAGGCCAAGCGCGAGCAGCAAGAACAGCAGAACCGCGACCGCCAACAGCGCGACCGGGACGAGCCGCGCCACAACCCGCAGCCCACGCAGGGCGAAAACCGTGGCGAGGATACCGGCGACAGGCCCCGCGACGACGCCGCGCAGGACAACGGCAGCAATGGCAACAACGGCAACAGCAATGCCGCCGCCGCGGAGCCGCAGAACACCAGCAGCAACGAAGTGCTCGATCTGGCGCCGGCGGGCAGCGAGGACAGCGGTCTGGTCGAAACGCCCGAAAGCGCTCCGGCCAAGCCCAAGCCGAAGCCCCGGCGCGCCCGCAAGCCCAAGGTCAAGGAACCGAAGGACGCCGCCCCAAGCGAGGCGGCGCCCAGCGATGCCGCGCCCAAGGGTGGCGCTGCCAACGATGCCGGAGACGGCACTTCGGCCCCGGCAGTCGAGACCGACGCGCCGACGAAAGTTGCCGAATAGGCCCAGGGTTCCGGGCAAAGCGTACACGACCTGTTCAAGGCCATGCAGTCCACTGCGTGGCCTTTCTTGTGCGCGTCGGGCATCGGGCGGTCAGGTGCCGTGCAATTGCCGGGCCAGCGCGCAGAACCCTTCCAGTGAAATCTCCTCGGCCCGCGCCGTGGGTTCCAGTCCGGCGGCGCGCAGCTGGTCCTCGATGTCCGGGGCCAGTCCCTTCAGGGCCGCGCGCAGCATCTTGCGGCGCTGGTTGAAGGCCATGGCCACCACATGCGACAGGGTCTTCGGGTTGGCCTCGAACCGGGGCGCGTCCAGACGGGTCAGATGAACCACCGCCGAGCTGACTTTGGGCGGCGGCGTGAAGGCCTGCGGCGGCAGGTCCAGCACGATTTTCGCGTCACAGCGCCATTGCGCCAGCAGCGCCAGACGCCCATAGGCTTTCGAGCCGGGCCTGGCCACGATGCGCTGCGCCACCTCGCGCTGGAACATCAGGGTCAGGCTGTCCCAGAACGGCGGCCAGCTGTCCGGGGTCAGCCAGCGCACCAGCAATTCGGTGCCCACGTTATAGGGCAGGTTGGCGGCGACCCGTACCGGGCCGGTCAGATGGCCGGTCAGATCCACCTCCAGCGCGTCGCCCTCGATGATCTCAAGCCGCCCGGGGTAGGCATCGGCGATTTCGTGCAGGGCGGGCAGGCAGCGGCGGTCCTTTTCGACAGCGACGACCTTGCGCGCGCCCTCGGCCAGCAGGCCCCGGGTCAGCCCGCCGGGGCCAGGGCCGATCTCCAGCACGTCGCAACCGGTCAGGTCGCCGGCCTTGCGGGCAATCTTGGCGGTCAGGTTCAGATCCAGCAGGAAGTTCTGGCCCAGCGACTTGCGTGCGCTCAGCCCGTGGCTGGCGATGACCTCGCGCAGGGGCGGCAGGCTGTCGATGGCGGTCATGCGTCGGCCTGGGCGCGAAAGCGGGCCATGCGGTCGGCCTGCAGCAGCGCCTCGATCAGGCTGGTCGGGTCGGCCTGCCCCTGGCCCGCGATGTCGAAGGCCGTGCCATGATCGGGCGAGGTGCGGATGAAGGGCAGCCCGAGGGTGACATTAACGCCGGTGTCGAAGCCGATGGTCTTGATCGGGATCAACGCCTGATCGTGGTACATGGCCACCGCCACGTCATAGTTCCGCCGGGCGGCGGCGTGAAACATCGTATCGGCCGAGGCCGGACCCTTCAGGTCCAGCCCCTCGGCGCGCAGCGCCTCCAGTACCGGGGTGATGAGCTCGATCTCTTCGCGGCCCATGGCGCCACCTTCGCCCGCGTGCGGGTTCAGCCCCGCCACCGCGATGCGCGGTGCCTCGATGCCGAAATCGCTTTGCAGGGCGCGATGGGTCAGCCGCAGGGTGTCGCGCAGAAGGTCCGGCGTCAGGGCGCGGGGCACGTCGCTCAGGGCGATGTGGATGGTGGCGGGCACCACGCGCAGCCCCTCGCAGGCCAGCATCATGACGACCCGCTCCACCCCGGCCAGCGCGGCCAGGTATTCGGTGTGGCCGGGATAGGCGAACCCGGCGCCATCCTTCAGCGCCTTCTTGTGAATCGGCGCGGTGCAAAGCGCCGCCGCACTGCCGCGCTGCACCAGATCCACGCCGCGCGCGATCACCTCGATCACCTGTGCGGCGTTGGCGGGCGAGGGTACGCCGGGATGGGCATGTTCGGGAAAGCGATGGGTCAGCACCGGCAGCGCGCGCTTGCAGGCGGTCAGGGCCTCCATCGGATCGGCGATCTCGGTCACCGGCGTGCCCGAGGGCAGATGCCGGGGATCGCCGATGTAGAAGAACGGCAGCCGGGTGCGCAGCGCATCCCAGGCCTTGGCCGCGATCTCGGGACCGATCCCCGCCGGTTCGCCACAGGTCAGCGCCACCGGCAGCATTATTGCACGATCTCGATGAAGGCGTCGGCGCGCAGTTCTTCCAGGTAGCTTTCGCCATAACTGTCCAGACGCCGCGCCAGCAGTTGCAGTTGCACGTCCTCGCGGCTCAGATCCTCGTTCGGGATGCCGGTGCGCGCGCACAGCATCACGAAGCCACTGCCCAGCGGTGCCATTTCGCCGTCGTCCAGAAGATCCAGCGCGCGGGTGATGTCGCCCGGTACCTTGGCGCGGGCCTCGGTGGTGCGCTGCACCTGCTCGGGCGGGCCGCCGAAATAGACCCCGTAAAGATCCTCGCAGCGGTCGACCTCGGGCCGGATGCGGGCGATCTCGGCGGTGGGGCTGGTGCCGATGGGCAGGGCGACCCGGATGAAGTCCAGCGTCACATTGCCGGTTAGCGACGGGCGCGCGTCCTGCAGGGCGCGGAACTGGAACAGCACCAACCCGCCATTGGTCAGCAGCGGTTCGGTGACTTCGCCGGGCTGCATGGACAGGAACAGCGGTGCGATCTGCGGCGGCAGTTCCGACAGCGGCCGCCAGGCCAACTCGCCGCCATTGACCCGCGACGGCGAGATCGAATACTGCCGCGCCGCGTTCGAGAACTGCGAGAAGCTGGTCATCTTCTGAAAGACTTCGGCGCGCTCTTCGTTGATCTCGGCCACCTGCGTGTTCATTGGCAGGATGATCTCGGCCAGCCTGACCTGGGTCGAGCGGTCGCCAGTGCCAAGCGCCATAGCGCGGTCGACCTCTTCCTCGGTCGGGCGGGCGCGGCTGGCGAAACGTTCGCGCACCACGTCGCCCCAGGCCAGCAGAGACCGGACATAGTCGCGGAAGGTCTGCTCCTGAATGCCCACATCGGCAATCGCGGCGATGAATTCTTCCTTGCTGACATTGGCGCGGCCGGCGAAATTCTCCATCGCGAATTCCAGTTCATCCGTGGTCGGCAGGATTCCGGCGGTGGCCGCGGCGTCCAGCTTCAGGCGATCCTCGATCAGCGAGTCCAGCGCGGTGTCGCGATCCGCCTCCAGGATGCTGAGCACGTTCAGAAACAACTCGCGCTGCTCGACCTCGAACCGGGTGACGACGCCATCGTTGACCCGCGCCACCGTGTCGAAGGGCGATTGCGCTGCCGCCGCGACGGGCGCGAGGGCAAGGGAAGCAGCCAGGATCGTTCGGCGCAGCAGGGGCAGGATGGCCATGGGTCTGTGGTCCTCAACTGGTGCAGCGGCGGCGGCGCGCAGCGGTCTCGTTGCTGCCAAACCCGGGCAGACTGACGGACAGGCCGTAGCTGAGCGTGGGTTCGACATCGGTGGTTGCTCTAAATCTGCGGCGGGCGAAAAGATCAACCCTGACGCATTCGTTTTCATAGGCAAGGCCAAGTTCGGCAAAGTTGGTCCGTTTCGCGGTATAGTCGCGCCGGATGACCAGCTCGCTCGACCAGCTTTCGTTGATCTGGTAGTCGAGATTGGCGGCGATCTCGTTCAGATCCTTGGTCTGGTCGCTGCTGCGATCTTCGCGCTGCCAGATGTAGCTGGAACTGAGATCGAGGTCGCCATAGGTCAGCGACAGCCGGGTCTGCGACAGAGCCGGTTCAAAGTCGTTGTCCAGCAGGGTCAGGGTGCGCAGCGCCAGGTTGTTCGAAAAATCGATGTCCACCTGCGCCAGCCAGTCCGAGCGCGGCCCGCTCAGCCCCGATCCGTCCGGGAAGATATCCCAATCGTCGTAGCGGTAGATGCGCCCGCCGGTCAGGGCCAGCGTCAGGCCGTCGGTGGACTGGCGGCTCCAGCGCAGGGCCAGGTTGACGCGGCCGCCGTCCTCGTAGCGGTCCAGTCCCGGAAAGCGGTTCAGGCGGAACAGGTTGCCGGTATCCAGCGTCACGGCCCGGCTGTCGTCGTTGGGCGATCGGATCTGACCCGCGTCGGACCAGGCGAACTGGGCGACCGGTTCCAGCATGTAGGACACGCCGTCGCTGGCCGGGCTGATCATCGGCCAGGACAGGGTCACGGCGGCCTCGGGAATGAGCGCGGTCTGATAGGTGGGATAGCGGTCGTCGTTGGTGATCTGCTTGGCCTCGGCGTTCAGCCGGGTGCGCGCCTGCATCCGCAACCCGTTCCACCCGGTCCAGTCCCGCGCCCAGTCGACCCGGCCGCGCAACTGCGCCATGTCGCGGCCGATGATGTTCTCGTCGGAATCGCGCACATGGAAGTGGCCGATCAGATCCGTGTCCAGCCAGCCGCCGAGAGCGGCCGGCTGATAGCGGTGGTTCCAGCGCAGATCGCCGGACAGCACAGGTTCGTATTCATCCTCGTTGGTGGTGTCGGCGCGCAGCGACTGGTAGTGGGTGACATTGGCCCAGATCCGCTCGTCCTCGCGGGTGCGCAGCAGTGTGATGGCGCTGTCCAGACGGTCCTTCTCGGAATAGCCATAGTCGCGCAAATAGGGATCGTCCGAGGTCGTTTCGAGATCGAAATTCAGCGAGAAGTCATAGGGCACCCGGAATGCCCCGTTGACGAACAGATACCCGCGCGTCTTGCCCGGCTCGATGGAGTCCTGCGATACCGCGCCATCGACGGTGATGTTGCCATTGGCAAACGCCTGCCGGTACCGCGCCTCAAGCGTCGTGGTGTAATCGGTGGCCACATAGGGCGTCAGCTTCAGGTCGGAATGCTCGTTGATGACATAGTAATAGGGCAGCTTCAGGCCATAGCCGAATTCCGTCGTCGAATAGAACGACGGGGTCAGGAAGCCCGACACCCGGTCCTCGGTGCCATCGGGTACGCGCAGGGTGGGCAGGTAGAACACCGGCACGCCCCAGATGCGAAAGCGCGCGTGGTAGAAATAGATCTGTTTCAGCTCTTCGTCGTGGACGACGCGCTTGGCGCGGATTTCCCAAAGGGGCGCGCGGCCATCCTCGCAGGTTTCGCAGCTTGAGGCCGCCACCTGCCGCAGGTCGGAATAGCGGCCCTGCCGGCGCGCCATCTCGGCGCCGGTGATCTGCAACTGCCGGTCCAGGATCAGGCGCACGCCGCTGAGCAGGCCGGTTTCCAGATCCGCCTGCAATTCCGCCTGATCGGCCAGCAGGATCGTTCCATCGGCGTCGATGATGGTGATCGGACCGGCGACGAAAATCCGGTCCGTGGCGCGGTCATAGCGCAGGCTGTCGGCGCGCAACCGGGTGTCGCCGTGGAAGATCTCGACGTTGCCGGTGGCCACCAGCACATCCTCGCCCTCGATCTGCACCAGATCGGCGGCCAGAGAGGTCAACACCGGGGCCGCGTCCTGCTGCGCCCGCGCAGGCCCCGCCAGCCCCAGTCCGGTCAGGGTCACGACCAGCAGGGTCAGCAGGGCAGGCAGAAGGGGGCGTCGCGACACGATGCTCAACCGTCCTCGTAATGCAGCAATGTGGCCAGCGCCATGCAGATGGCGGCGGCGGGTGGCGCCCAGATGGCCACCATTACCGGCAACTGTCCACTGTCGCCCATGACCTGCGCCAGATTGCCGACGAAATGGACCCCGAAACCACACAGCACCGCGGCCAGAACCATCAGCCCGGTGCGGCCGAACCGGGTATGCCGCAAGGTGAACATCGCCCCCACCAGAACCATCGCCAGAAAGCTGAGCGGTTTGGACAGTTCCGCCTGGAACCAGACCCGGTGCGACCGGGCCGAGAACCCGGCCACATCCAGCCGGGCGATGAACTCGGGCAACTCCCAGATCGGGATCGCCGAGGGGGTGCCGAAGCTGTCACGGATCTGGTTGCGGGTCAGATCGGTGGGTACCGAGGTCGCCTGGATAGTCTGGGCCCTTGCCTCGGGATTGCCGTCGGCGTCGAAATCCCAGCGCTTGGCCTGCATCAGCACCCACGCGCCGTTGCCCAGTTCCGCCGAGGCCGCGTCGATCCGGTACAGCGGACGATCCTCGCCGTCGAAGCTGAAGAAGGACACTCCGAACAGCTTGGTGCCGTCCATATTGGCGCTTTCGGCGTGGATGGCCACCTGCTCGCCGGGGCGGCCCTGGCGCAGCCACAGGCCCTCGCGACTGACCGAGACAACGCGTTCCGAGCCGCGGATACGGTTTTCGGTTTCGTTGTATTCCTTGGAAATCGCGGCCACGATCGGGTTGCCGATGGCCACGACCACGCAGCCCAGGGCCATCGCCGCCAGCGCCGGGGCCACAAGGCTGCGGATCGCCGACCGTCCGGTGGCGCGGGTGATGACCAGTTCCGAGGTGCGCGCCAGCGAGATGAACATGGTCACCGCCGTCAACAGCACGATCAGTGACAGGATCTGATACAATACCTCGGGCAGATGCAGCAGGGCCATATAGGCCAGCATTCCGAAGCTGACCTCGCCGGTGTCGAAACGGCGGATGTGTTCCAGCAGTTCCACCAGCCACATGAACAGGGTGAACCCGGCCAGGATCACCGCGAAGGTCGTGAGGAACTTGCGGGCGAAATACAGGTGCAGGATCATGCCCGCCTCCGTCGGCGCAGCCGCGCGCCCAGGGTGCTGTCGGCCACCGCCAGCAGCATCAGGCACAGCACCGCCGCCATCAGGCAGGGCACATAGACCAGCGGCCATTTCGACGGATCGGTCTTGGCGATATCGATGGCGGCATTGTCCACCAGCTTGACCAGCACCACCAGCACGATGGCAAAGGCCACCTGCCGCCACAGGCCGAAGCGGCTGAACCCGCCCAGCATCAGCGCCGCGAAACCCACCACGGCGGCGGTGGCCGACAGCAGCGCCTGGGTGATCCGCAGATGCGCCTCGCGTTGCAGGTAGGCGGCGTTGCGCCGGGTCTGCGCCTCGATCTCGGGGGTGGGGTTCAGCAGGGTCATGGTCGACAGTTGCCGCTGGTCCAGCCGCCGCTGCGCCGGGGCGGTGGCCAGATCGCCGATGGCCACGGTGAAATCGTCGAATACCGTGGTGGCCAGCCGCCCGGTGCTGTGGGTCAGGGTCTGGGCCATGCCGTCGAACATCACCAGCCGCGGCCCGTCCTCGTGCCGCACCAGCAGGGCCTGATGGGCGCTATAGGTGGTCTCGCGCGCGGGCTCGCGGCGGTCGGTGACCAGCAGCCCCTCCAGCGTGCCATCCTGCGAGATGTCGCGGACATAGACGGTGACACCGCGCGTCGGGCTTTGAAAGGTGCCGGGCACCAGCAGCCGGGCCGAGATCGCATCGGCCAATTGGGCCTCCAGGCGGTTCAACTCGCGCGCGGCGGCGGGCACCACCAGATGCGCCAGCAGCGACATCAGCAGCAGCACGATCACCCCGAAGATTGCATAGGGCCGCACCAGCCGGAAGGCGGAATAGCCGGTCGCTTGTACCACCACCAACTCGCTGTCCGCGTGCAGGCGGTTGGTGGTATAGGCGGCGGCCACGAAGCCCGCCACCGGCAGCACGATCAACATGATGCCCGGCACGCTGAGCAGGGTCAGCTGCAGCACCAGCCCGCCGCCCTGGCCTTCGGCCAGATAGCGGTCTAGCAGGATCACCGCGCGGTTGACCCAATAGATCCCGACCAGCACCAGCGCAAAGAAGCCGAAGACCCGCATCAGCTGGGACAGGATATACCGGTCGAAACGCCCCACTCACCACCCTTTCCGTGTTCGTGTCCCCGGTCTTAACCGATCCGGCCGCAATGGAAAACTGGTCTCTGGCCATCGCGGCGCGGCACGATTACTGAAAAGGGAACAGCAACACTGGAGATGCCTCATGACCACCCCCGTCGCCATCCGGTTCGAAGAACTTGATCTGGACAGGATCGCCCTGGCCGAAGGCCGTGTCGTCGTCCTGGTGGGGGCCGAGGCCAAGCTGGATCCGGCAGCGCGCCGGGTCAACAAGCTGACCCGCGGGGCCTTGCTGCGCGCGGTCGAAAGCGCGGGCTTTGCCGATCTGAAGGCCGGGCAGGCGCTGGAAATGGGCTTTCCCGCCAATATGGCCGCGACGGCGGTGCAGGTGATCAAGCTGGATCGCAAGGCCGATGCGCTGTCGGTGCGCAAGGCCGGGGCCACCATCGCCGGGGCCAAGGATGGCAAGCCGCTGCTGATTCTGGCCGGCGCTCATCCGCGCGCCGCAGATCTGTCCTTCGGGCTGGCGCTGCGCACCTATGCCTTCACCGATCACAAGTCCGAGGCCGCACCGGAGGAAGGCGGGGTCTCGGTCATGGTGACGCGCCCCGAGGCGGTGGCCGCCGCCGCCCGCGACATGGCCGCCCGCGCGGAAGGCGTGTTCTTCACCCGCGACCTGATCAATGCGCCCGCCAACATCCTGACCACCGACGATTTCGCCGCCCGCCTTGCCGCCATGCAGGAAATCGGGCTGGACGTGGAGATTCTGGAAGAACCCGAGCTGGAAAAGCTGAGGATGCGCACCCTGCTGGCGGTCGGGCAGGGCTCGGAAAGCCCGTCCAAGGTGGTTGTGATGCGCTGGAACGGCGGGGCCGAGGGCGAACCGCCGCTGGCGCTGGTCGGCAAGGGCGTGGTCTTCGACACCGGCGGCATCAGCATCAAGCCCGCCGGCGGCATGGAGGAGATGACCGCCGACATGGGCGGCGCGGGCGTGGTGGCGGGTGTCATGCGCACGCTGGCCCTGCGCAAGGCGCGCGCCAATGTGGTGGGTCTGGTCGGGCTGGTCGAAAACATGCCCGACGGCAAGGCGATCCGCCCCGGCGATGTCATCACCTCGATGAAGGGCGACACGGTCGAGGTCATCAACACCGATGCCGAGGGGCGGCTCGTTCTGGCCGATGTGCTGTGGTACGCGCAACAGCGGTTCGAGCCGCGTAGCATCGTCGATCTGGCCACCTTGACCGGGGCGGTCATCATAGGGCTGGGCCATGCCAGGGCCGGGGTGTTTGCCAATGACGACGCGCTGGCAGGCGCCTTCCTGAAAGCCGCCGAGGCCGAGGGCGAGGGCGCCTGGCGGATGCCGCTGGACCCGGCCTATGACAAGCAGCTGAAATCCCAGATCGCTGACATGAAGAACGTCGGCGGCCGCCCGGCGGGATCGATCACCGCCGCGCAGTTCCTGCAACGGTTCATCAAGGACGGCACGCCCTGGGTGCATTTGGACATTGCCGGGGTCGCGCGGACCCCCGAGGCGACCGCCTTCGCGCCCAAGGGCGCCAGCGGCTGGGGCGTGCTGGCGCTGGACCGGCTGGTGCAGGACATGCTGGAAGACTGATGGGCGTTGTCCGCTTTTACCACCTGACCCGAAGCCCGGTCGAAAACGCGCTGGCCCGTCTGCTGGAACGCGCCATCGGCGCCGGGCTGCGGGTCGAGGTGCGCGGGCGCAGCGCCGAAAAGCTTGACTGGCTGGATCAGAACCTCTGGCTTGGGGATGAGGCCGCCTTCCTGCCCCATGGACTGGCGGGCGGACCGCAGGACGACCTGCAACCGGTGCTGCTGACCCTGTCGGAAACCCTGTCCCCCGCCACCCGCTGCCTGATGAGCATCGAGGGCGCCCCGGTGGGGGAGGGGGAGGCCGCCGCGCTGGATCGGACCTTTATCCTGTTCGATGGCGGCAATGCGGAGGCGCTTGGCCACGCCCGTGGACAATGGAAAGCCCTGACCGCCGCCGGCGCCGAGGCCGAATACTGGAGCGAGGAAAGCGGCCGCTGGGAACGCAAGCGCTGATCGCGCGGGCAGGGGGCCGTCAGCGGGTCAGCACCATTCGGTCGCCGTTGATGGTGATCTGCTCGAACCGCGACAGATAGGACATGCCCAGAAGCGAGCCCGGCATGTCGCCCCGGCTGACCTGCGCGGGCACCTTGGTTTCCACCTGTCCGGCCAGTTCGACCCGGTCCAGCCAGACCCGCGCGGTTTCGATCTGGCCGTTGGCGGTGCGGGCGCGACCCAGAAAGGCCAGCTTGCCGGTGTCGATGCCGACCTTCGCGGCATCCTCAAGGCTCAGCACCATTTCGGTAGCACCGGTATCCACCAGGAAGTTGACCGGCGCGCCGTTGATCTTCAGCGCCATGTGGAAATGCCCGTCGCGCAGCCGGTTCAGGGTGATGGTCTCGCCCTCGGCCTGCACACTCTGTTGCAGGGTACTGCCCTGCCGGATGTCCTGCCACAGCCCGGCCCCCACGGCGATGCCCAGAAAGATCAGCCCCCAAAGCACCGCGTGCCGGGTCATCTGTCCAAGGTTGCGCCGGTTCGCCACCAGCACATAGCTGCCCACCAGCAGCCCCAGAAGAATGAGATAGATCAGCGATCCGATCTGGTCAGAACCCATGTGCGCCTCCAAGCCTGCCCTTTCAGATAGGCACTGTCGCACTCGAAGTCACGTCAGGGTCAGCACCCCGAGGTCGTGCAGGCCGTCCAGCACGAATTGCACCGCCAGCGCGGCCAGCAGCATCCCCAGCAGGCGGGTGACCACCAGAATGCCGGTGCGGCCCAGAATGTGTTCGATCACGCCCGAGATCAGGAACAGCAGCAGCACCAGCCCGATGACGGCGGCCAGCACCAGATGCACCTCCAGAATGCCCAGCCAGCCCGGCGCGCCGCTGCCGGTCAGCAGGACCATCGCCGCCATCGCCCCCGGCCCGGCGATCAGCGGCGTGGCCAGCGGAAACACCGACGGGTCGTGATCGGCATCCGGGGTGCGGCCCTCGCGGCGTTCGGTGCGGCGTTCGAACAGCATGTCCACGGCGATCAGGAACAACATCAGCCCGCCCGAAATGCGGAAGGCCGGCAGCGAAATCCCCAGCCCTTCCAGCACCGCGTTGCCGAACAGGCCGAAGATTGTTAGCACCACGAAGGCGATGGCGCAGGCGCGGAAGGCGATGCTGCGGCGGCGCGCCTTGTCCATACCGCTGGTCAGCGCCAGGAACAGGGGCGACATGCCGATCGGGTCGATGACCAGAAACAGCGTCACGAAGGTGCTGAGCGCAAAGGCGAGATCCATGGGGCGGTCCTGTCCAGACGTGAGGCACGGCGCGGCGGCGGCTCAGCCCCCGGCCTTTTCCAGTTTGTCCTGTGCATCCAGCCACAGGCTTTCGGCGCGGTCCAGCGCCTCCATCACCTCGGCGTATTTCTTCTGCCAGACCTCGGCCTCGTTGATGCGCGGCGCGTCGTACAGTTCCGGGTCGGCCAGCTTGCCGGCCAGCCGGTCGCGCATCGCGTTCAGCTTGCCCAGCCGCTCCTCGCATTTGCGGACCTCGGCGCGCATGGCCATGATGCGGTCGCGCGAAGGCTTCTTCGGCGCAGGTTTCGCCGCAGCGGCCGCGGCCTTGGACTCGGGCTTCGGTTCGCCCGCCAGCAGCATCTTGCGATAGGCTTCCAGATCATCCTCATAGGGCGTCACGCGGCCATCCTTGACCAGCCACAGGCGGTCGGCCACGAGGCTGAGCAGATGCATGTCGTGGCTGACCAGGATCACCGCGCCGGAATAGGCGGCCAGCGCCTCGACCAGCGCCTCGCGGCTTTCCATGTCCAGGTGGTTGGTCGGTTCGTCGAGGATCAGCATATGCGGCGCGTCCAACGTCGCCAGCAGCAGCGACAGCCGCGCCTTCTGACCGCCCGACAGGCGCGCGACCACCGTGTCGGCCTGATCCGCGCCCAGCCCGAACCCCGCCAGTTGCGCCCGCAGCTTCGCCGGCGGGCTGCCGGGGCGCTCGCGGCGCAGGTGGTCCAGCGGGGTTTCGTCGATCTCCAGCTCGTCCAGCTGGTGCTGGGCGAAATAGCCGATGCGCAGCTTCGAGGCGCGCACGATCCGCCCCGACATCGCCGGCAGTCGGTCCGACAGCAGCTTGGCCAGCGTTGACTTGCCCTGACCGTTCTTGCCCAGCAGCGCGATGCGGTCGTCCTGATCGATCCGCAGCGACAGTTTGCGCAGCACCGGCACCTCTCCATAGCCGACCTCGGCGCCTTCCATGGCGATGATCGGCGGCGACAGTTCTTCCGGCGCGGGGAAGGAGAACGCCCGGCTTTTCGCTTCCTCGGGCGAGGCGATGGGCGTCATCTTCTCCAGCATCTTGACCCGGCTTTGCGCCTGTTTGGCCTTGCTGGCCTTGGCCTTGAAGCGATCCACGAAGGCTTGCAGATGGGCGCGCCGTGCGTCCTGTTTCTTGGACTGGGCCGCCAGCACCGCGCGCTGTTCGGCGCGCTGGCGCACGAACTGGTCGTAAGGGCCCTGGTAGAAGGTCAGCTTGCGGTTTTCCAGATGCAGAATCGCGCCCACCGCCCGGTTCAGCAGCCCGCGGTCGTGGCTGATGATGATCACCGAATGGGGATAGCGCGCCAGATAGCTTTCCAGCCAGACCGCCCCTTCAAGATCCAGATAGTTTGTCGGTTCGTCCAGCAGCAGCAGGTCGGGCTGGGCAAACAGCACCGCCGCCAGCGCCACCCGCATCCGCCAGCCGCCCGAAAAGGCCGAGCACGGCATCCGCTGTTCGGCGTCGTCGAATCCCAGCCCCTTCAGGATGGCCGAAGCGCGGCCCTCTGCCGACCAGGCGTCAATATCGGCCAGCCGGGTCTGGATGTCGGCGATGCGGGTCGGATCGCTGGCGGTCTCGGCCTCGACCAGCAGGGCGGCGCGCTCGGTATCGGCGGCCAGCACCGTGTCCAGCAGCGTGGTTTCCGAGGAGGGCACCTCCTGGGCGACGCCGCCGATGCGGGCGCGCTCGGGCAGGCTGATGCGCCCGCCTTCCAGCACCAGCTCGCCACGGATCAGGCGGAACAGCGTGGTCTTGCCGGTGCCGTTCCGGCCGACAAGGCCAACCTTGTGACCAGTGGGAATGACGGCGCTGGCCCCTTCAAACAGGGGACGGCCTTCGACGGAATACGAGATATCTTCGATGCGCAACATGAGGGGCGGTTATCACCGACGCCCGCCCGGCAAAAGGGGGGATCAGCCCCAATCTTCGGTTCCGGGCACCTGGCGCACCTGGCTCAGGGCGTGGGCGACGAAACCGGGGATGCGGCCGGGCAGGACCTCGGCCTCGGACCACAGCGCGGTCAGCGGCGCCATGTCGAAGCGATGGTCGGCCAGCACCGGCACCAGCGCGCCGCGATCCAGCGCCGGGGCCAGCGCCCATACCGGGCCGAACAGCACGCCTTCACCGCCGCAAGCGGCCTCGACCGCCGTGGACAGGGCGCCAAGGCTCAGCGCGCCGTTGCGGCGGATCGAATGCCGGCGTCCGTCGCGCCCGGTCAGGCGCAGCGGCGCGGTCATCTCGCTGCGATGGCGGAACACATGCTGGTGGCCGACCAGATCGGCGGCCTCGCGCGGGGCGCCGTGGCGCGACAGATAGCCGGGGGCGGCCACCAGCATCTGCCGGCACTCGGCCAGCTTCTGCCGTCCCAGCCCCAGCCGCCGCGCCACCGGATCGCAGGTCAGCACCAGATCGGCGCCGGTCTGATCCGGGGCGGGGGCCGGATCGCCCAGCACCAGGTCAATTTCCAGCCCCGGATGGCGGGCACGGAACGACAGCAGCCAGGCCGCCACATGGGCACGGCCAAAATCGGCCGGGGCCGCCACCCGCAGCAGCCCTTTCAGACGCTCGGGCTGCCGGGCGATCCCGGCCTCCAGCATGTCGATCTGGGCCAGCAGACGGCGCAGCGCCTCGTAATACTGGCGCCCGGCTTCGGTCGGTTCGGTCGCCCCGGTGCCGCGTTCCAGCAGACGCACGCCCAGCCGGGATTCCAGCCGGGTCAGCCGCCGCGACACCGAAGACGCCTCCAGATCCGCTTCCCGCGCAACCGCGCGCAGCGAGCCCAATTCGATGACCCTCAGAAACAGGCGTTGATCGAGATATCCGCGGGTCATTCTGCCAAACTGTTGCAATTTAGACAACAAACTGCGTCTGAGTGCTTCATTGTGCAAGAAAAAACGCAACACTTGGCGGTTCCGGCGGTGTCTGGCCCAAATTCTGGGCCGGATGCCATTCCGGGCGCAGCATGAAAGCCCGCGCCCGCCATCGCAACAGGTGACTTTTCAACCGCCCGCGCCCGTGTTAGCAGACGCGCGATTTCGTCCGGACACGGCGTCCGGCACGATCCAACCTTCTGAAGGATTTCCCAACATGGCGACCGAACGCACCCTGTCGATCATCAAACCCGACGCCACCAAGCGCAACCTGACCGGCAAGATCAACGCCAAGTTCGAAGACGCGGGCCTGCGCATTGTCGCACAGAAGCGCATTCACCTGACCAAGGCGCAGGCCGGCCAGTTCTATTCCGTGCACGCCGAACGCCCGTTTTATGACGAACTGTGCGAATTCATGGCCTCCGAGCCGGTGGTCGTGCAGGTGCTGGAAGGGGAAGGCGCCATTGCCAAGAACCGCGAAGTCATGGGCGCCACCAACCCCGCCGATGCCGCCCCCGGCACCATCCGCGCCGAATTCGCGGAATCGGTCGGTGAAAACTCGGTCCACGGTTCCGACGCACCGGAAACCGCTGCCGAGGAAATCGCCTATTTCTTCTCGGGTCTTGAACTGGTGGGCTGATCAGACCGCCTGATCACCCCGATTTCGGCGAGGGCCGCGTCCATCCGGGCGTGGCCCTTTTGCTGTTCTGGGGCGGCTTTTGCAGCTGCTTTCAGGGCGTCGAATCGTGCGCGCAGGGCGGTTTTTTCGGCACCCTGGCAGTCGTTCCACGGGCGGCCCTGCAGGCCCATCACCATGGCATAATAGGCAATGAAATGGGGGCGGTGCCCCTGCGCCAGCAGGCGTCCATAGGCGGCGTCGGGACCCAGTTCATGCAGATCCTCGGCGGACTGGATGCCCACCCTGGCAAAGGCCTCGGCCATGGCCGGGCCAAGATTGCGGATCTGGGAAATGGGGGTGGGCATGGGCGCGTCCTTTTACGCTGGGCATAGCCCGGACGCGCCCATGGGGGAAAGGGTCAGATCATGGCCCAGTCGGTGAAGACAAAGCCGGGACGCCGGCTCTCCTGGCCGGGTTTCTGCGCGGGGGTCGGGCGGGTCGGCGCGGCTGTCTTTTTCATGTCGTGTCCTTTCGATCACTCACGGTAACTGAAGCCTCAACGCCGAACATGCGGGGGATGTTCCCCGGCCTCGGGTCAGGCCGCGCCTGAGATAAGCAGAGCAGGCGCCACTCCAAGGGGCACGGGGCGAAAAAGGCTCAGATTGACGCCCAGTCACGAAACTGCACCGGCGGGCTTTGAACGGGCGCAGAAGGCGCCTGCGCGGTCGTCGGTCGCTGCGGGTCGGGCTGTGTGACAGGCGTTGCCATTGGAACCTTCCTTAATCCGTTTGTCCCATTCAATAATTACAGAGTAATATAATTACAAAATCAATGTCAATTTAGACTAATGGTTACCGTTAAGATTTCCAGTCCGGAAAGCCCGACTGTTCCACGGCCGCAACAGGTTGGGCCAAGCTTCTGACAACAAGGAATTTTGGGGGAAGGGTGTCGAGCGGAGCATGGCGCTGGACCAGGGAGGAGCATTGGGACATGCCATCTCCGTCCGACGGGATCACCTTGGCAGATTCGGGGGGCGGCGGACAATGCACTTGCAGCATCGCTCCGCTGTACAGCGGTCACCAACCTGCATTTAGGGCGCATATATTCCCATATGATGATTATTTGTGCGGTTCCGGTGCCGCCGCGCCGCCAAAGGCCATCGCGCAGGGTCGAAACCACCGGACCGGGCGCGCGGGCCGGGTCCGGTCGGGGGGGGCTTTGGCCCGCGTGCCTACAGGTTGTCCGGCTGCGACATGCCCAGAATGTGGAAGCCGCCATCGACGCGGATGATCTCGCCCGTGGTGCAGGCGCCATAGTCCGAGGCCAGGTAGACCGCGGTGCCGCCCACGGCTTCCAGCGTTGCATTCGATCGCAGCGGCGCGTTCATCTCGGTGTTGCGATAGGTCTTGCGCGCGCCGCCGATGGCCGCCCCGGCCAATGTCTTCATCGGGCCGGGCGACACTGCGTTGACGCGAATCCCGTCCGGGCCCAGGTCATTGGCCAGATAGCGCACCGCGCTTTCCAGCGCCGCCTTGGCCACGCCCATCACGTTGTAGAACGGCGTCACCCGGTTCGAGCCCTGGTAGGTCAGGGTCAGGATGGTGCCGCCTTCGGTCATCATCGGCTTGGCGCGCCGCGCCAGTTCGATCAGCGAATAGCACGAGATATTCATCGAATTCAGGAAATTGGCGCGGGTGGTGTCGGAAAACCGACCGTTCAGCTCGGCCTTGTCCGAAAACGCCACCGCATGGACCAGGAAATCCAGCCGGTCCCAGCGCGCCGACAATTGTTCGAAACAGCGATCCATCGAGGCGTCGTCGGTCACATCCACATCGACCAGAAAGTCGGAGCCCACCGATTCGGCCAATGGCGCCACGCGTTTGCCAAAGGCCTCGCCCTGATAGGTGAAGGCCAGTTCCGCGCCCTCGGCAGCCATCGCGCGGGCAATGCCCCAGGCGATGGAACGTTCGTTGGCAACCCCCAGAATGAGGCCGCGCTTTCCGGTCATCAGATCCGCCATAATTGCGTCACCCGTGGTATTTGCTCATGATGAGAGTTGCGTTGGTGCCACCGAAGCCGAAGCTGTTGGACAGAACCGTGTCCAGGTCGACGTTGTCGCGCCGCTCGGTCACGATCTCTTCGGGTTTCAGGGCGGGGTCCAGTTCGGTCACATTGGCCGAGGCCGCGATGAAGTTGTTCTCCATCATGATCAGGCTGTAGATCGCCTCGTGCACGCCGGTCGCGCCCAGCGAATGGCCGGTCAGCGACTTGGTCGAGGCGATGGGCGGGGTGTTGCCTTCGCCAAAGACCCGGCGCACCGCTTCCACCTCGGTCACATCGCCCGCAGGGGTCGAGGTGCCATGGGCGTTGATGTAGTCGATCTTGCGGTCGCCGACGGTGGCCAGCGCCTGCCGCATCGACCGTTCGCCGCCCTCACCGGACGGTGCCACCATGTCGTGGCCGTCCGAGGTCGCGCCATAGCCGGTCACTTCGGCATAGATCTTGGCGCCGCGTGCCTTGGCGTGTTCCAGTTCTTCCAGAACCACCATGCCGCCGCCGCCGCCGATGACAAACCCGTCGCGGGTGGCGTCAAACGGGCGCGAGGCGGTTTCAGGGGTGTCGTTGTACTTCGACGACATGGCGCCCATGGCGTCGAACAGGCACGACAGGGTCCAGTCGACCTCTTCGCCGCCGCCGGCAAAGACCACGTCCTGCTTGCCCATCTGGATCAGCTCCGCGCCATTGCCGATGCAATGGGCCGAGGTCGAGCAGGCCGAGGTGATGGAATAGTTCACGCCCTTGATCTTGAACGGCGTCGCCAGGCAGGCCGACACGGTGGACGACATGCAGCGGGTGACCATGAACGGCCCCATCCGCTTGGGCGCGCCCTTTTCGATCACGGTCTTGTGGGCCGAGAAGAAGTTCGACGTGGACGGTCCGCCCGATCCGGCCACCAGACCGGCGCGGTCGTTGCTGACTTGATCCTCGGTCAACCCGCTGTCCTCGATCGCCTGCTGCATCGCCAGATAGGCATAGGCGGCGGTCGGACCCATGAAGCGCAACTGGCGCTTGTCGATGGCCTCGGTCAGGTCGATCTGCGGGATGCCCGCAACCTGGCTGCGGAACCCGTGTTCGGCATAGACCTCTTCTTTGCGGATCCCGGATTTGCCGTGGTACAGGCTGTCCTTGACCTCTTCCACAGAGTTCCCGATGGGCGAGATGATCCCGATCCCGGTGATGACGACGCGGCGCATGGCGGTCTCCTTGTGGTCGGTTGTGGGCGGGTGGCTCAGCCTTCGGCGGCGGCCAGGCCCACTTTCATGTTGGTGACGGCGCAGACCAGTTCACCATCGGCCAGAACCCGGCCATCCGCCACACCCATTTTCAGGCGGCGGTCGATGACGCGGGTGAAATCCACCTCATAGGTGACCAGCGTGCGATCGGGGCGGATCATGCCCGACAGTTTCACCTCTCCGGCGCCCAGGGCAAAGCCCTGACCCTGCCAGCCGCGCCAGCCCAGGTTGAACCCGGTCAGCTGCCACAAGCCGTCCAGCATCAGGCAGCCGGGCATCACCGGGTTGCCGGGGAAATGGCAGGGGAAGAACCACAGGT
Source organism: Meridianimarinicoccus marinus (assembly GCF_040689105.1). Classification (NCBI taxonomy): domain Bacteria; kingdom Pseudomonadati; phylum Pseudomonadota; class Alphaproteobacteria; order Rhodobacterales; family Paracoccaceae; genus Meridianimarinicoccus; species Meridianimarinicoccus marinus. The sequence continues at coordinate 237,610 of NZ_JBFBVU010000001.1, forward strand.
CGTCGGTGATATCCAGCTCGGCGCGGATATGCCCCTTGCCGTGCTCGCCCCGGTCGGCGGACACATCGGTGATGCGGTCCATCATCAGCATCGGCGGTTCGGGCAGTTGCGCGTTGCCGGGGCCGAAAAGCTCCCCGCGCGCGCAGGCAATCAACGCCTCCTTGTCGAACGTGGTCGGATAATCGGCCATGGAAGCCTGCCCCTTCGTCGGTTTTATTGTGCTCGCCCCCATTAGCATCTGCTTTCGCCGGGTTTCAAGGGCGGCGGAGCAGCGGGCTGCCCCCTGCAGGCTTGCGATTTCAATTGAAAATAACTCGCAATGCCCTTTATAAAGGCAGCAATGACACAGACGCCGGTTCCCTCGCCCACATCACCCGCCGCACGGGCTTCCACATGGCTCAAGACCGCCGGGCTGCGCCCGACGCGGCAGCGCCTGATCCTGGCCGACCTTCTGGTTGGTGACGGGCAGGACCGCCATGTGTCCGCCGAAAGCCTGTTTGCCGAGGTTCTGGGCCGGGGCGAGCGTGTGGCGCTGGCCACGGTCTACAACACCCTGCGCGCCTTTTGCGAGGCGGGGCTGCTGCAGGAAATCACCGTCGATGGCTCGAAAAGCTATTTCGACACGCGCACCGACGATCACCCGCATTTCTACTGGGAAGACACCGCCGAACTGACGGATGCCCCCAGCGGCGAGCTTGAGATCGCGCGCCTTCCCTCGGCCCCCGAAGGGGCGCGCATCGCCAAGGTGGATGTGGTCATCCGCCTGCGCCGCGGCTGACCTTACCCTTCGGTTCCCCAATGATCCATCGCGCGGCGTGGAGCCGCTGATGATGTCCGGCCTTCTGGATGAAACGGCGACGCTGCTGGCGGCGGGGCTGGCGGTCACGCTGGGCACCAACATGGACAACCTTGTCGTGCTGACCGCGCTGGCCGGTGCGCTGGCCGATGGTGCGCGGCAGGGGCGGCGGGCGCTGTGGATCGCTGCGGCGATCGTTCTGGCCGCGGCCTGGGTCTTGTCGCTGATGGCAGCGGGCCTGCCGGTGCATCACACGCGCTGGCTGGGGCTGGTGCCGCTGGGGCTGGGGCTGTTTGCCGGTGCCCGTGCCCTGCGCGGCGGCGCGACCACCGGCGAGGCGCCGGTTGCGGCGGGTGGCTCGATGGTGGCGCTGCTGCTGGTCAACAGCACCGACACGCTGGCCACGCTGACGCCGCTGCTGGCCGAAACCGCCAGCCCGCTGCGGCTGGCCATCGTCGCGGGCATGGCATTGGGTACAGCGGTTCTGGCAGCAGTGCTGGGCCGGGTGCTGGGCCACGACCGGACGCGGGCTGCGCTGGAACGGCACGGGGCGTGGCTGGCGCCGCTCATCATGATCGGCGTCGGCCTGTACATCCTTGCCGACACCGGCACCGACATGGTCTGACCCGCCGGTCATTGCGTCGCAGGCCGGGTTTCGCTACACCGCGCCAATCCCGCATCCCCGCCAAAGGCCCGCATCCCATGTCCGACCCCCGGAAGCTTTTCATCAAGACCTACGGCTGTCAGATGAATGTCTACGACAGCGAGCGTATGGCCGAAGCCCTTGGTCCCTCGGGCTATGTCACCACCGACACGCCCGACGATGCGGACATGATCCTGCTGAACACCTGCCACATTCGCGAAAAGGCCGCCGAGAAGGTCTATTCCGAACTGGGCCGCCTGAAGGCGCTGAAGGCCGACAAGCCGGACCTGAAGATCGGCGTCGCCGGGTGCGTCGCCCAGGCGGAAGGGGCCGAGATCCTGCGCCGTCAGCCCTCGGTGGATCTGGTGGTCGGCCCGCAAAGCTATCACCGCCTGCCGGATCTGGAAGCCCGCGCCCGCAAGGGCGAGGCGGCGCTGGACACCGATTTTCCCGAGGAAGACAAGTTCGACAAGCTGGCGGACCGCCCCAAGGCCAAACGTGGCCCGACCGCCTTCTTGACCGTGCAGGAAGGTTGCGACAAGTTCTGCGCCTTCTGCGTGGTGCCCTATACCCGCGGCGCCGAGGTCAGCCGCCCCGCCGCCCGCCTGATCGCCGAGGCCGAGGATCTGGTGGCGCGCGGCGTGGCCGAAATCACCCTGCTGGGCCAGAACGTCAACGCCTACCACGGGACCGGCCCCGATGGCGGTGAATGGGGACTGGCCCGGCTGATCCGCCGTCTGGCCGAGATCGATGGGCTGGAGCGTATCCGCTTCACCACCTCGCATCCCAACGACATGGAAGACGACCTGATCGCCGCCCATGGCGATTGCCCCAAGCTGATGCCCTATCTGCATCTGCCGGTGCAATCGGGCTCGGACCGCGTCCTGAAGGCGATGAACCGCAAGCACACGGCGGCGCAGTATGTCGCGCTGATCGACCGCATCCGCGCCGCCCGTCCCGATCTGCTGCTGTCGGGCGATTTCATCGTCGGTTTCCCCGGCGAGACCGATCAGGATTTCGAGGACACGATGGAGCTGGTCCGCACCGTCGGCTACGGGCAGGCCTATTCCTTCAAGTATTCGCCGCGCCCCGGCACCCCTGCGGCCGAACGCAAGGGGCAGGTTCCCGCCGAGGTCGCCTCGGACCGCCTGCAACGGCTTCAGGCGCTGCTGACCGAGCAGCAGAAGGCCCGGCAGGACGCGATGGTCGGGCAAGAGGTCGGCGTGCTGTTCGAAAAGCCCGGACGTCTGGACGGCCAGCTTGTGGGCAAATCCGACCATCTGCACGCGGTCCATGCGCTGGCCCCCGCCGATCTGATCGGCAAGGTGGCCCGCGTCCGCATCGTCGAAAGCGCGCCGAACTCGCTGAAGGGCGCGTTGATCTGACCGGGTCGCGGGCGCGGGTTTCTGCGCCTGCACTGCCATACGCCTGCCATACCTTTTCCAGACGCTTGCCAACCGGCGGGTTTGCCGCCAATGCTGCGCCCGCATCCGCGCTGCCCACCGCACGGGCATCCGGCGCCGGGGGTGGGGAAAACCATGGCGTTGTCGTGACAAATCGCGCACTGCGCTTGCCTTGCCGCCGGGGAGTTGGCAGGCTGACCTCAGGCCCCCTGCAAGGAGACGTCTTTGACCACCAGCATGCTGACCCCGCCCACTGAAGGGGCGGAAGTTCCCGAGGTCCAGGTCGAGTTTCAAGACAACCGTCTGCTCATTGATCTTTGCGGCGAATATGACCGCAACCTCACCCAGATCGAAACCGCCCTGGGTGTTCAGATCCTCCGACGTGGCAACCAGCTTGCTGTATATGGCCCCAGGGACGCGCAGTCGCGCGGGATCGAGGTTCTGGGGGCCCTGTATCACCGTCTGGAGTCGGGCCGCCCCGTCGGCCCCGGCGACATCGACGGCGAGTTGCGGATGACCAACACCCCGGTGCCACCTGAAGAGGGCGACGGCGACCAGCTTGAGATGTTCCGCCGCGAAGAGGTCGAGATCAAGACCCGCAAGAAGACCGTCGAGCCGCGCACCGACGCCCAGAAAGCCTATGTCAAGTCCTTGTTCGACAACGAACTTGCCTTCGGCATCGGCCCGGCGGGCACCGGCAAGACCTATCTGGCCGTGGCGGTGGGCGTGTCGATGTTTATCGGCGGCTACGTGGACCGGATCGTGCTCAGCCGCCCGGCGGTCGAGGCCGGCGAGAAGCTGGGCCACCTGCCCGGCGACATGAAGGACAAGGTCGATCCTTTCATGCAGCCGCTGTACGATGCGCTGAACGATTTTCTGCCCGGCAAGCAGGTCACCAAGCTGATCGAGGAAAAGAAGATCGAGATCGCGCCGCTGGCCTTCATGCGCGGGCGCACCCTGTCCAATGCCTTCGTGGTGCTGGACGAGGCGCAGAACGCCACCACCATGCAGATGAAGATGTTCCTGACCCGTCTCGGCGAAGGTTCGCGCATGGTGGTCACCGGCGACCGCAGCCAGGTCGATCTGCCGCGCGGTGTGCAAAGCGGGCTGCGCGATGCCGAAAACCTGCTCAGCGGCGTCAAGGGCATCTCGTTCAACTACTTCACCGCCAAGGATGTGGTCCGCCACCCGCTTGTGGCCCGGATCATCGAGGCCTATGACGCTGCGGATGCCAGAAAAACCGGTTGAAACTACCCTTGATGCCGACGGATGGACCGTCCTCGATCTCGACGCCCGCGCCAATGCCGCGGCGCGCGCGGTGCTGTCGCATCTGGGCCATGGTCCGGCGGGGTTCGAGATCAGCCTGCTGGGCTGCGACGACGCCCGCATCGCCGATCTGAATGCCGAGTTTCGCGGCAAGCCCGCGCCAACCAACGTGCTGTCGTGGCCCTCGGACGATCGCGCCGCCGACACGCCCGGGGGAGCACCGCAGCCGCCGCAAGGGTTTCTGCCGGATGAGCCGATCGAACTGGGCGATGTGGCCATCGCCCTGGAAACCTGCCTGCGCGAGGCCGAAGCCGCCGGACGCCGCGCCGAAGACCACGTCACACACCTTCTCGTGCATGGTATCCTGCATCTTTTGGGGTACGATCACGAAACCGATGCAGATGCAGCCTTGATGGAAGGGCTCGAGACCACGATACTTGCGAAGCTGGGGATCGCAGACCCATATGCCGAGCAGGGTGGAACCCCTGATCAAAACGGATGAGACAATGAACGACGCAGACGGGTCCAGTCCGGAGACGGCCGACTCGCAAGACGACCAATCCAGCCGATGGGGCCTTTTGGGGCGTGTGTTCAGCCGCGCCGACCAATCCTCGGACGATCATCCTAAAAATGGCCATGCCATCGATGCAGGCGGTCCGAAGGAACGGCCCGGCCTGTCCAACTTGCGCCGCATGCAGATCTCGGATGTGGCGGTGCCCAAGGCCGAGATCACGGCGGTGCCGATGGAATGCCCGCTCAACGATCTGGTGGATCTGTTCCGCGACAGCGGCTATTCGCGGTTGCCGGTCTATGACGGGACCCTCGACAGCCCGATCGGCATGGTGCACCTGAAAGACGTGGCGCTGAAGCATGGCTTCGATTGCGACAACAGCGGCTTCGATCTGCGCGATCTGGTACGCCCGCTGATCTATGCGCCGCCCTCGATGCCCATCGGCGTGCTGCTGCAGAAGATGCAGACCCAGCGCACCCATATGGCGCTGGTGATCGACGAATACGGCGGCACCGACGGCCTGGTGACGCTGGAGGATCTGATCGAACAGGTGATCGGCGAGATCGAGGACGAGCACGACGAGGAAGAGGTTCAGCCCTGGACCGAAGAAGCGCCGGGCACCTTCGTGGCGCTGGCGCGCGCACCCCTGGACGAGTTCTCGGCGGCTATCGGTGTCGATCTGCACATGCCCGACGTGGACGAGGATATCGACACGCTGGGCGGCGTTGTCTTCCTGCTGATGGGCCGCGTCCCGGCGCGGGGCGAGGTTTTGAAGCATCCCGCCGGGGTCGAGATCGAGGTTGTCGATGCCGACCCGCGCCGGATCAAGCGGTTGCGCATTCGCACACCCAACAGCAAACCGGATGCGGGCTGAGCTTTCGGGCCGCAGGCTCTGGCTGGCACTGACGCTTTGCGGGGCGGCGGCGGCGCTGGGGCAGGCACCATTCGGCTGGCCGCTGGTGGCGCTGTTGCCGCTGGCCGGGGGTCTGGGGCTGGCCTTGCCCGCGCCGACACCCCGCGCCGGGTTCTGGCGCGGCTGGGCGCTGGCCTTCGGCTATTTCCTGGCAACCCTGCATTGGATCGTCGAGCCGTTTCTGGTGGACATTGCCCGCCACGGCTGGATGGCACCCTTCGCGCTGGTCCTGCTGGCCGGTGGCATGGCGCTGTTCTGGGGCGGGGCGGCGGCGGCTGCGGTCTGGCTGGGGCGCGGGGCCGGGCTGGGCCATCGGGTGCTGGCGCTGGCCGCCACCCTGCCATTGGCCGAAATGATCCGCGCCGTGCTGTTCACCGGGTTTCCCTGGGGGATGCTCGCCACCTTCTGGACCGACACGCCGGTGCGCATGGCTGCCGCCTGGGGCGGGCCCTATGGCCTGGTGGCACTGACGGTTCTGGCGGCCGGCGGTCTCGCGGTGCTGCTGTTCGAACGAGGGGCCGGGCTCTGGCGCGGGGCGGCGGGACCGGCCGTGCTGCTGGCGGTCTGGGTCGGCGGGGCGGCCAGCCTGCAGGCCTTACCGCCCGTGGCAGGAGATGGCCCGGTGGTGCGCGTGGTGCAGCCCAACGCGCCGCAGCACCTGAAATGGCAGCCCGACATGATCCCGGTGTTCTGGCGGCGCAAGCTGGAACTGACCGGCCAGCCCGGCACGCTGACCCCGGATGTGGTGGTCTGGCCCGAGGTGACGCTGCCCTACCTCTGGGGCAGCGAGTCCGAGGGCAATGCCCAGATCGCCCGCGCGGCGGGCGGGGCGGTGACCTTGGTGGGCGCGCAGCGGTTCGACGGGGCAGAGTTGCGCAATTCGGTCGGGGTGCTGGATGGCGAGGGTCAGCCCCTCGCGGTCTATGACAAGTTCCACCTTGTGCCCTTCGGCGAGTATTTTCCCGGCGGCGCGCTGGCCGCCCGGCTGGGGTTGGCGGGGCTGGCCACCGACATGCTGGGCGGATTTTCCTCTGGTCCGGGGCCGCAGGTGCTGGACCTGCGCGGGCAGGGGCTGGGCCGGGTGCTGCCGCTGATCTGCTATGAAGCAATCTTCCCGCGCCATGGCTTCGCCCCCGGTCCGCGCGCCGACTGGATCGTGCAGGTCACCAATGACGCGTGGTTCGGTGAATTCGCGGGACCGCAGCAGCATCTGGCGCAGGCGCGGATGCGGGCGGTCGAACAGGGCGTGCCGTTGGTGCGCGCCGCCAACACCGGCATATCGGCGGTGATCGGTCCGGCCGGCCAGATGCTGGCCGAGATCCCGTTGGGCGTGGCCGGGGTGATCGACGTGGCACTACCCGCGCCGCTGCCGCCGACCCTTTATTCCCGCACAGGGAACTGGCCGGTGCTGATCGCCGCCCTGGGCCTGACCGCCGGTCTGGGGCTGCGCCGCGTGCGAGGGGCTTGACCTTTCGCCGCCAGCCGCGCACATCCCCGGCCCATGACCGACAGCAATTCCCCCTCTGGCGCCCCGTGGCGCAATTTTTATGGCCGCCGACGTGGCAAGGGCCTGCGGGATAGCCAGAAGGGCTATCTGAACGAAGACCTCGTGGCGCTCTCGCCCGGCAAAGTGGACTGGGACGCCAACCCCGAACGCGTGCCGCTGGATCTGGACGCCATGTTCGGCGGCAAGCCGGTCTGGCTGGAGATCGGGTTCGGCGGCGGCGAGCATATGGTGCATCAGGCGGCCCAAAACCCCGATGTCGGCATCATCGGCTGCGAGCCCTATATCAACGGCGTCGCCATGCTTCTGGGCAAAATCCGCCGCGCCGGGGTCGAGAACCTGAAGGTGCATCCGGGCGATGTGCGCGACATGTTCGATGTGCTGCCCGAGGCCAGCATCTCGCGCGCCTTCCTGCTGTACCCAGACCCCTGGCCGAAAAAGCGCCATCACCGCCGCCGCTTCGTGACGCCCGAGCATCTGGACCCCCTGGCGCGGGTGCTGAAGCCCGGCGCGATCTTCCGCATCGCCACCGATATTCCCGACTACGTGAGGCAGGCGCTGGAGCAACTTATGGCACGGCCCGATTTCGAATGGCTGGCCGAAGGCCCCGAGGATTGGCGCGCGCCCTGGGACGACTGGATTTCGACCCGCTATGAGCAAAAGGCGCTGCGCGAGGGGCGCACGCCGCATTACCTGACCTTCCGGCGGGTCTGAGACCTCCACGCATCCGCTGCGTCCCCATGGACCTTGCGGCACACCGGCGCTAGGAGAAGCGCAACCAGTTTGAGAGGAGCTTTCCGATGTCGTCCCACGGACCCGCCGCCCCGATGACCGCGCACCGCGCGGGCCCGCTGACCGGAACCGCACATGTCCCCGGTGACAAGTCGATCTCGCATCGGTCGCTGATCCTTGGCGCCATGGCCGTGGGTGAAACCCGCGTGACCGGGCTGCTGGAAGGGCAGGACGTGCTGGACACCGCCAAGGCGATGCGCGCCTTCGGAGCCGAAGTGGCCCGCGATGCCGATGGCATCTGGCGGGTGCATGGGGTCGGCGTCAGCGGGTTTTCCGAACCCGAGGATGTGATCGACTGCGGCAATTCCGGCACCGGGGTGCGGCTGATCATGGGATGCATGGCGACCACGCCGATCTCGGCCACCTTCACCGGCGATGCCTCGCTGCGCAGCCGTCCCATGGGGCGGATCACCGATCCGATTGCGCTGTTCGGTGCCCGGAGTTACGGCCGCAAGGGCGGGCGTCTGCCGATGACCATCGTCGGGGCGGCCACCCCGGTGCCGGTGCGCTATGCCACGCCGATGCCATCGGCGCAGGTGAAGTCCGCCGTGCTGCTGGCCGGGCTGAATGCGCCGGGCCAGACCGTGGTGATCGAGAAGGAGGCCACCCGCGACCATTCCGAACGGATGCTGGCGGGCTTCGGGGCGGTAGTGACGACCGAGGACACCGACGAGGGGCGGGTCATCACCCTGACCGGCCAGCCCGAATTGAAACCGCAGACCATCGTGGTGCCGCGCGATCCTTCCTCGGCGGCCTTCCCGGTCTGTGCGGCGCTGATCACCGAAGGCTCGGACGTGCTGATCCCCAACATCGGCCTGAACCCGACGCGGGCGGGACTGTTCGCCACCCTGCGCGAGATGGGCGCGGATCTGACCTATGAGAACGAACGCACCGAGGGGGGCGAGCCGGTGGCCGACCTGCGCGCCCGGTTCTCGGACAGCATGCAGGGCATCGAAGTGCCGCCCGAGCGCGCACCGTCGATGATAGACGAATACCCGATCCTGTCGGTGGTGGCGGCCCTGTCCACGGGCAAGACGGTGATGCGCGGGGTCAAGGAACTGCGGGTCAAGGAAAGCGACCGGATCGACGCCATGGCGCGCGGGCTGGAAGCTTGCGGTGTGACCATCGAGGAAGACGAAGATACCTTCATCGTGCACGGCATGGGGGCGGGCGGCGTGCCCGGTGACGCGACCGCGGCCGCGCGGCTGGACCACCGCATTGCCATGTCTTTCCTGTGCCTTGGCATGGCCGCGCAGAAGCCGGTGACGGTGGATGACGCCGGGCCGATTGCAACGTCCTTCCCGATCTTCGTGCCCCTGATGCGGGAGCTGGGCGCGCGGTTGGAGGATGAAGCGGCGCGCTGACGCGCGGATTTCGTGCCTCCGGCGGGAGTATTTGTAACAAGAAAAAGTGAGCGCCGTCTCGGGAATGCTCTGGGGGAGCGTCTCAGGCGCGAACGGGCTAAGCCTCGAGCGGTTTTGGAAACGGGTCGTGGGCGCGTTTCTGCCAGCTGTCAGGGGGCCTCGGGGGCCGGGGGGGCACTGTCTCCGCCTTCGAACAATTCGGATTGGTCAGTATCGCCGGTGTCCTGACCGGGCAGGTCTGCGCCCGGTGGCGGGCGGTTGTCGAGCAGACCGGCGGCGCGCAATTCCTTGAGGCCGGGCAGGTCGCGGGCGCTTTCCAGGCTGAAGTGATCGAGGAAGGTTTCGGTGACCACGAAGGTCACCGGGCGTCCGGGGGTCATGCGGCGGCGGCCCAGACGGATCCATTCCATCTCGAGCAACTGGTCGATGGTGCCGCGGCTGACGCCGACGCCGCGGATTTCCTCGATCTCGGCGCGGGTGACCGGCTGGTGGTAGGCGATGATCGCCAGGGTTTCGATGGCCGCGCGCGACAGCTTGCGGGTTTCCAGGGTCTCGCGGCTCATCAGGAAGGCAAGGTCCGGCGCGGTGCGGAAGGCCCAGGCTTCGCCCAATTTCAGCAATTGTACGCCTCGGCCTTCGTAGCGTTTTTGCAGATGCACCAAGGCGGTGACCGGGTCGGAGCCATGGGGCAGGCGGCCGTAAAGCTCCTTCAGGGTGACCGGGGCGGCAGAGGCGAAGAGCACCGCTTCGACCATCCGCTCCTGTTCGCCCATGGGCGGGGCCGTGAACAGGCTGGGGTCGTCCTTCGGGGCGTCCTCGGTCATGGGTCATCCTTTCGGCGGCGCAGGCGGATGGGGGCGAAAGTGTCGGACTGGTCCAACTCGACCTGGCCGCGTTTGACCAGCTCCAGCGAGGCGGCAAAGGTGGCAGCCAGTGCCGAGCGGCGCTTCTTGGGATCCTCCAGCCAGCCGTCGGGCAGATAGCTGGAAAGATCCGTCCAGTCTCCGGCGAAGGCCACCAGCGGGCGCAGGCGGTCCAGCGCCTCTTCCATGGTCAGCACCGGGCCGCGGTCCAGCACAAAGGGGCGGAAGTCATCCTTGGTGCGCAGGCGGGCATAGGCCTGCATCAGATCCAGCAGCGAGGCGGTGAAGCGGGTGCGGCGCAGGCGGGCCACGCTTTCCTCCTCGCCACGGGCAAAGACATCGCGGCCCAGCCGGTCTCGGCCCATCAGCTTGGCGGCGGCTTCGCGCATGGCTTCCAGCCGCTGCAACTGAAAGGCCAGGTGGGCGGCCATATCCTCGCCCGAGGGGCCGTCGTCCTCGGGGTCGGGGGGCAACAGCAGGCGCGATTTCAGGAAGGCAAGCCAGGCGGCCATGACCAGATAGTCGGCGGCCAGTTCGATGCGCAACTCCTTGGCCTTGTCGACGAAGACCAGATATTGCTCGGCCAGCGCCAGCACCGAGATCTTGCGCAGGTCCACCTTCTGGGTGCGCGACAGGGTCAGCAGCAAGTCGAGCGGGCCTTCGAACCCATCCACATCGACGATCAGCGCCTCGGAGGCGAGGCGGGCCTCAAGCGGTGTGACGTTGTCGTCCGACGATGGGCCCGAGGGCGTCATGCGGCGGGGTCCAGCAGGGCGGTCATCTGTGCGGTCAGGGCCTCCGCGTCGGCGTCCTCGGGGGGGCGGCGCAGGGCCAATGCGGCCTCTGCGCGGGTCTGTCCCTTTGCCGAGAGGGTGCCGGAGGCTTCGGCCACCGTCTGCATCTCGGCCATCTCGCCGTTGCAGTGCAGGATGGCGTCGCAGCCGGCTGACAGGGCGGCAGTGCAGCGGTCGGCCAGCGCGCCGCCAAGGGCGCCCATGCAGATGTCGTCGGTCATCAGCAGCCCGTCAAAGCCGATCTCGTCACGGATCAGCTGGATCAGCCGGGGCGACAGGGTGGCGGGCCGGTCGGGATCGATGTCGGGAAACAGCAAATGCGCGGTCATCGCCAGCGGCAGATCGGCCAGCGGCTTGAAGGCGGCGAAATCTGTGGTGGCGAGCGTCGCCTGCGGCGTGTCCACCCGTGGCAGGGCCTTGTGACTGTCCAGCGTGGCGCGCCCGTGACCGGGCAGGTGTTTCAGAACCGGCAGCACCCCGCCCTGAAGAAAGCCGTCGGCCATGGCGCGGGCATTAATTGCCACCTGCGCGGCATCGGTGCCCAGACAGCGGTTGCGCAGGAAGGGATGGGTCTGGTCGTTGGCCACGTCGGCCGTGGGCGCGCAATTGACGTCGATGCCGACCGCGCGAAGTTCCTGCGCGATGACGCGGGCGCGCAGGGTCAGGCTGGCGGCGGCATGGGGCCCGGCCCGGTCCACCTGATCCAGCGGCGGCAGCCATTGCCGCCAATGCGGCGGCCCCATGCGCTGGACGCGTCCGCCTTCCTGGTCGATCAGCACCGGGGCGTCGCGGCCCACCGCAGAGCGCAGGTCGGCGGTCAGGGCGCGAACCTGATCGGGGGTGTCGATATTGCGGGCAAACAGGATGAAGCCCCAAGGGTCAGCCTCGCGAAAGAACGCCGCCTCGGATGGGGTCAGGGCAAACCCCGAACAGCCGAATATCGTTGCCCCCTGGGCCATGATTGCCTCCGTCATTCTGCCCGGCAGGATTGCCGTTTCCGGGCCGGGATGCAATCGCTCAGCGCGTCCGCACCGGGATGCATTCGGCGCGTTCGGCCAGAAGGGCGGCGCAGAAGTTGCGGGCGTCAGCCAGTCCCGTGAAACCATAGGCGCGCAGGCGGTAGCGGGTGGTGCCGGCAAGGGTGACAGGTTCGATCACTCGCGCCTTGGGGGCGAGGAAATCCGAAAACCTCAGGCCCAGGCGATCCCAGGCGGCGGCGGCCTCGGCCTCGGTGTCGTAGTCGCCCAGCTGCACCAGGCGCGTGCCCGAGGCGATCAGGTCGGGGTCGATTTCGCTGGTGGTGGCGACGGCGGGCAGCAGCAGGGCAATCGACGTGTCCGAGGCGGCCCGTGTCACCACGTCCTGATCGGGACGCGGCAATGGTCGCGGCGCGCCGGGGTTCTGATCCGCCTGCGGTACGGCCAGACCTTCCAGATCGGGCAGGGGCGTATCGGCATCCAGTCCCAGCACCTCGTTCAACGCACCTTGCACCGCGTCGCGCATCGAGGCGAGCGGATCGGCAGGCTCTCCGCGTGCCGTGTCCTCGGGCGCGGGGCCAACGGCCTCGGGCGCCAGCACCAGCCGTTCGGCGAGCGGTTCCTCGACGTCCTCGGAGGCGATGGCGTTGACCGAATAGCCCTGATGCGCGGCCTCAAACCCGCCGGGTTCCTCGGGGGCGACGCGCGGCGGGCCGTCCATGGCCTGGATCACCGGCACGCGGGTGATGTCGCGGGTGGCCAGATCGTAGACCCAGTATCCAAGCCCCGCGACCAGTGCGACCGAGGTCGCCGCTCCAAGCCAGCCCACAATTGCCGAAACGCCCGGTCCCTGCGGATGCGTGTCCGCCGGCCCGGAATCATAGCTGTCCGAATACGCCATCATTTGCCCCAATGTCCTGTCCGGGTCCCGAAAGCCCCGGCCTGTGCCTGCTCGCGACCCGTGGGGCGGCCGTTATCTCAGCGCATTTCCTCCACAGGCGTCACGCCAAGAATACCAAGACCGGTCGAAATAACAACGGCAACCGCCCGGGGCAGCACGATTTTTGCAGCCGTCGCCTGCGGGTCGTCCTGCAGGAAGCGCAGCGCCGGGTTGTCGTTGCCGCGGTTCCACAGCGCGTGGAATTCCGAGGCGAGGTCATAGAGGTAGAAGGCGACGCGATGCGGCTCGCTGCCCGAGGCGGCGATCTCGACCAGGCGCGGCCACTCCGCCAGCTTGCGGATCACCGCCAGTTCCGCCGGATCGGTTAGGACCGAAAGATCCTGCTGCGCCAGGTTGGCATCGGACACGTCCACGCCCATCTCGACCGCCTTGCGCAGCACCGAACAGACGCGGGCATGGGCGTATTGCACGTAGAAGACCGGGTTGTCCTTGGACTGTTCCAGCACCTTGTCGAAGTCGAATTCGAGCGGCGCGTCGTTCTTGCGGGTCAGCATCACGAAGCGGGTCACATCGGCGCCCACCTGATCGACCACATCGCGCAGGGTGACGAAGGTGCCGGCGCGTTTCGACATTTTCACCGGCTCGCCATTCTGGGTCAGCTTGACCAGCTGGATCAGCTTGACATCCAGCGGCACCTTGCCATCCGACAGGGCAGACACGGCCGCTTTCATGCGTTTGACATAGCCGCCGTGATCGGCGCCAAACACATCAACAAGCGCGTCGAAGCCTCTGGAAACCTTGTCATAATGATAGGCGATGTCCGGCGCGAAATAGGTCCAGCTGCCGTCGGATTTCTTCACCGGGCGATCCACGTCATCGCCATGGGCGGTGGATTTGAACAGGGTCTGTTCGCGCGGTTCCCAATCTTCGGGGGTCTTGCCCTTGGGCGGTTCCAGAACGCCTTCATAGATCAGACCCTTGGCGCTGAGCGTTGCCAGCGCCGCCTCGATCTTGCCGGTGCCATAGAGCGCCTTTTCCGAATAGAAATTGTCCATGGTCACGCCAAGGGCGGCCAGATCGGCGCGGATCAGATCCATCATCGCCTCGGTGGCGAAACTGCGCACCGCGTCGAGCCAGACGTCTTCACCCTTGTCGAGGTAGGCATCGCCGACCTTGTCCTTCAGCGCCTGACCCACGGCGATCAGGTAGTCGCCGGGATAGGTGCCGTCGGGAAAGGCCACCTCCTGCCCGAAGGCTTCGAGGTAGCGCAGATAGACCGAACGGGCGAGTACATCGACCTGCGCGCCGCCGTCGTTGATGTAATATTCGCGGGTCACATCGTAGCCGGCGAAGGCCAGAAGGCTGGCCAATGCGTCGCCAAAGACCGCGCCGCGAGTGTGGCCCACATGCATCGGTCCGGTGGGGTTGGCCGAGACATATTCGACGTTCACCCGCTTGCCGGTGCCAAGGGTCGAGCGGCCATAGGTGTCGCCCGCCTTGAGAATCCCAGTGACCAGACCCTGCCACTGACCGGCGGCCAGCCGCAGGTTCAGGAACCCCGGACCGGCCACTTCGGCGGTGTCGATGCGCGGATCTGCGACCAGCAGGGCGGCCAGCGCCTCGGCAATGTCGCGTGGTTTCATCTTCGCCGGTTTGGCCAGCACCATCGCCGCATTGGTGGCCATGTCCCCGTGCGCCGGATCGCGTGGCGGCTCGACCGAGACCGCGCGGCGCTCCAGCCCCTGCGGCAGAACGCCGTCGCGCTCCAGCGCGTCGAGGCTGTCCAGTACAAGGCTGCGGATCTCGTCAAAAAGGTTCATGGCTCATCTTCCCGTCGTTTGCGCGGGGTTTAGCACGGCTGACGCGAGGCGCAATCCGTCATTGGCTGGCCGGGCCGCCCAGGTATTTTGCGTGGACCTGCCGGGCGAAGCGATCGGTCATCCCGGCGATATAGTCGGCCACGATGCGGGCCAACTGAGTTTCGGTCTCGGCCTCGGCCACGTCCTTGCGCCATTGGCGCGGCATCAGTTCGGGGGTGTTCATCAGCAGCGGGAACAGATCCATCACCACCTGCGTGACCTTCTCGCGGACCACCACCACCGAAGGCGCGCGATACATGCGGTGGAACAGGAACTGGCGAATCACCGTCAGATCCTTCCAGACCCCGTCCGAGAACACGACCATGGGCCGCCCGGCATTGCGGATGTCCTGCGCGGTGGCGGGGTCCAGATCGGTCAGACGGCCGCGCGCCTGCGCAATCACATCCTCGACCAGAATGCCGAAGAACCGGCGCAACGCCTCGTGCCGCCGCCGGTAGTAGTTCAGGTCGGAAAACCTGCGGTCCACCTCGGCGAAGCAGTCCTTCAGGATCGGCATTTCGGCCAGTTCATCGGTGGAAAACAGCTCTGCCCGCAGCCCGTCGTGCAGGTCGTGGTTGTTATAGGCGATGTCGTCCGACAGGGCCGCCACCTGGGCCTCGGCACTGGCATAGGTGTTCAGTTCCAGATCGTGGCGGGCGTTGTAGTCGGCCAGCGCATAGTGCAGATCGCCGGTGACAGGCCCGTTGTGCTTGGCCAGCCCCTCCAGCGTTTCCCATGTCAGGTTCAGCCCGTCGAACTCGGCATAGTGCCGTTCCAGGCTGGTGACGATGCGCACCGCCTGCGCGTTGTGATCGAAGCCGCCATAGGGCGCCATCAGCACGTTCAGCGCATCCTCGCCGGTATGTCCGAAGGGGGGATGGCCCAGATCATGGGCCAGCGCCACCGCCTCGGTCAGGTCGGTGTCCAGCCCCAGCACCCCGGCGATGGTGCGGGCCACCTGCGCAACTTCGATGGAATGGGTCAGCCGGGTGCGGAAGTAATCGCCCTCGTGTTCGACGAAAACCTGCGTCTTGTGCTTGAGCCGCCGGAACGCGCTGGAATGGATGATCCGATCCCGATCCCGCTGGTAAGGCGAGCGGAATGTGCTCAGCCCCTCGGGGTAGAGTCGCCCCCGGCTGTGGGCCGGGTCAGAGGCATAGCTTTGGCGCATTTGGGCCCTTCGTCTTGTGGCATCCCTTGGGCGTGCATATATTTCTCATCAACCGAAGCAAATCCCCCGTGACGATATGGACCTTTCCCTGCCTCCCAAAGTGACCGACCGGGCGTTTGCGCGTCTGGCCGAGATCAACGAAACCAGCACGGCGCCCAAGGCGCTGCGGGTGGCCGTCGAAGGCGGCGGCTGCTCGGGCTTTCAATACGACATCAAGCTGGATGATCCGGCCGAGGATGACCTGGTGATCGAAAGCAGCGGTCAGCGCGTGGTGGTCGACCGGGTGTCGCTGCCGTTCCTGGAAAACGCCGTGATCGACTTTTCCGAGGAGTTGATCGGCGCCCGCTTCATCATCGAGAATCCCAATGCCACGGCCAGTTGCGGCTGCGGCACCTCGTTTTCCATGTAGAAATGCCGCTGGCGGGCAGATCCCTCAGATCTGCCGCCCGACATAGCGTGCGCAGCCGGTCAGGGCGGCGTAGTCGTCTTCCACAAGATACAGGCTGAAATCCGCCATGAACTCGCGGAACCGGCCCTTGTCGGCAAAAGCCTCGGGTAAAGTTCCTTCGACGAAGAAGGGACTGACCGCGCGGGCCAGACCGCCGATCAGATAAATGCCGCCGAAGGGCAAATGCACCAGCGCCAGATCGCCCAGCACCCGGCCCAGCAACTGGCAGAACAGCCGCATGGTGTCGCGATCGACATCGCGCACTTCGGGTTCCTGAAGGGCCGCGATCAGTTCAACCGTGGTGGCCCAGGCGGCGTCGCCGGCCACATGGGCGTGCACGGCCATCAGCCCGCGCCCCGACAGCGCCTCTTCCACCGAGGCGAATTCATGCACCGCGGCCAGTTCCATCGCCAGCGCCATCGAGGTCTCGTCCCAGACCGGCAGGCTGATATGGCCACATTCCGACGGCACCACGGTGTATTGTGCGCCTTCTCCGGCGTGCACGGGGGCGGCGTTGAAGCCGGTGCCAAGCCCCACCACCAGACGCGTCTCGTCGGTTTCCTGCGGCATGGGTTTGCCCATCAGGCAGCGCGTCGCCACGTTCTCCAGCGCGTGGCCCTGCGCTTCCAGGTCGTTGATGACATAGCCATGCGCCGCCCCGGTGGCCGCGCAGAGGCGTTCGCTGTCCATCTCCCACGCCAGGTTGGTCATGCGCCCGACGCCATTACGCACCGGGCCCGCAACCGCCACGCAGGCGGCCGTGCAAAGTGGTCGGCCCAGATCGGTCAGGTAGCGATCCAGCACTGCCTCAAGCGACGGAAACTCGGCGTTGCGGAAGCGCGCCACGCTGTGCGGCGCGGTGGCGTCCTCCTTGACCAGGGCGACGCGGGTATTGGTTCCGCCGATATCGGCGACAAGGATGGTCATGACAGATGGTCCCGGCTGATCATTATGTTTGCGCCCCAACAAGCAGGTTCCTCATCCAGTGCCAAGACTGTTTCGGGGTACGGGTCAGGGTTTCGAAATCCACATGGACCAGCCCGAAGCGCTTTTCATAGCCCAGGGCCCATTCGTAATTGTCCATAAGCGACCAGACGAAATAGCCCTTCAGCGGCACACCCTCGGCAATCGCGGTCACCGCCCGATCCATGTGCTGGGTCAGATAGTCGATGCGTTCGGGATCCTCGACCTTGCCGTCGCGCAGCACGTCCGGATTGGCCATGCCGTTCTCGGTGACATAGAGCGGCAGGTCGCCGGTATAGTCGCGCGCGGTGGCGGTCAGGAAATGCGACAGCCCGTCTGGGCAGATCTCCCAGCCCATCTGGGTCTTGGGCAGCGGGCCGTCCAACTCGTCACAGGCAGGCCAGGGGCCGTTGTTCGCGCCGATGCGCTTGCAGGTGTAATAGTTCAGCCCCAGCCAATCCAGCGGTGCCTGTATCGTGGCAAAATCGTCCTGCCAGCCTTTCGGCAGATGCGGTTCCAGTCCTTCCAGCACCAGTTCCGGATAGGTCTCCTTGAACAGGCCCGACAGGAAGAACTGGTTGTAGATCGCATCATAGCGCGCGGCGGCGGCGGCGGCCTCGGGCGAGGTGTTGGCGGGCAGCGCGTATTCGAAGTTGCAGACCGCGCCGAGGTTGGTCATGCCGTGGTCGCGCATCACCGAAATCGCCGTGCCGTGGGACACCAGCACATGGTGCATGGCGCGGGCGGCGGCGCGAATGTCGCGCAGGCCGGGGGCGTGATGGCCCATGAAATGCGACAGCCAGGCCACGCACCAGGGCTCGTTGATCGGCGCCACGCTCCACAGCCGGTCGCCCAGCCGGCGGGCGATCACATCCGCAAATTCGCCGAACCATTTGGGCATGTCGCCGTTGCGCCAGCCGCCCTGATCGGCCAGCGCCTGCGGCAGTTCCCAGTGGTACAGGGTGGCGGCGGGTTTGATGCCGCGTTCCAGCATGGCGTCGACCAGCCGGTCGTAGAAATCCAGCCCGTCGCTGTTGGGCGTGCCGCGCCCCTCGGGCAGCACCCGCGCCCAGGAGGTCGAGAACCGGTAGGCGTCGAACCCCGCGGCGGCCACCAGGTCGAGATCCGCTTCATAGCGGTGGTAATGGTCGCAGGCCCGCGCGCCATCCTCGGCGCGCACGACATTGCCGGGGGTGGCGGCGAAACTGTCCCAATGAGTCGGCCCGGCGCCGCCCTGGGCATGGCCTTCGATCTGATAGGCCGAGGTGGCGGTGCCGAAGATGAAATCTTCGGGAAACTGGCTACGTTTCAGCATGAGCGTGGGGTTCCTTGTTCAGGACGGGGCCGGAGGAGGTGCCTTGCACCAGTTCCGCCTCCATCAGCGTTTGAAGCGGGCCGCAACCCGGAGCGTCGATCAGTTGCAACAGCATTTCCAGCGCCTGTTCCCCGGCTCGCCGGACCGACGACCGGGTGGCGGTGAACATCGGCGGATCGCCGGTGTTGGGCAGATAAGTCAGCACGTCGTCATGGGTGACGATCGAGACATCGCGCCCGACCTTCAGCCCCTTCGCCTCGATCGCCCGGCGGGCACCGAAGGCCACCAGAACCGAGGCGGTCAGGATCGCGGTGGGCGCGTCCTCGGCCTCCAGCATGGCGGTTGTGGCGGCATAGCCGAAATCCTCGGTCATGGGCGCGTTCTGAATGTGCCGGGCCAGGGGCGACAGTCCGCGCGCCGCCATGCCCTGCAGGAATCCATCCTCGCGCCGGTGCGCGAAATCCATGTCGCGCAGCCCGTTCAGCAGGGCAATGCGGCTGTGGCCCAGATCCAGCAGGTGATCGGTGGCCTTGCGGAAGGCGCGGCGGTTGTCCATGTCGATCCAGGAATAGGCCGCGTCCTCGCCCGAGATGCGGCCATGCACCACGAAGGGCAGGCCCAGGTCGCGCAGCATCTTGATCCGCCAGTCCCGGATCAGCGGCGCCTGCACGATCACCCCGTCGACGCGCCCGCGCGCGGCCAGCGAGCGATAGGTTTCGGCCTCATCCTCGCCCGAGGCCAGCGACAGCATGATGTCATAGCCGCGGGCCGACAGGACATCCCCGGCGCCGGCGATGAAATCGGCGAAGATCGGGTTCACGCGTTCGTGGCGCGAGTTCACCGGCACGACCAGACCCACTGCCATGGCGCGCCCGGTGGCCAGCGACCGGGCGCGGCTGTCGGGGCGATAGCCATGGGCGGCGGCGGCTTCCAGCACCCGCGCGCGGGTGGCTTCCGAGACCTCCGGATAGCCGTTCAGGGCGCGGCTGACCGTGGTCTGGCTGAGTCCGAGCAGGCTGGAGAGATCTTTCAGGTTCATCGCGGCTTCCGTGCTATGGTCGACGGCAAGCCTAGCCGGAGTTTTCAATTTCGTCAAAGCGCTTTGAATCCATGGAGGCAATATTCGATACCGCTAACATACCTTTGTTTTCAGGATCAAACACGAAACCGTCGCCGTTGACAGATTGTGAAACTGCTTTATGACTATTCGATATCCAAAGCGCTTTGGCCTGCGATTCGAACGCAGCCCTGAAATTGCACATAGGGTGCGGCGCTTAACGACCTTGGGAGGGTTGGAATGAAGAACCGTTATTTGGCCACGGTGGCCGCTGTCGGCTTGTTTGCGGGCGCGGCCGGGGCGCAGGACCTGAAGTTCCCCGTTGGAGAGGGCGACTTCAACTGGTCCAGTTACGAGAGCTTCTCCGCCGAACATGATTATTCCGGCCAGGAAATGACGATGACCGGCCCCTGGACCGGCCTGGACAAGGAACTGGTGGAAAGCGTCATTGCCTATTTCGAGGCCGCGACCGGTGGCACCGTGAAGTATTCCGGCTCGGAAAGCTTCGAGCAGGACATCGTGGTCAGCGCGCAGGCCAACTCGGCCCCCAACATCGCGATCTTCCCGCAGCCGGGTCTGGCCGCGGATCTGGCGGCGCGCGGCTACCTGTCGGCGCTGGATGACGACACCGTGTCGTGGATCGGCGAGAACTACGCGGCCGGTCAGTCCTGGATCGATCTGGGCACCTACAACAACGCCGACGGTGCGCCCGAAACCTTTGGCTTCTTCTACAAGATCGATGTGAAGTCGCTGATCTGGTACGTGCCGGAAGCCTTCGACGAAGCCGGCTATGACGTGCCCGAAAGCCTTGAGGATCTGAAGGCGCTGACCGACCAGATCGTCGCCGACGGCGGCACCCCGTGGTGCATCGGCCTGGGCTCTGGTGCGGCGACCGGCTGGCCGGCGACCGACTGGGTCGAGGACATGATGCTGCGGACCCAATCGCCCGAGACCTATGACGCCTGGGTGCGCAACGAGATCCCGTTCAACGATCCCGCCGTGGTCGGCGCGATCGAGGAATTCGGCCATTTCGCCAGGAATGACGCCTATGTGAAGGGCGGCGCGGCCTCGGTCGCCAACACCGACTTCCGCGACAGCCCCGGCGGTCTGTTCACCTTCCCGCCGGAATGCTACATGCACAAGCAGGCCAGCTTCATCCCGACCTTCTTCCCCGAAGGCACCGAAGTGGGCGAGGACGTCGATTTCTTCTACTTCCCGGCGTATGAGAGCAAGGATCTGGGCAAGCCGGTTCTGGGAGCAGGCACCCTGTTTGCCATCACGCAGGACAGCGATATCACCCGCGGCTTCATCGACTTCCTGAAGACCCCCATCGCGCATGAAGTGTGGATGGCGCAATCGGGCTTCCTGACCCCGTTCAAGGGCGCCAATTCCGAGCTTTACGCCAACGACACGCTGAAGGCCCTGGGCGACGTTCTGTTGAACGCCACCACCTTCCGCTTCGACGCGTCTGACCTCATGCCCGGCGAGATCGGTGCCGATGCCTTCTGGAAGGGCATGGTGGCCTACACCGGCGGCGAGGATGCGACCTCGGTGGCCGATGGCATCCAGGACCGCTGGGACTCCATCAAGTAAGTCAGTCTTCGACGGGGCCGGCCTTTGGGGGCCGGTCCCAACCTTCATTTCCCGAAAGGACAGGCCATGTCCCCGCTAGTGCAAGGCGCATTGACCATATTTCTGGGGGTCGGCGGCTGTGTGGGCTATTTCTACGGCTCCAACCTGTTGATCGACAAGGTGCTGTTCCCGGCACGCGGCCCCAACATTGCCCGCAACATCAACCGGGCGAACATGATCCGGCCCTGGCTGTTCCTATTCCCGGCCATCTTCGCGGCGGGTCTGTACCTGGCCTATCCGGTGGTCGGCTCGTTCATCCGGTCGCTCTACAACCGGGCCGGCACCGACTTCGTGGGGCTGGGAAACTACACTTTCCTGATGGGCGACGACGGGTTCCGTACCGCGCTGTTCAACAATTTCCTCTGGCTTTTGTTCGTCCCCGCCGCGGCGACCGGCTTTGGCCTGCTGGCCGCCCAGCTGACCGACCGGCTGCGCTGGGGCAACATCGCCAAATCCCTGATCTTCATGCCGATGGCGATTTCCTTCGTCGGCGCCTCGCTGATCTGGAAATTCGTCTATGCCAATGACGCCGACATCGGGCTGATCAACGCGATCCGCGCCGCCCTTGGCGCCGAAAGTGCCGTGGACGTGCTGCAAACGCCGTTCTGGAACAACTTCTTCCTGATGTTCATCCTGGTCTGGATCCAGACCGGCTTTGCCATGGTGATCCTGTCCGCCGCCCTGCGCGGCATTCCCGAGGAAACCATCGAGGCGGCGATCATCGACGGTGCCAACCCGTGGCAGATCTTCTTCCGCATCAAGGCGCCGCAGATCATGGGCACCATCGTGGTGGTCTGGACGACGATCACGCTGCTGACCCTGAAGGTTTTCGACATCGTCTACACCATGACGGGCGGCAATTTCGGCACCGAGATCCTGCCCAGCTACATGATGTCCTTCATGTTCCGCGACGACGGGCGGGCGACGGCGGTGGCTTTCGTCATCATGATCCTGGTGTTGCCGGTGATGATCTGGAACATCCAACAGTCCCGCAAGGAGATGCGCTGAGATGGATAATATCGCAGGACAGAAATCCGGGCTGAGTTGGGCGGTCAACATTTCAGTGGTGGTCATGGTGGTGCTGTGGCTGATCCCGACGGTGGGGCTGCTCGTGTCGTCCTTCCGGGACCGCGACCAGATCTCGGTCTCGGGCTGGTGGCAGGCGCCGTTTTCCATCGAACAGACCTACCGGGGCCGGGTGTCCACGGACAATCCCAGCCGCGAGGGCGATCTCTATGTGCTGACCGGCAACATCTTCGAGGAAGGCGAGGCCACCGGCACGCTCAATGCCTTCGGCACCAGCGGACGCGCCCCGACCCAATATCCCGCCGGCACGGTCGCCGACCTGGGTGACGGCGCCACCCTGACCATCGCGACCAATGGCGACTATCGCTATACCACGCCCGAAGAACCCGGCGGCCGCGGGGAAAGGATCTACTTCGGGGCCGAGACACCGCCCGATTTCAGTCTTCAGAACTATCGCACGGTGCTGAGTTCCGACGGCATGGACGTGGCCTTCATCAACACGCTGACGGTCACCATCCCGGCCACCATCATCCCGATCCTGATCGCGGCCTTCGCGGCCTATGCACTGGCCTGGATGGAGTTTCCCGGACGCGGGTTGCTGATTGCCGCCGTGGTCGGGCTTCTGGTGGTGCCGCTGCAACTGGCGCTGGTGCCGCTGCTGAACCTGCACAACAAGGTCGGCATCGGGCAAAGCTTCGTCGGCATCTGGCTGGCGCACACCGGGTTCGGCCTGCCGCTGGCGATCTATCTGCTGCGCAACTACATGGTCGGCCTGCCGCGCGACATCATCGAAAGCGCCAAGGTCGATGGCGCCACCGATTTCGAGGTCTTCACCAAGATCGTCCTGCCGCTCAGCTTCCCGGCGCTGGCGTCCTTCGCGATCTTCCAGTTCCTGTGGACCTGGAACGATCTGCTGGTGGCCAAGGTGTTCCTGCCCTCGGCAGACGAAAGCAAGGTGATGACCGTCAAGATCGCCGACGACCTTCTGGGATCCCGCGGCGGGGACTGGGGCATTCTGGCGACGGCGGCCTTCGTCTCGATCGCCGTGCCGCTGGTCGTCTTCTTCACGATGCAACGATATCTGGTGCGCGGTCTGCTGGCCGGCTCCGTCAAATAGGAAGGGCTCTGTCAGATGAGCTTCATCGACTCGCAAACCGGCCACGCCGATCAATCGGCCATGCCTGTCGACAAGGACTGGTGGCGCGGGGCCGCGATCTATCAGATCTATCCCCGGTCCTTTCAGGACAGCAACAACGACGGCATCGGCGATCTGGCCGGGATCATCCACCGGCTGGACTATGTGGCGAAACTGGGCGCGGACGCGATCTGGATCTCGCCGTTCTTCAAGTCACCGATGGCGGACTTCGGCTATGATGTCAGCGACTATCGCGATGTGGATCCGATGTTCGGCTCGCTTGGGGATTTCGACGCGCTGATCGCGCGGGCGCATGATCTGGGCGTCAAGGTGCTGATCGATCTGGTGCTCAGCCACACCTCGGCCGAACATCCGTGGTTCCGCGAAAGCCGGTCCAGCCGCGACAATGCCAAGGCCAATTGGTACGTCTGGGCCGATGCCAAGCCCGACGGCTCGCCGCCCAACAACTGGCTGTCGATCTTCGGCGGCTCGGCCTGGGAATGGGACGGCGAGCGGATGCAGTACTATCTGCACAACTTCCTGACCTCGCAGCCGGACCTGAACTTTCACGAACCGCAGGTGCAGGAGCAGCTTCTGGACGTGGCCCGTTTCTGGCTGGACCGGGGCGTCGATGGCTTCCGTCTGGATACCGTTAACTTCTATGTGCACGACAAGGATTTGCGCGACAATCCTCCGCTGGCGCCGGAAGAGCGGAACGACAGCACCGCGCCGGCGGTCAACCCCTACAATTTCCAGAACCACCTGTATGACAAGAACCGCCCCGAGAACCTGGACTTCCTGCGCCGCTTCCGCGCCCTGATGGAGGAGTTCCCCGCCATCACCGCCGTGGGCGAGGTCGGCGAAAGCCAGCGCGGCATGGAAGTACAGGCCGAATATACCGAAGGCGATGACCTGCTGCACATGTGCTATGGCTTCGACTTCCTGTCGGGCGGCAAGCTCACCGGCACCAAGGTGGCCGATGTGCTTCAGCGCTTCGATGCCATTGCGCCCGACAGCTGGGCCTGCTGGGCCTATTCCAACCACGATGTGGAACGGCACGCCAGCCGCTGGGGGCTGAGCGGCGATGCCTACAGGGTCTACACCGGCCTGATGATGGCGCTGCGTGGCTCCATCTGCCTGTACCAGGGCGAGGAGCTGGGCCTGACCGAAGCCTATGTCGGCTATGAGGATCTTCAGGATCCCTACGGCAAGCGGTTCTGGCCCAAGTTCAAGGGGCGAGACGGCTGCCGCACGCCGATGCCCTGGACCGCCGGGGCCAGCAACGGCGGGTTTACCGAAGCCAAATCCTGGCTGCCCGTCGCCGCAGAACATCTTGACCTGGCGGTGCACGAGCAGGAGATCGATCCCGGCAGCACGCTGGCCTTCTACCGGGCCATGCTGGCCTTCCGCCGGGACCAGACCGCGTTGCGCAAGGGCAAGCTGGAGGTTCTGGACGCGGACGACGGGCATCTGTCCTTCCTGCGCAGCCACGGCAACCAGATGATCTTCTGCGCCTTCAACCTGACCTCGGAGGAACAGCCGCTGAACTTGCCAGATGGCGACTGGACCATTGTCCGGGATCTGCCCCTGCACCCCGAAAGCAGCGCGGACGGGCTTGTCCTGCCGCCCTATCAGGCGTGTTTCGCCCTTCGCCAGACCGATGAACCGGGAGAGTCCGAATGACCGAGCTCAAGCTGAACGACGTTGCCAAGGCCTATGGAGATGTCCAGGTCCTCAGCAACATCAACCTGGACATCACCGAGGGAGAGCTCGTCGTCTTTGTCGGTCCCTCGGGCTGCGGGAAATCCACCCTGCTGCGGATGATCGCGGGACTGGAAAAGATCACCGGCGGCACGCTGGAAATTGGCGGCCAGGTGATGAACGACATCCCGCCCGCGCAGCGCGGCATTGCCATGGTGTTCCAGTCCTACGCGCTGTACCCGCATATGACCGTGCGCGACAACATGGCCTTCGCCCTGAAGCTGGCCAAGAAAACCAAGGACGAGATTTCCGCCGCCGTCGACAAGGCCGCGCAGATCCTGCAACTGACCCCCTATCTGGATCGTCTGCCCAAGGCCCTGTCGGGCGGTCAGCGTCAGCGGGTGGCCATCGGCCGGGCCATCGTGCGCGACCCGCAGGTGTTCCTGTTCGACGAGCCGCTGTCGAACCTGGATGCCGCGCTGCGCGTGGCAACGCGGATCGAGATCGCCCAGTTGAAAGAGGCGATGCCGGATCGCACCATGATCTATGTGACCCACGATCAGGTTGAGGCGATGACTCTGGCCTCGCGCATCGTGGTGCTGGCCGGGGGTGGCATCAGCCAGGTCGGTACGCCGATGGAACTGTACCAGACCCCCGAGAACACCTTTGTCGCGCAGTTTATCGGCTCGCCCGCCATGAACCTGATGAAGGCCGAGATCGTGGCCACCGGGGAAAACACGCGGGTCAAGGTTGCCTCGGGGGCCGAGGTGGAGACCAATATTCCCTCACGCGGCGACATGATGGGCGCCACCGTCGAACTGGGCGTGCGGCCCGAGCATCTGGCCATCGCGCCGGAAGGGCAGGGGTTCCTCGACTTCGAGACGGAAATCTCGGAACGGCTGGGCGATGTGACGGTGCTGTATTCCACGGTCGATGCCGACGGCGCGCAGATGATCGCCAAGCTGCCGGGGCTGGTGCAGAGCCAGCGCGGCACCAAAGTGCGGCTGTCCGCCGAATCCGGCGACCTCCACCTGTTCCTGCACGGCAAGTCGCTGCTCTATCCCTGAGGTGCCCGCGACGGCGGACCAGGCCCACCAACAGGCCCCGCCAGAGCGATTTTTCCCAAATCCGGAAAGCCCCGACGCAGGTCGGGGCTTTCTGCTGTGCAGCGGTGGCTCTGCCGCGCGGGTCGAAACTCGGCCCGCAACGGCATCCAAGCCTTTCCTTTCGGGACGGACCGTGAAATAGGGACGTGCCAAACGACCCCTCCGGGAGATGATTATGGAGATTCGCGAGGCCCTGACCTTCGATGACGTGTTGCTGGTTCCCGCCGCCAGTTCGGTACTGCCGTCCGACGCCAACACGAAGTCCCGTGTCACCCGCTCGATCAGACTGAATGTGCCGCTGCTCAGCTCGGCCATGGACACCGTGACCGAAAGCCAGATGGCGATCACCATGGCGCAGCTTGGCGGCATGGGGGTGATCCACAAGAACCTCGATGTGGAAGAACAGGCCCGGCAGGTGCGCCGCGTGAAACGGTTCGAATCCGGCATCGTCTACAACCCCATCACCCTGACGCCCGACCAGACCCTGGCCGATGCCAAGGCGCTGCAGGAACGCTATCGCGTGACCGGGTTCCCGGTGGTGAATGGCGACGGCCGCGTGGTCGGGATCGTGACCAACCGCGATATGCGCTTTGCCAGCGACGACAGCACGCCGGTCAAGGCCATGATGACCAGCGACAACCTGGCCATGCTGCGCGAACCGGCCGAACTGGAAGAGGCCAAGAGCCTGATGAAGGCGCGCCGGATCGAGAAACTTCTGGTGGTCGATGGCAACGGCAAGCTGACCGGCCTGCTGACCCTGAAGGACACCGAACAGGCGGTGCTCAACCCAAGCGCCTGCAAGGATGATCTGGGCCGCTTGCGGGTCGCGGCGGCCAGTTCCGTGGGCGACAGCGGGTTTGCACGGTCCGAGGCGCTGATCGACGCGGGCGTGGATATCGTGGTGGTGGACACCGCCCATGGCCATTCCGCCGGCGTGATCGAGGCCGTGCGTCGGATCAAGGCGCAATCGAACCATGTTCAGGTCATCGCCGGCAACGTCGCCACCGGCGAGGCCACCCGCGCGCTGATCGACGCGGGCGCCGATGCGGTCAAGGTCGGGATCGGGCCGGGCTCGATCTGCACCACCCGCATGGTTGCCGGCGTTGGCGTGCCGCAGCTGACCGCCATCATGGATTGCGCCCGTGCCGCCAACGAAATGGACGTGCCGGTTATCGCCGACGGCGGCATCAAGTTCTCGGGCGATTTCGCCAAGGCCATCGCGGCGGGGGCCTCCTGCGCCATGGTCGGCTCGATGATCGCGGGCACTGATGAAAGCCCCGGCGAGGTCATTCTCTATCAGGGCCGCAGCTTCAAATCCTATCGCGGCATGGGTTCGCTGGGCGCCATGGCGCGCGGCTCGGCCGACCGCTATTTCCAGAAAGATGCCGCCAGCGACAAGCTGGTGCCGGAAGGGATCGAGGGCCAGGTGCCCTACAAAGGCTCGGCCAACCAGGTGATCCACCAGTTGGTGGGCGGTCTGCGCGCTGCCATGGGCTATACCGGCTGCGCCACGATCGAGGACATGCGCACAAGCTGTGAATTCGTCCGCATCACCGGTGCCGGGCTGAAGGAAAGCCATGTGCACGACGTGGTCATCACCCGCGAGGCACCGAACTACTCGGCCTGACAAGACACGCAAAAGGCGCGGGACCGATCCCGCGCCTTTCACAGGCTGTCGCAGGTCAGGCGTTGCGCCGCATGCGCATCGCGCCCAGTGTGCCTACGCCCAGCAGCATCAATGCCCCTGCGGCGGGCAAGGGCACTGCCGTCGAACCCGATGACGGGTTGGTGCCAAAGGCGATGTCCCGCAATCCGCATTTCAGGTCGGAATTGAAATCACAGGTAAAGACCGCCGAACGGGCGTTGCCCGAAATGACCAGCCCGCCGAACAACACCAGGCTGTCGCCAAAATCAGCGCGGCCGAGTTCGGTGCCGGTGCCGTTCAGACCGGAGTAGAGCACCACGTCGCCGCCGTCATAGGCATTGGTGGTCACACCGGCGCCCTGGATCGGTTTGGCAAAATTCAGCCCCACATGCGGTGTGGCGGTCCCGAAAAATCCCTGGCCATTCAGGATCAGATCATCGCTGCGCACATAGGACCGTGGGCCAAAGAAGCTGACCCCGGCAAAATCGGGGTCGATCTCGTCCACAAACTTGCCGATGTAGCTGGATGTGTCGATCACGGTGTAGCTGTTCAACGCGGCGTAGAAACTTGTGCGATCGGTGTAGGACGTCGCGGCTGCGGCCCCCGCAGACAAGATGCCCACGACCAGAAAAGAGAGTGTTCTTAACATTTTTTTCCTCCGTATATCGGCGCTCCCGAATACAGAAAATTTGGAAATTTACCTTTGGTCAACCATGTTTTGTGGCAATGGTTAGCCCGAATGGCGGGGGATTGGGATTTTTCCCTGCACAGCAGCAAAGAGCGCGGAGGGTGAACTCCGCGCTCTGGATGGTTGTCGGGTTGGGGACCGGGTCTATTCCGCCGGAACCGGGTCGGGATTCTTCGGTGTGCCCTTGATCCGCTCGCGCAGGGTCTGCAACAGGACGTAAAGCACCGGAATCACGATGATGCCGATCACCGTGGCCGCCAGCATGCCGCCGAAGACCGCGATGCCGATGGCGCGCTGGCTGGCCGCGCCCGCGCCATCCGCCAGCATCAGCGGCACGACGCCCAGCAGGAACGACAGCGCCGTCATCAGCACCGCGCGGAAGCGCAGTGCTGCGGCCTGCATGGCGGCTTCGCGGATGCTCAGCCCGGCGGCGCGCTGCTCCATGGCGAATTCCACGATCAGGATCGCGTTCTTCGCCCCAAGCCCCACCAGCATGATCATCCCGATCTGCGTATACAGGTTGATGTCGTTGCCCGTCGCCCCGACCACGGCCACGGCCCCGAACAAGGCCACGATCACCGACAACAGGATCGCGGCGGGCATGGTCCAGCTTTCGTATTGGCCGACAAGAAACAGATAGGCAAAAATCACAGCCATCACGAGGATCACCTGCACCATGCCGGCACTGTCCTGCTGCTGTTGCGCCGTTCCCGTCCATTCATAGGCATAGCCCGGTGGCAGCGCGGTGCGGGTTTCCTCTTCCAGCACGCGAATGGCATCGCCCGTGGACAGGCCGGGCGCCGGAACCGCCGTGACCGTGGCCGCCCGGAACATGTTGAACCGCGTCAACAGGGTCGGCCCCAGCACATTTTCCACGTCGATCAGGGTGCCCAGAGGCACCATCTCGCCGGTTTCCGAGCGCACGTACAGTGCGGCCAGATCCTCGACCGCGTTGCGATAGCTGCCGTCGGCCTGGATCATCACCTTGTAGACCCGACCGAACAGGTTGAAGTCATTGACGTAATACGAGCCCAGATAGGCTTGCAGCGTCAGGAAGACCTCGGAGACGGCGGTGTTCAGGGACTTGGCTTTCTCACGGTCCAGATCGACGTAGATCTGCGGCACGTTCGAGCGGAAAGTGGTATAAGCCTGTCCGATCTCGGACCGCTGGTTGGCGGCATAGACCAGTCCGCCTAGGGCCGCGGACAGTTCCTGAGGAGAGCCGCCCCCGGTCTGCTGCACCATCATCTCGACGCCGGCGCTCATCCCCAGGCCGCTGATCGGTGGCGGGTTGAAGGCGATGATGCTGGCGGCGGCCTCCTGATTGGCGATGCCGAAGATCTGGCCAATGATGCCATCGGCATGCAACGCTGGGGTCTGGCGTTCTGCCCAGTTGTCGAGGTTGACGATGATCATGCCGCCGTTCGAGCCGGAACCGTTGAGCAGCGAGAACCCGTTTACCAGCACGGTGGAAGAAACGCCGGGGATATCGAGGATCTTGTCTTCGACCCGGCTTGTCACGGTTTCGGTGCGGTTCAACGCCGCTGCATCAGGCAACTGGACATCGACGAAGACATAACCGTTGTCCTCAAGCGGCAGGAACCCCTTGGGGATGGCAGTAAACAGGCCGCCGGTGGCGATGCCCAGCCCGATGACCACCACCAGACCGACGATCGAGATCCGCACCAGTTGCCGCACCAGCCCCACATAGGCGCCGCGCCCGGCGCCGATGCCGCGTTCGAACACCGCCAGCAGGCCCTTCGGCGGGCCGGAGCGGGCCCGCAGCACGATCCCGCACAGGGCCGGCGACAGGGTCAGCGCGTTGATCGACGAGATCACAACGGCGGTCGAGATCGTGACCGCGAATTGCGAATACAGGCGCCCGGTGATGCCGGGCATGAAGGTGACCGGCACGAAGACCGCCAGCAGCACCAGCGTGGTGGCGATGACCGGCGTGGTGATCTGGCCCATGGCCTTGCGGGTCGCCTCCTTGGGGCTGAGCCCCTCTTCGGCGATGATCCGTTCGACGTTTTCCACCACCACGATGGCGTCATCCACGACGATGCCGATGGCCAGAACCAGCGCGAACAGCGAGATCGTGTTCAGCGACATGCCAAGCGCCAGCAGCAGGGCGAAAGTGCCGATCAGCGACACCGGGATCGCCACCATGGGAATGATCGTGGCGCGCCAACTGCCGAGGAAGATGAAAACCACGATCATCACCAGGGCGAAGGTCTGCAGCAGGGTGGTCTGCACATCAGCCAGAGAGGATTCCACAAAGGCGGTCGAGTTGAAGGGCACCTCGTAGACCACATCGTCGGGGAATGTGGCCGACAGGCGCTCAAGCTCGGCCAGCACCCGTTCGGACACCACCAGCGCATTGGCGCCGGGAGCCTGGTAGACGGCCAGGACCGTGGCGGGCTGGCCGTCGAAACGGCCCGAGGCGTTGTAATAACTTGCCCCGCGTTCGACCCGCGCCACATCGCGCATGCGCACGATGGCGCCGCTGTCTCCGGTGCGGATCACGATGTCGCCGAACTCCGCCGCGGTGGTCAACCGGCCCTGCGCGGTGATCGTGTACTGGAACTGCTGGTCGCCGGGCACCGGCGGGGCCCCGATCTGGCCGGCGGAAACTTCCAGGTTCTGGTCCCGGATCGCGGCGATCAGGTCGCCGGGCGTCAGACCCAGGCTCGCCATCTTGTCGGGGTCCATCCAGATCCGCATGGCATAGGCGAAATCGGTCATCACCTCGGCCTTGCCGACGCCGTTCACCCGTGCCAGCGCGTCCTTCAGGTTGATCGAGGCATAATTCGACAGGAACAACTCGTCATAGGTGCCCTCGGGCGAGGTCAGGACCGCCACCAACAGCATGTTGGTCGAGGCCTTTTGCGTCACAACCCCGTTCGAGGTCACTTCGGTGGGCAGTTGCGAGGTCGCCTGTCCGACGCGGTTCTGCACGTTGACCGAGGCGATATCGGGATCGGTGCCGACCTCGAAGGTGACATTCAGGGAATAGCTGCCATTGTCGGCCGAGGTCGACTGCATGTAGATCATGTCGTCCACGCCGTTCACCTGCGCCTCGATCGGGGCGGCGACGGTGTTTTCCACGGTCTGGGAGTTTGCGCCGGTATAGTTGGTACTGACGTTGACCACCGGCGGCGTGATGTCGGGGAACTGTTCGACCGGCAGCACCGAATAGGCGATGCCGCCCATGATCGTCAGCACCAGCGAGATGACCAGCGCCAGCTTGGGACGCTCGATGAAGACAGAGGAGAACATGGCCGTCTACTCCCCGGTGCCGGCAAGCACGGGATCGACGGGAACCCCCGGCCGGACCCGTTGCAGACCCTCGACGATCACGGCTTCGCCTTCCTGAAGGCCACGGGTCACGACGATCGAGACACCATGGGTGGCACCGGTTTCGATGTAGCGTTGCTCGACAATCTGCTGGTTGGACACCACCAGCACGAACTCGCCGCGCTGGTCGCGCTGAACGGCGGCCTGCGGCACGGTCAGGAAGGGCGTCGGTTCCTGCGCCGTGATGCTGACATTCACGAAACTGCCGTCTACCAGCAGGTTCTCGGCATTGTCGAAGATCGCGCGCACAGCGATGGTGCCGGTCGACGGGTTGACCCGGTTGTCGCGGAAGGCCAGCCGCCCGACTTCGTCAAGGACCATGCCGCCGGGCAGGGTCACATACACCGGATAGGGCGAGTTTTCGTCTTCGACGGTCGCATCATTGGCCTGCGCCTGCTGCTGCAATGAGATCATCTGCCGCTCGCTGATCGAGAAGGTGACATACATGGGCTGTAGCCGGACAAGGGTCGCCAGCGTGCCGGTGGTCGGTCCGACCAGATCGCCAACGCTGCGTTCGGTCCGGCCAATGGCGCCGTCGAAAGGCGCCACGATCCGAGTATAGCCGACATCCAGCTCCGCCTGCTTGATCGCCGCTTCCGCCGCCGCGATCTGGGCTTCGGCGACCTGCCGGTTGGCGCGCGCCACGTCCAGTTCCGACTGCGCCACCGCTTCCTTCGCCACAAGCTGAGATTTGCGGTCGAATTCGACCTGTGCCAGCGCAAGATTGGCCTTGGCCTGGGCCAGATCCGCCTGCCGGGCGGCCAGCGTGGCTTCGTATTGTTCAGGTTCGATGTGAAACAGCACGTCCCCTTCCGACACCGTCGCGCCGTTGGCCACGTTCACCTCGCGGATGAACCCGGTGACACGCGCCACCAGTTCGACCTTGTCCACCGCCTCGACCCGGCCGATAAAGGCGATGTCATCCAGGATCTCCTCGGTGACCGCCGCCGCGATCGAGACCTTCGGGGCGGGTTGGCCGCTGCCTGCGTCTTGAGCTTGGGCCACCGGAACTGCCAGCAAGGCCAGCGACAGGACCGAAATACGAAGTCCGGCAAAACGAGGGAAAGGCATGGAAACGGGTCCTTCAGGCAAGAACGGCGGGTGCCGCGTGCAACGCGGGTCGACTCGTCTCCAAGGTAGGACTATTGACGCCGCGAACACCACAGCAAACCGTGAGGCTGGCTTGGCATCCCGCGCCCGGCCCCGGATTTGTCGCAGCCCCACAGGCCCCCGGGCCTTGGCCAAAGCCCGGAGACGCGATGACCCCCGCCGCCAGAATTGCCGCAGCAATCGACATCCTTGACGACATCCTGTCCGGCACACCCGCCGAGAAAGCGCTGAAGGACTGGGCGCGCGGCCATCGGTTTGCCGGATCGAAAGACCGCGCCGCCCTGCGCGACCATGTCTTCGATGCCTTGCGCCGGCGGCGCAGTCTCGCGGCTCTGGGCGGGTCCGACACCGGCCGGGGGCTGATGATCGGTTGGGTGCGCGCCTCGGGCGCCAGGGCGGAAACGGTCTTTAACGGCGAAGGCTATGCACCGCTGGCCCTGAGCGATACCGAACGCCAAGCCGGCCAAACTCCGGCCAGCCCCGCGGAGCGGCTGGATTGCCCCGACTGGCTGTATCCTGACGTCACGGAGTCGCTGGGCGAGGCCGCCGAGCCGTGCCTTGACCTGTTGCGCCAGCGCGCGCCGGTGTATCTGCGGGTCAATCTGCGCAAGGTGACGCGGCCCGAGGCCCTGGCGCAGCTTGACCGCGAGGGGGTCGTCACCGAGCCGCACGGCCTGTCGCCTTCGGCGCTGACGGTGATCGAGGGCGCGCGCCGGATCCGCGCCAGCGCGTCCTATCTGGACGGGGCGGTCGAATTGCAGGACGCGGCCTCGCAGGCGGTGTCGGACCGGGTGCCGCTGGTGGACGGCCAGCGCTTTCTAGATTTTTGTGCCGGCGGTGGCGGAAAGACGCTGGCTGTCGGCGGGCGCGTGCAGGCGCAGTTCACGGCGCATGACGCCAATCCCGCCCGGATGAAGGATCTGCCGGCCCGCGCCGCCCGCGCCGGTTTGCCCGTGCGCTGTGTGACCCCGGATCAGCTTGCCGGCAAGGAGACTTTCGACACCGTTGTCGTCGATGCGCCCTGTTCGGGCAGTGGGTCGTGGCGGCGGGATCCGCAAGGAAAATGGGCGCTGACCGCGCCGAAACTGGCCGAGACCGTGGCCCTTCAGGCGCGGATTCTGGATCAGGCGGCGGCACATGTGGGGGTTGCGGGGCATCTTGTCTACATGACCTGCTCGTTCCTGCGACAGGAGAATTCCGGGCAGGTCGACGGATTTCTGGCCCGTCACCCGGATTGGACGCTGGTCGACAGCCGCCAGTTCCTGCCACAAGACGGCGGCGACGGCTTCTTTTTCGCCGACTTGACACGCGGCGCCTGAAATCCAACCATTCTTCCCTGCACCGGAGCCGTGCTTAATCCGGGATTAACCCCCTGCGCGGTACGAAACCCCGGTAGATTGCTGGGAGGCATCATGGCCCGTATCGCTGGTTTGTCGCAGCACGGTTTGGACGGTGTGCTGTCGTATCATCACAAGGAGCGGGTGGCCTTTGGCCTTGCGTTGGGGCTGACCGCCCTGGGCATCCTTGTCGCCAGCGGAACGCCGCGGGTGCTGCTGCTGGCGGCTGGTCTTGGCGCCGGAGTCGCGCTGGTGATCGTCAAGCTAGCCGAAGGTCTACGCGGGCGCGTCGCACGGGCGGAACTGAACCGCGTCAGCCAGTTTTTCGCCCGCGATGCGGCGGTCTGGGTGGTTACGGATTTCTCGGGGCGCGTGCTCAGGTGCAATGCCGCGGCGCGGGCGGAGCTTGGGTTGACCAAAGGGCAGATGCTGTCGGACAAGCTTGACCGCCTTTTCGCAGCCCCGGTGCGCCGGGTTGCCGAATTGCTGGACCGCGCGCGGGCCACCGGATCCTCGGCGCTCGACCGGGCCAGCCACAGCGGCAAGGTGCGCCTCGCGGCGACGCTGGCACCGGGAAACCTGGTGGTCTGGCGGCTGGAAAACCTCACTTCCCGCTCGGCCTCGGTCGGGCGCGGCGAAGTGGGCTTGCCGGTGCTGGTGGTCTGCCCGGACGGGCGGGTTCTGGGCCAGAACACGGCGATGACCGAGCTTCTGGGCCGCGAAGTGACTGTGGTGGACGAAGCCTTCGGCAAGCGTCCGCTGGTGTCGGGCGGCATGTGTCAGCTCAACGCCGAAAGTGGTCGCACGCAGGTGCGCGTGGTGGTGGTCGACGACGATGACACCGGCTGCCGCGAAGTCTTCATCCTGCCCGAGAACCTTGACGATGCCGCTGACGCGCGGAAACTGTTTGAATCCCTGCCGGTGCCGATGCTGAAACTGTCCATCGACGGCAAGATCATCTGGGCGAACCAGGGCGCCCGCAGCCTGCTGGGCCGGGAGGTGCCACCATCGACCCATTTCAACGACCTGGTCTCGGGCCTCGGTCGGCCGTTGGGCGACTGGCTGCGCGATGCCAGCAGCGGTGGCGGCCTGTCGCAGTCCGAGTTCCTGCAAGTGCGCTGCGACGACAGTCATCGCTTCGTTCAGGTTTCCCTGAAAGCCGCAGACGAGTTGGGCGAACCGGCCTTGCTGGCCGTGCTCAGCGATGCCACCGAACTCAAGACACTGGAGGCGCAATTCGTCCAGAGCCAGAAAATGCAGGCCATCGGCCAGCTTGCCGGGGGGGTTGCGCATGATTTCAACAATCTGCTGACCGCCATCTCGGGCCATTGCGACCTGCTGCTGCTGCGCCACGATGAGGGTGATCCGGACTATGGCGATCTCATCCAGATCAACCAGAACGCCAATCGTGCTGCCAGCCTGGTGGGGCAGCTTCTGGCCTTCTCACGCAAGCAGACCCTGCGCCCAGAGGTTGTTGACCTGCGTGACGCCTTGTCGGACCTCACCCATCTGCTCAGCCGGCTGGTGGGCGAGCGTGTCCGCCTGACCCTCAAGCACGATGACAAGGTGCCCGCCATCCGCGCCGACAAACGGCAGTTGGAGCAGGTCATCATGAACCTGGTGGTCAACGCCCGGGATGCCATGCCCGAGGGCGGCGAGATCCTGGTGCAGACCTCGGCGGTCACGCTGGAAACCGAATTGTGCCGCAACCGCGCGGTGATCCCCGCAGGTTCGTACGCGGTGGTCAGCGTGCAGGACGAAGGCAGCGGCATCCCCTCCAGCCAGTTGCAGAAGGTGTTCGAGCCGTTCTTCACCACCAAGAAGACCGGCGAGGGCACCGGACTGGGCCTGTCCACCGCTTACGGCATCATCAAGCAGAGCGGCGGTTTCATCTTCGCCGACAGCACGCCGGGGGTGTCCACCGTCTTCACCATCTACTTCCCGGCCTTCACCGAAACCCAGGTCTTGCCGGCACCGGTGGTCAAGGAGGCAAAGCCCGCCCCCGAAACCCATCGCGACGGGGTGGTCCTGCTGGTCGAGGACGAGGCGCCGGTGCGCGCCTTTGCGTCGCGCGCGCTGCAACTGCGTGGCTTGACCGTAATCGAAGCCGAAAGCGCCGAAGAGGCGCTGGAACTGCTGGAAGATCCCGATCTGGATGTGGATGTCTTCGTGACCGATGTGGTCATGCCCGGCATGGACGGCCCGAACTGGGTGCGCCGCGCCTTGCAGGAACGTCCCGACACGCGGGTCATTTTCGTGTCCGGCTATGCCGAGGATGCGCTGAGTGACCATGAAACCAAGATCCCCAACTCGGTCTTCCTGCCCAAACCCTTCTCGCTGGAAGCACTGACCTCGACGGTTCAGGCGCAACTGCATTGATGTTTGCCGGGTAAGAGAAAATTTACCCTCGCGCCGACACACTGGTTCTCGCGAATTTACATTGATTTGTGCGTGTTCTCTCGCCATACAGGGGAGAACAAGAGCAGAACATCTGGCAGCGTTGCCGCCCGCGCGCGGGTATGGAATAAGGATCAGGACCAATGGCTACGGCTAACCTTCTCGACCTGGGCGGATCACGGAAAATGGACAAGCAGAAAGCGCTCGATTCGGCGCTGGCGCAAATCGAGCGGCAGTTCGGCAAGGGCTCGATCATGAAGCTGGGCCAGGGCGCGGTGCAGGAGATCGAATCCACCTCGACCGGCTCGCTCGGCCTGGATATCGCCCTTGGCATCGGCGGCCTGCCGAAAGGGCGGATCGTCGAGATCTACGGCCCCGAAAGCTCGGGCAAGACCACCTTGACCCTGCATTGCGTCGCGGAAGAGCAGAAGAAGGGCGGCGTCTGCGCCTTTGTCGATGCCGAACACGCGCTGGATCCGCAGTATGCCAAGAAGCTGGGCGTCAACCTGGATGAACTGCTGATCAGCCAGCCCGACACTGGTGAGCAGGCGCTTGAGATCACCGATACGCTGGTCCGCTCCGGGGCGGTCAGCATGGTAGTGGTCGATTCGGTCGCCGCGCTGACGCCCAAGGCGGAACTGGAAGGCGACATGGGTGATCACCAGGTCGGCGCGCAGGCCCGTCTGATGAGCCAGGCGATGCGCAAGCTGACCGGTTCGATCAGCCGGTCCAACTGCATGGTGATCTTCATCAACCAGATCCGCATGAAGATCGGGGTCATGTTCGGCAGCCCGGAAACCACCTCGGGCGGCAACGCGCTGAAGTTCTACTCCTCGGTGCGTCTCGACATTCGCCGCATCGGTTCCGTCAAGGACCGCGACGAAGTGGTCGGCAACGCCACGCGTGTGAAAGTCGTCAAGAACAAGGTGGCACCGCCGTTCAAGCAGGTGGAATTCGACATCATGTATGGCGAAGGCATCTCGAAGATGGGCGAACTTCTGGATCTGGGCGTCAAGGCCGGCGTCGTCGACAAGTCCGGGTCGTGGTTCTCCTATGGGGACGAGCGGATCGGGCAGGGACGGGAGAACGCCAAGACCTATCTGCGCGAACACAGCCGTACTGCGCTGGAGATCGAGGACAAGATCCGCGCCGCCCACGGGCTGGACTTCGACATGCCGCCGGGCAGCGCCGAGGACGACGTCGTCGACAGCTGAACCGCTGTCGCACCGCGCCCCGAACCCCGGCCATCAGGTCGGGGTTTTTTCGTTTCTGGCGCTGCCAGTGGACACCCGCGCGCCGCAGGGCTAAACGGGTCCGAACTTGACCTGACAGAGACCGGATCATGGCCAGCCTGAACGATATCCGCAGCACTTTCCTGGACTACTTTGGCAACAACGGCCACGCGGTGGTGGACAGCTCTCCGCTGGTGCCACGCAACGACCCGACGCTGATGTTTACCAACGCGGGCATGGTGCAATTCAAGAACGTCTTCACCGGCGTCGAACACCGCGACTACACCCGCGCCGCGACCAGCCAGAAATGCGTGCGCGCCGGTGGCAAACACAACGATCTGGACAACGTCGGCTATACCGCACGCCACCATACCCTCTTTGAAATGCTGGGAAATTTCTCGTTCGGCGATTATTTCAAGGATGATGCCATCCCGCTGGCGTGGAACCTCCTGACACGCGAACTCGGCATCGACAAGGACAAGCTGCTGGTCACCATCTATCACACCGATGACGAGGCCGCCGAAATCTGGAAGAAGGTGGCGGGTCTGAGCGACGACCGCATCATCCGCATCCCGACGTCCGACAACTTCTGGTCCATGGGCGCCACCGGCCCTTGCGGCCCCTGCACCGAGATATTCTATGACCACGGCGATCACATCTGGGGCGGTCCTCCGGGCAGTCCGGAAGAAGACGGCGACCGGTTCATCGAGATCTGGAACCTCGTCTTCATGCAGTTCGAGCAGTTCGAGGACGGCAGCCGGGAAAACCTGCCCAAGCCGTCGATCGACACCGGCATGGGGCTGGAACGCATCGGCGCGCTGCTGCAGGGCAAGCACGACAATTACGACACCGACCTGTTCCGGGCGCTGATCGAGGGGTCGGCCAATGCCACCAGCACCGATCCCGCCGGTCCCGGCAAGGTGCATCACCGGGTGATCGCCGATCACCTGCGCTCGACTTCGTTCCTGATCGCTGACGGGGTGATGCCGTCGAACGAAGGCCGGGGCTATGTCCTGCGCCGGATCATGCGCCGCGCCATGCGCCATGCCCATCAACTGGGCGCGCAGGATCCGCTGATGTACCGGCTGGTGCCGAATCTGGTGGCGCAAATGGGGCAAGCCTATCCGGAACTGACCCGCGCCCAGGCGCTGATCGAGGAAACCCTGCTGCTGGAGGAAACCCGCTTCCGCCAGACCCTGGATCGCGGGCTGCGGCTGCTGGATGACGAACTGGCCGGTCTGCCCGAGGGCGCCGATCTGCCCGGCGAGTCGGCTTTCAAACTGTACGACACCTATGGCTTCCCGCTGGACCTGACCCAGGATGCGCTGCGCGAAAAAGGCCGGGCGGTAGACACCGACGGTTTTGACGCGGCGATGGAGGAACAGAAGGCCAAGGCCCGCGCGGCCTGGGCGGGTTCCGGCGACACCGCCGATGCGGCGATCTGGTTCGACATCGCGGAAACCCACGGCACGACGGAATTCCTGGGCTATGACACCGAAACCGCCGAGGGCCAGATCCTGGCCATCGTTCAGGACGGTGCCGCGCAAGACAAGGCCGCCAAGGGCGACGCGGTGCAGATCGTGTTGAACCAGACCCCGTTCTATGCGGAATCCGGCGGTCAGGTCGGCGACACAGGCGTGCTGAAGACCGACACGGGCAGGGCCACCATCACCGATTGCCGCAAGGTGGCCGGGGTGTTCATCCATTTCGCGGAGGTGACCGAGGGCGAGATTGCCAAGGCCACCGGCGCCGAACTGACCGTGGATCACGACCGCCGCACCAACATCCGCGCCAACCACTCGGCCACGCACCTGCTGCACGAGGCCCTGCGCGAGGCGCTGGGGGATCACGTGGCGCAGCGTGGCTCGCTGAATGCGCCGGATCGCCTGCGGTTCGACTTCAGCCACTCCAAAGCGCTGACGCTGGAAGAACTGGACCGGGTCGAGCGCGAGGTGAACGCCTTCATTCGCCAGAACGGCAAGGTCGAAACCCGGATCATGACCCCGGACGAGGCCCGCGATCTGGGCGCGCAGGCGCTGTTCGGCGAGAAATACGGCGACGAGGTGCGCGTCGTGTCCATGGGCAAGCAGGCGGGCTCGGGCAAAGGCAGCGACAAGCAGACCTATTCGCTGGAACTTTGCGGCGGTACTCATGTGCGGCAGACCGGCGACATCGGGCTTTTCGTGACGCTGGGCGACAGCGCGTCCTCGGCCGGGGTGCGCCGGATCGAGGCGCTGACCGGGGCGGCGGCCTTTGACTATCTGGCGGCACAGGATCACCGGATGGCCGAAACCGCGCTGACCCTGAAGGCCAAGCCCGAAGAGGTACCGGATCGCGTCAAGGCCCTGCTGGATGAACGCAAGGCCCTGCAGGCCGAACTGGCCGATCTGCGCCGCGACCTGGCCATGGCCGGCGGCGGGCAGGGCAACGGTCCTGCGGCAAAAGAGGTCGGCGGTGTGTCCTTCCTTGGCCAAAGTCTGTCGGGCGTGACTGGCAAGGATCTTCCGGCGCTGATCGATGCGCATAAGGCCAAGCTGGGCTCGGGCGCGGTGCTGCTGATCGCCGATACCGGCGGCAAGGCGGCCATTGCGGCGGGCGTCACCCAGGATCTGACCGGCCGGGTGTCGGCGGTGGATCTGGTCAAGACGGCGGCGCAGGCCCTTGGTGGCAAGGGCGGCGGCGGACGTCCTGACATGGCGCAGGCCGGTGGCCCGGATGCGTCCAAGGCCGATGCGGCCATCGCCGCAGTCGAATCCCTGCTGGAAGGAGGTGCCGCATGAGCACGGCATTGTGGATCGCCCATGTGGATGTGACGGACGCCGAGGCCTATGGCCGCTACGCGGCGCTCGCCACCGAGGCGATTGCCAAGCACGGCGGCGTGTTTCTGGCGCGCGGCGGCCGCTATATCCAGAAGGAAGGCGCGGATCGTCCGCGCAACGTGGTGGCGCGATTCCCCTCGCTTGAAGCGGCCGATGCCTGCTACGAATCTGCTGAATACCAGGAAGCGCTGAGCCATGCGCGCGGCGCGGCGGTGCGTGAACTGGTGATCGTCGAAGAACAGTGACCGCACGGCGCCGGTCCGGCGCCGGACTTGCGCCCTAGTTGCGCAAGATGGACGGGCCGAAGGCCTCCGTTTTCATGGCCTGTCCCAGCCAATCGGGGCGGGCCACCGGATGCGGTGCCTTCGACAGATCCAGATATCCATTGTCAGGAAGGCGAACGGGTGCGGATCCGGTCGCGGCCCCGGTGGACGCCTCGGGCAGTGTCAGACTGATTTCCGGCACATCGTTGAGCAGCGACAGCGATGCCGCCTGTCCCGCACCGGCCGCGCTGCACAGCCATACTGCGCTGGCAATAACCCGTTTCATTGCATATTCTCCCACCATTTACCCGGTCCCCGCGCGGCCCGACGCGGGGTCGACTGCCAAAGTGTCTCATGCAATGGGGGGCGGCGCACCGATGAACCGGAACCGTGCTTAACGCCGGGTTGACGGGCAAAACCCGGCCAATGCGGGCGTCATCGGGTGGCGTTGCGCTTGCCCACCCCCCCCTCGCCAAGCTATGTGAGCTACTCAGGCAGGGATCCAAGTGCAGGAGCGAAACATGCGGCGAGTGGTCGTGACAGGTCTGGGAATGGTCTCGCCGCTGGCGTGCGGCGTGGAAACTTCGTGGCAGCGGTTGCTGGCAGGACAATCGGCAGCGGGGTCCATCACCCGTTTCGATGCCAGCCATTTGGCAACCACCTATGCCTGCGAGATTCCGCTGGGAGACGGCAGCGACGGCACCTTCAACCCCGATGACTGGATGGCGCCGAAAGAGCGCCGCAAGGTGGATGACTTCATCCTCTACGGTCTGGCGGCGGCGGAAGAGGCCGTGAAGGATGCAGGCTGGACGCCTGAGGATGAGGAAAGCCGGTGCCGTACCGGCGTGATGATCGGCTCGGGCATCGGCGGGCTCAGCACCATCGCGGAAACCTCGATCGTGCTGAAAGAGCGCGGGCCGCGGCGGGTGTCGCCGTTCTTCATCCCCGCGTCGTTGATCAACCTGGTCTCGGGGCAGGTGTCGATCCGTTTCGGGTTCAAGGGCCCGAACCACGCGGTGGTGACGGCCTGCTCGACCGGGGCGCATGCCATCGGCGATGCGGCGCGGCTGATCCAGTGGGGCGATGCGGATGTGATGATCGCGGGCGGTGCCGAAAGCCCGATCTGCGATCTCGGGATCGCGGGGTTCAACGCCTGCAAGGCACTGTCGACCAAGCGCGGCAATGAGCCGGAACGGGCCAGCCGCCCCTATGACGCCGATCGGGACGGGTTCGTCATGGGCGAGGGCGCGGGCGTCGTGGTTCTGGAGGAATACGAACACGCCAAGGCGCGCGGCGCCAAGATTTATGCCGAGGTTCTGGGCTATGGCATGTCGGGCGATGCTTATCACATCACCGCCCCGTCCGAGGACGGCGACGGGGCCGAACGGTCCATGCGCGCGGCGCTGTCGCGGGCCGGTCTGGAGCCTGAGGCCATCGACTATATCAACGCACATGGCACATCGACCATGGCCGACACCATCGAGTTGGGCGCGGTCGAGCGGATGATGGGGGAGGCGGCGTCAAAGGCGACGATGAGCTCCACCAAATCCTCGATTGGTCATCTTCTGGGCGCTGCGGGCGCGGTTGAGGCGATCTTCTCGATCCTTGCCATCCGCGATCAGGTGGCACCGCCGACCATCAACCTGGACAACCCGGCGGTCGAGACAAGCCTTGATCTGGCACCCAATGCCAAGCGGGAGCGCGAGATCAACGTGGCCCTGTCAAACTCCTTCGGCTTCGGCGGCACCAATGCCTCGCTGGTGCTGGGGCGGGTTGCGGGTTGATGCTGATCTGGCGCTCGGTCGCGTCCAATGCGTTGACGCTTCTTATCGTTCTGCTTGCCGGGGTCGGGATTGCCGTGGCGCTGGCGCAGAACTCCTATCGCGCGGAGGGGCCGTCCACCGAGGCGGTCTGCCTGAGCGTGCCGCGCGGCGCGACCATGACATCGGTCAGCGGTGATCTGGCCGATAAGGGGATGATCAAATTCCCTGCCCTGATGCGCGTGGGTGCGGATTACGAGGAGAAGGCCGACCGCCTGAAGGCTGGCAACTTCCTGATCCCGCCCGGCGCCTCGATGCAGCAGATCGTCGATCTTGTGACCCGCAGCGGCCAAAGCACCTGCGGCAGCGAGATCAACCTGCGGATCGGTGTGGCCACCACCACGATCCGGGTGCGGGAGCTGGATCCAGCCACCTCGGAGTACCAGATCACCGCCGATTTCACCCTGGGCGATCCGACGCCCGATGCCTATGATGACCTGCTCAGCCGGGGGTTTGCCCGCACGCGGGTGACCATGGCCGAAGGCGTGACCAGCTGGCAGGTGGCCGACAGTCTGAACAAGGCGGGATTCCTGACCGGCGCGCCGGTCGAGGTTGCCCCGGAAGGCGCGCTGGCGCCGGGCAGCTACGATGTGGACATGGCCTCGGACCGGGCCGAATTGCAGCAGCGAATGCGCGAAGAGCAGGAGGCCATCCTGACCGCCGCCTGGGCCGGACGCGCCGAAGGGTTGCCGCTGGAAAGCGCCGAAGAAGCCCTGATCCTGGCGTCGATCATCGAGAAGGAAACCGGCGTCGCCGAGGAACGGCCCTGGGTGTCGAGCGTCTTCATCAACCGGCTGAACAAGGGGATGCGGCTGCAAACCGACCCGACGGTGATCTATGGCATCACCAAGGGCGAGGGCGTTCTGGGCCGCGGGCTGTACCGCAGCGAGCTGGCCCGGCCGACGCCCTTCAACACCTATACCATCGACGGGCTGCCACCGACGCCCATTGCCAACCCGGGGCGCGAGGCGATCGAGGCCGCGGTGAATCCGGCCGAGACCGACTTCCTGTTCTTCGTGGCCGATGGCACCGGCGGGCATGTGTTTGCCCGGACGCTGGAGGAGCACAACATCAACGTGCGCCGCTGGCGTCAGATCGAGCAGCAGCGCAGTCAGTAGCGAGTCGCGCGTGGGGCGAATCTCCCGCGCGGCCTGAAAATCAACGTCAGAAAGTTGGGGATCCCTGCACCGATGGTGTGGGGATCCTGCCTTTTGGCGCCGGTGGCCGGTCAAGGCCCTGTTAATAATCCTGAACACGCGGCGGGGGTTTCCATCGTCAGAAAAACAAGGGCACGCGCGGTGTCGCGGCCCGGTGTTAATCGATTCGCGACCCTGGAAACCTTAACGGCTCGAACGGTTCCGGTTTGTTCTAAAAGTCTGTTTTCATTGACAAAACGGCCCGATCGAATTATCAATTTAGGCAAGCTGGAAGACATGGACAAGACGCCGGAAAGACTTGGTGGATGTCGCGTTCATGGCTCTCTCGACGGGATACCGGGAGAGGCGGGTTAACAAGAATGGTGATGATCATCCCCGAAACGGGGGAGAACACCGCAGGGCATGTGCGCTCTGCGGCACGCAAGCAACTCGACCGCGCCACAGGTGCGCTCGACAAACTGGTGGACCAACTGGACGACGGCGAGATCGGCAAGATCGGGGAGGCAGGCAAGCTTCTTCGGGAGCTGAAGAACGCCCTGCAGTCGGCAATCGCGGAAAGGGAACGTCTTGAAAAGGAACAGCGGGAACAAGCTGGCATTGTCCACGACTATGCCCTCGACTTCGACGCCGCGAGACTTGAAATCGGGCGGCGTCTTGCTTGCCTCGGCGCCGCCGGAGGTGCGGGAGGCGTTTCTGAATGACCTGTCGCCGGGCACGCTTCTGGCCTTGCCCTATCTCTTCGAGTTCTGGGCGCTGGAGCACCAGTTGCCCCCGGCGGGCGAATGGCGGAC
This sequence comes from Meridianimarinicoccus marinus, assembly GCF_040689105.1. Taxonomy (NCBI): domain Bacteria; kingdom Pseudomonadati; phylum Pseudomonadota; class Alphaproteobacteria; order Rhodobacterales; family Paracoccaceae; genus Meridianimarinicoccus; species Meridianimarinicoccus marinus. The sequence continues at coordinate 282,366 of NZ_JBFBVU010000001.1, forward strand.
CTGGGTCATCATGGGTGGCCGTGGCGCGGGCAAGACCCGCGCCGGGGCCGAGTGGGTACGGCGCGAGGTCGAAGGATCGCGGCCGCTGGATCCGGGCCGGTCGCGGCGGGTGGCGCTGGTCGGCGAGACCATCGAACAGGTGCGCGAGGTGATGGTGTTCGGCGACAGCGGCATCCTGGCCTGTTCGCCCCCTGACCGAAAACCGGTCTGGGAGGCGACGCGGAAACGGCTGGTCTGGCCCAACGGTGCCATCGCCCAGGTGTTTTCGGCGCATGAGCCGGAAAGCCTGCGCGGCCCGCAGTTCGATGCGGCTTGGGTCGACGAGTTGGCCAAGTGGAAGAAGGCGGAGGATGCCTGGGACATGCTGCAATTCGGACTGCGACTGGGCCAGACGCCCCGGCAGGTGGTGACCACCACGCCGCGCAACGTCGGCGTGCTGAAGCGCATCCTCGACAATCCGTCGACGGTGGTGACCGCCGCCGCGACCGAGGCCAACGCCGCCTATCTGGCCGACAGCTTCCTGGCGGAAGTGCGGGCACGCTATGCCGGGACGCGGCTGGGGCGGCAGGAGCTGGACGGGGTGTTGCTGGAGGAAGTCGAGGGGGCCATGTGGACCCAGCCGATGTTGCAGGCCTGTCAGGTCGAGACGCTGCCGGATCTGGATCGCGTTGTGGTGGCGGTGGATCCGCCGGTGACCGGGCACAACACCTCGGACCAATGCGGGATCCTTGTTGTGGGGGTCCGCATGTCGGGGTCGCCGCAGGACTGGACCGCCTATGTGATCGAGGATGCCTCGCTGGGCAAGGCCAGCCCGACCGGCTGGGCCGAGGCGGCGCTGGCGGCGATGGCGCGGCACAAGGCCGACCGCATGGTCGCCGAGGTCAACCAGGGCGGCGACATGGTCGAGACCGTGATCCGCCAGGTCGATCCGATGGTGCCTTTCCGGGCGGTGCGGGCCAGCCGGGGCAAGGCCGCACGGGCCGAGCCGGTGGCGGCGCTCTATGAACAGGGGCGGGTGAAACACCTGCGGGGTCTGGGAGATCTGGAAGACCAGATGTGCCAGATGACCATTCGCGGCTTCGAAGGGCGGGGCAGTCCCGACCGCGTCGATGCGCTGGTCTGGGCCCTGACCGACCTGATGATCGAACCTGCCGGGCGGTTCCTTCGCCCGCGCGTCCGGGGCCTGTAGCACCCCCCGAAACCGACACATCCGAGACCGAAAAAGTACACACCGCGGCGCAGGTCGCTTGCGGTCAAGGAGGGCCTTTGCCGATGATCAAGGAATTTTTCAAACGCGAGCCGAACCAGCCGCCGATGACCCCGCCCGCGCCAGAGCGCAAGGCGTCTGCCACCGGCTCGGTGCTGGCGGCGGTGCAAGGGGCCGGGCGGTCGGTCTGGGGACCACGCGATGCCACCAGCCTGATCCGCAACGGGTTCTCGGGCAATCCGGTGGGCTTCCGGTCGGTGAAGCTGATCGCCGAAGCCGCCGCAGCCCTGCCGCTGGTGGTGCAGGATGCCGAGCGCCGCTATGACGCGCATCCGCTGTCCGACCGGCTGGCCCGGCCCAATGGGGCGCAGGGACGGGCCGAGCTTCTGGAAATGCTCTACGGCCAGATCCTGCTATCGGGCAACGGCTATCTGGAAGGCGCGGGCGGTGGTCTGGGCGTGATGCCGCTGGAGCTGCATGTGCTGCGGTCGGACCGGATGCGGGTGGTGCCGGGCGGCGATGGCTGGCCCGCGGCCTATGAATACTCGGTCGGCGGGCGCAAGCATCGCTTCGACATGACCGGCGATGTGCCGCCGATCTGCCATATCCGCAGCTTCAGCCCGCTGGACGATCACTATGGGTTTTCGCCTTTGCAGGCGGCGGCGAACGCGGTGGATGTGCACAATTCGGCGTCGCGCTGGTCCAAGGCGCTACTGGACAATGCGGCACGGCCCTCGGGCGCCATCGTCTTTACCGGCCCCGAGGGGCAGGGGACCATGTCCAACGATCAGTACGAGCGGCTGGTGGACGAGATGGCCGCCAACTATCAGGGCGCGCGCAACGCCGGACGGCCGATGCTGCTGGAAGGCGGGCTGGACTGGCGGCCGATGGGGTTCAGCCCCTCGGACATGGAGTTCCAGAAGACCAAGGAAGCCGCCGCGCGCGAGATCGCCCTGGCCTTCGGGGTGCCGCCGATGCTGTTGGGGATCCCCGGCGATGCGACCTATGCCAATTACCAGGAGGCCAACCGCGCCTTCTATCGCCTGACCGTGCTGCCGCTGGCCACGCGGGTTTCGGCCGCCATCGCCGACTGGCTGGCGCGCTTCACCGGAGAGGCGGTGTGGCTGCAGCCCGATCTGGACAAGATCCCGGCCCTGTCAGCCGAGCGCGAGGCGCAGTGGCGCCGGGTGCGTGAGGCCGACTTCCTGACCCGCAACGAAAAGCGCGGCCTGCTGGGTCTGCCGCCCGTTGTCGAGGGCACGGGAGAGGGCGCGTGAGCGAAATGCCCAGACCAGCGCCCGGCGGTTCACGCTTTCTGTATGAGCCCTTCGACCACAGTCCGGTGAAGGTGCACGAAGTACAGGAAAAGCTTCTGGACCTGAAGTTTTCCGGCATCGACGGGCGGCTGGAACGGATCGAACAGATGATGGAGCGGCTGGAACGCCGGCTGTGGCTGACTGTCTATGGCGTGGTGGCCACCATCCTGGCGCAGGCCATCCGCTCGCTGCTGACTTTGGCTCCCAATGGAGGATTTGGATCATGACCACGCAGAGCCCCTCGGGGTTGGAACACAAGTTCTGCAGGTTCGACGGAGAGGTCGCGCTGGAGGACGGTTGCCGGATCGAGGGCTATGCCTCGTTGTTCGGGCGCACGGATCAGGGCGGCGACGTGGTGGCGGCGGGGGCCTACACAAGGTCGCTGGAGCGGTTGGGCAAGGCGGGCCGCGCGGTCAAGCTGCTGTGGCAGCATGATCCGTCCCAGCCCATCGGCATCTGGGACGAGGTCCACGAGGACGCCACCGGCCTGTTCGTCAAGGGCCGCCTGCTGACCGATGTGACCCGGGGCCGCGAGGCCGCCAGCCTGATCGAGGCCGGGGCCATCGACGGGCTGTCCATCGGCTACCGCACCGTTGCGGCCACCAAGGATGCCGAGGGCCGCCGGGTGCTGACCGAGCTGGAGCTGTGGGAAGTGTCGCTGGTGACCTTCCCGATGCTGCCCGAGGCCCGCATCGGCGCCAAGGCCGAGGATCGCAACGACACCCTTTGCCGGGAGCTGGCCGAGATTTTCGGCGCCGCCCGTCAGACCCTGGCCGCGGCGGACTGAGCCTCCGCGCCCAACCTATCAGAAAGGACATCGGATGATTGAACCCGAGACCAAGGCTCGGGGCGGGGAAGTTATGCCCGCCGCCCAGCCGGTGCCGCCCAGCGGGGTGGCCGAGATGAAGTCCGCCTTTGTCGGGCTCATGCAGGACCTGACCGAGTTCCGGCAGGGGATTTCCAACCAACTCAAAGCACAGGAAGAGAAACTGACCATGCTGGATCGCAAGACCGCTTTCGCCGGGCGCCCCGCCCTGTCCGTCACCGCCGAAACCGAGGTGCCGCACCAGAAGGCCTTCGAAGGCTACCTGCGCAGCGGCAACGAGGAAGCGCTGCGATCGCTGGACCTGGAAACCAAGGGCATGACCACCACCAGCGAGGGCGTGCTGGTCGACCAGGTCACTTCGGAGGCCATCCAGAGCGTGCTGCAGTCGACGTCGTCGATCCGGTCGATCGCCACCGTGGTGCATGTGGAGGCGAACTCTTACGATGTGCTGGTGGATCACGAGGACATGGGCTTTACCTGGGCCAATGAGACCGCGACGCTGACCGACAGCACCACGCCGCAGATCTCGCGCATTCCGATCAACCTGCACGAACTGAGCGCCCTGCCGAAGGTCAGCCAGCGCCTGCTGGACGACAGCGCCTTCGACATCGAGAACTGGCTGGCCGGGCGCATCGGCGAGAACTTCGCCCGCGCCGAGGCCGAGGCCTTCATCAATGGCGACGGGGTCGACAAGCCGCGCGGGTTCCTGACCCATCCGATGATCGACAATGACAGCTGGAGCTGGGGCAACCTGGGCTATGTCTTCACCGGCGCGGCGGGGGATTTCTCGTCCACCAATGCCTCGGACGCGATCATCGAGTTGGTCTATGCGCTGGGAAGCCGCTACCGCGCCAACGCGAGCTTCGTGATGAACTCGAAGACCGCCGGTGCCGTGCGCAAGATGAAGGATGCCGATGGCCGCTTCCTGTGGTCCGATGGTCTGGCCGCGGGCGAGCCGTCGCGCCTGATGGGCTATCCGGTGCTGATCTCGGAAAAGATGCCCGACATCGCGCCCGGCGTGGCCGCCATCGCCTTCGGGGATTTCGCGGCGGGCTACACCATTGCCGAGCGTCCCGACCTGCGGGTGCTGCGCGATCCGTTCTCGGCCAAGCCGCATGTGCTGTTCTATGCCACCAAGCGCGTCGGCGGCGACGTCAGCGACTTCGCGGCGATCAAGCTGCTGAAGTTCGACATCTCGTAACCGCAGCGCAGAACAAGGCCGGACTCTGCAGGGGGTCCGGTCTTCAGGGGTGGCCGTTCAGGAAATGGTCGCGTTGTCCAGCTTTCCCATCCGTTCGAGCAGCGCGGCGGGAGGGCGGCCACCCTGCCTTGGCCTCTGGCCCAACCCCCCAAGTGGAGGACAGTTCATGAAGCTTGTCGAGCTAGCCCCGGTTTCCGTTTTCGATCTGCCGATGGCCGAATTGCGCGAGCATCTGCGTCTGGGCACCGGCTTTGCCGATGACGACATTCAGGATCCGGTTCTGGAGCGGGCCCTGCGGGCGGCGCTGGATGCGATCGAGGCGCGGACCGGCAAGGTTCTGTTCGCCCGCGCCTTCCGCTGGACCGTGCAGGCCTGGCGCAGCCCGGTGGTGCAGGCGCTGCCGGTGGCCCCGGTGACCCAGATCACCGCCCTGTCGCTGGTCGGCGCCACCGGCGATGTGACGCCGCTGAGCCCCGCCGACGTGAGCCTTGAGGAAGACATGCACCGCCCGCAGCTTCATCCCGCCCAGGGCTGCCTGCCGACGATCCCGATGCGGGGCAAGGCCGAGGTGACCTTCGTGGCCGGGTTTGCCGCCAACTGGTCCGGGATCCCCGCCGATCTGGCGCAGGCGGTTCTGCTGATGGCCGCGCATTTCTATGAATCCCGGCTTGACGGCGGTGACGACGGCAACCTGCCCTTCGGGGTCGGCGCGCTGATTGCACGGTATCGCACGGTGCGCATCCTGGGAGGGGCCAGCGCATGAGCCCGCATCTTCTGAGAACACGGCTGGGGCTGGAGCGCCCGGTGGCGCTGGCCGATGGTGCCGGGGGCGCCTCGGTCGGCTGGAGCCAGGAGGGCCTGCTGTGGGGCGCGCTGGAGCCGCTACCGGGCCGCGAGGCCGGACATGACGGCGCGGCGGTGTCGCGGGTGCGCTATCGCATCACACTGCGCGGAGCGCCGGTGGGGGCGCCGTCGCGGCCAAGGGTGCGCGACCGGCTGCGCGCCGGCGTGCGCTGTTTCGAGATCACCGCGGTGCGCGAGGCCGACCCGGCCGCCCGCTTTCTGATCTGCGACGCGGTCGAGGAGGTGAGCGCATGAGCTATGCCACCGCTCCGGCCCTTCAGGCGGCGATCTATGGCCATCTGACCGCCGACGCAGTTTTGGCCGCGCTGGTGGGGCCGGCCATTTTCGATGCCCCACCCGGCGAGGGCGCCTTGCCGCCCACCTATGTGCTGCTGGGCGACGAGGAGGCGCGGGACCGCTCGGACAAGGGCGCGCGCGCCACGATGTACCGGCTGACCCTGTCGGTGGTGACCGATGCGGCCGGGTTCCATCACGCCAAGCGCGTGGCGGCGGCCGTAGACGCGGCGCTGACCGGTGCCACGCTGACCATGGGCAGCGGCCATCTGGTCGCCCTGACTTTCGAACGGGCGCGCGCACGGCGCACCCGCAATGCCTCTGGCCGCCGGATCGACCTGCGATTCCGCGCGCTGGTGGATGAGACCCCTTAACGAAACGGGAGAGTTTCCATGACGGTACAAAGCGGCAAGGATCTGCTGATCAAGATCGATTTCGACGGCAATGGCGATTTCCGCACCCTCGCGGGGCTGCGGGCCACGCGCATCGGGTTCAACGCCGAAACGGTGGATGTGACCAGCCTGGACAGTGCGGGCGGTTGGCGCGAGCTCCTCTCCGGGGCAGGGGTGCGGTCGGCCTCGCTGACCGGGGCGGGGGTGTTTCGCGACGACAGCACCGATCTGCGCGCCAAGGACATGTTCTTCGGTTCTCAGGTCACGGTCTATCAGGTGGTGATCCCCGACTTCGGGATCGTTCAGGGGGAGTTCCAGATCACCGCCCTGGAGTATTCCGGCAATTACGACGGCGAGGCGACCTATGAGATGTCGCTGGCCTCGGCCGGGGCCCTGAGCTTCACGGCGATCTGATGGCCAATCCGTGGCGAGGCGAGGTGGCGCTGACCATCGACGGGCAGGCGCGGGTGTTGCGGCTGACGCTGGGGGCGCTGGCGGAACTGGAGGCGGAGCTGGACAGTGGCTCGCTTCTGGATCTGGTCGGGCGGTTCGAGAGCGGGGCATTTTCGACCCGCGACGTGCTGGCCCTGATCGTTGCCGGGCTGCGGGGCGGCGGGGCCGATCTGGGCCCGCGCGACCTGATGCGGGCCGAAATCGACGGCGGGCCGCTGGTGGCGGCGCAGGCGGCGGCGCTGTTGCTGGCCCGCGCCTTTGCCCTGCCGCAGGAGCCGGGTGGATGAGCGGGCTGGACTGGCCCGGCCTGATGCGCGCGGGCCTGTGCGGGCTGGGGCTGACGCCGGACCGGTTCTGGGCCCTGACGCCCGCCGAGCTTTGGCTGATGCTGGGCCAGTCCGACAGCGCCGACGCGCGCATGGGGCGCGATCGCCTTGGGGCGCTGATGGCGCAATTTCCCGACACGACAACAGGATGATTCAGGATGGACAGCTTGGAAGTGGAAGATTTCAACCGGCAGGTGGATGCGCTGGAAGACAGCCTTGCGGGGGCGCAGAGCGTGGCCTCGGTGTTCACCGGCGAGTTGCAGCAGATCCGCACCACCATGGCCGACACGGGACGCGAGGTGCGCAACCTGTCGGGTGGCATCAGCCGCGGGCTTCGCGGGGCGTTTGACGGGCTGGTTTTCGACGGGATGAAACTGTCGGACGCCATGAAAAAGGTCGGCGAGTCGATGCTGAGCGCCACCTATTCCTCGGCCATCAGCCCGGTGACCAAGCATTTTGGCAAGATCGCCGGGGCCGGGATCGAGTCGGTGATTTCAAGCGCGCTGCCCTTCGCCAAGGGCGGGGCCTTCAGCCAGGGGCGGGTGACGCCCTTTGCGCGCGGCGGCGTGGTCTCGGGGCCAGTGAGTTTTCCCATGCGCGGCGGCACCGGGCTGATGGGCGAGGCGGGGCCGGAGGCCATCATGCCGCTGACCCGCGGCGCTGACGGCAGCCTGGGCGTCAAGGCCGAGGGCGGCGCGGCGCGGCCGGTCAACGTCGTCATCAACGTCTCGACCCCGGATGTGGCCGGGTTCCAGCGCTCGCGCACCCAGATCGCGGCGCAGATGGGCCGCGCGCTTGGCGCCGGGCAACGCAATCGCTGAACAGGAGACAGGCCATGGGTTTTCACGAGATCAGATTTCCGACCTCGCTGAGCTTCGGCTCGGCAGGCGGGCCGGAGCGGCGGACCGAAGTGGTGACGCTGGCCAACGGCTTCGAGGAGCGCAACACCCCCTGGGCACAGTCGCGCCGCCGCTATGACGCGGGCATGGGCGTGCGGTCGCTGGACGATGTGGCCGCGCTGATCGCCTTTTTCGAGGCGCGGCAAGGGCGGCTGTACGGGTTTCGCTGGAAGGATTGGGCGGATTTCAAAAGCTGCCTGCCCTCGGCGGACCCGGCGCCCGGAGATCAGGTGATCGGCACCGGCGACGGGGCGACGGCGGTGTTCGGGCTGACCAAGCGCTATGTCTCGGGCAGCGAGAGCTATCAGCGGCCTATCGCCAAACCCGTGACCGGGACCGTGCGGGTTGCCGTGGCGGGGGTTGAGGTGCCGCCCGGCGGGTTCAGCGTCGATGATACCACCGGGCAGGTCACGCTGGGCGTGGCGCCGGGAGCGGGACAGGTGGTGACGGCGGGGTACGAATACGACGTGCCGGTGCGCTTCGACACCGACCAGATCGTCACCTCGGTCGCCAGTTTCCAGGCCGGCGACGTGCCCGATGTGCCGGTGGTCGAGGTGCGGGTCTGATGGCGGTTTCGGCAGCTCTCCAGGCGCATCTGGACACTGGCACCACGACGCTGTGCCGCTGCTGGCGGATCCGTCGGCGCGACGGGCGAACGCTGGGGTTCACCGATCACGACCGGGATCTTGGGTTCGACGGCACCACCTTCAAGGCCGACACCGGGCTGACCGCGCAGGCGCTGGAGCAATCAACCGGCCTGTCGGTGGACAATTCCGAGGCTTTGGGCGCGCTGAGTGCCGCCGCCGTGACCGAGGAAGATCTGGCGGCAGGCCGCTTCGACGGGGCCGAGGTCGAGTCCTGGTTGGTGAACTGGGCCGATCCGGCCACGCGCCACCCGGTGTTTCGCGGTCATCTGGGCGAGGTGCGCGCCGGCGGCGGGGTGTTCCGGGCCGAGTTGCGCGGGCTGACCGAAGCGCTGAACCAGCCGCAGGGCCGCGCGTTCCAGCCGCTGTGTTCGGCGCATCTGGGCGATGGCGCCTGCAAGGTGGCCCTGGGCGACCCGGCCCATTCCGTCACCCTGACCCTGACCGAAGTGCGCCGCCCGCAAGAGCTGCGCGTGACCGATCCTGTGGCGCATTCGGAAGGCTGGTTCACGCGCGGTGAGATGGTGGTGCTGAGCGGGGCGGCCAAGGATCTGTCGGTGCAGATCAAGGAGGACCAGCTGAACGGGACGGGCCGCACCCTGCATCTGTGGGAAGACCTGCGCGCACCCTTGGTGCCCGGTGATCAGCTGCGCCTGACGGCGGGCTGCGACAAGCGGGCTGCGACCTGCCGAGGGAAGTTCGGCAATTTCCTGAACTTCCGGGGCTTTCCGGATATTCCCGGCGACGACTGGCTGATGGCCGTGCCCAAACGCGCGGGCCGCAACAACGGCGGGAGCCGGGTGCGATGAGCCGGGCGCAGCAAAGCATCGCGGTCGCGCGGGGCTGGCTTGGCACGCCCTATCTGCACCAGGCCACCACCCGGGGCGCGGGCTGCGATTGCCTTGGGCTGTTGCGCGGGGTCTGGCGCGAGCTTTACGGCGCCGAGCCGGAACCGGTGCCACCCTACAGCCCCGACTGGTCGGAACCGCAGGGCGAGGAACGGCTGCTGGCCGCCGCCCGCCGCTGGCTGGTGGCGCGACCGCCGGGGTCCGAGGCCGAGGGCGATGTGCTTCTGTTCCGCATGCGCGACGGCATGGTGGCCAAGCATCTGGGCCTGCAATCGGCCACCGGGCCGGAGGCGGCCTTCATCCACGCCTATGCCCGGCACGGGGTGGTTGAAAGCCCCCTGTCGCAGCCGTGGCGGCGGCGCATCGTGGCGCGTTTTGCATTTCCCGAAGGAGCCTGATCATGGCGACACTACTTCTTTCAGCCGCCGGCGCGGCGGCGGGCAGCGCGCTTGGCGGCTCGTTCCTGGGCCTGTCGGCGGCGGTCATCGGCCGGGCGGCAGGGGCGACCATCGGGCGGGCCATCGACCAGCGGATCATGGGCAGCGGCTCGCAGGTGGTGGAGCGCGGGCAGGTGGATCGGTTCCGTGTCACCGGGGCCTCGCAGGGCGCGCCGATCCCACAGGTCTTTGGCCGTATCCGGGTGCCGGGACAAGTTATCTGGGCGTCGAATTTCGAGGAAAGCCGCAAGACCACCCGCGTCGGGGGCGGCAAGGGCGGCGCGCCGAAATCCAAGGTGCGGACCTACAGCTACAGTGTCAGCGTTGCGGTGGCTCTGTGCGAGGGCGAGATTTCCCGCGTCGGGCGGATCTGGGCCGACGGGCAGGAGATCCGTACCGACCAGCTGTCGTTGCGGGTCTATCGCGGCAGCGAGACGCAATTGCCCGATCCCAAGATCGCCGCCGTGGAGGGCAGCGAGAACGCCCCGGCCTTTCGCGGCACGGCCTATGTGGTGTTCGAGGATTTGCAACTGGAAGCTTATGGCAACCGGGTGCCGCAATTCAGCTTCGAGGTGATCCGTCCCGAGCAGCCCGCCTATCAGGACGCGGACGGTGCGATGGTGGACGGGGTGCAGGCCGTGGCGCTGATCCCCGGCACCGGTGAATACGCGCTGTCGCCCGAACGGGTGCACTATGTCGAAGGGTTCGGGCTGAAGCGGTCGGCCAATGTGAACAGCCCCGGGGGTCGCACGGATTTCACGGTGTCCATGGACGCCCTGCAGGAAGAGCTGCCCAACTGCGGGGCGGTGTCGCTGGTGGTGTCCTGGTTCGGCGATGACCTGCGCTGCGACCGCGCCAGGATCCGCCCCAAGGTCGAACAGAAGCTGGCAGATGGCGACCCGGATTCCTGGCATGTTGCCGGGTTGGAGCGGTATCAGGCGCAAGAAGTGCCCAAGGATGGCGGCCGGTCGATCTATGGCGGCACGCCCTCGGACGCCAGTGTCATCGGCGCGATCCGCAACCTGAACGCGCGTGGGCAGAAGGTGATGTTCTATCCGTTCATCCTGATGGACCAGCTGGCGGGCAACGGGCTGAGCGATCCCTGGACCGGGGCGGCCGACCAGCCGCCGCTGCCGTGGCGCGGGCGGATCACGACCTCGATCGCGCCGGGTCAGCCGGGCAGCCCCGACAAGACGGCGGCAGCGGCGACCGAGGTGGGCGCGTTTTTTGGCTCTGCGCGGGCATCGGATTTCAGCATCTCGGGCGACACCGTCACCTATACCGGTCCCAACGAATGGTCCCTGCGCCGGTTCATCCTGCACAATGCGGCGCTGTGCAAGGCGGCGGGCGGGGTGGAGTCCTTCTGTATCGGCTCGGAAATGCGCAGTCTGACCCAGATCCGCGACAGCCAGAGCGGTTGTCCGGCGGTGGCCGAATTCAAGGCGCTGGCGGGCGAGGTACGCGCCCTTCTGGGTGGCGCGGTCAAGCTGGGCTACGCGGCAGATTGGTCGGAATACTTCGGCTATTCCCCGACCGATGGCAGCGGCGATCACCTGTTTCACCTCGATCCGCTGTGGGCCGATCCCGAGATCGATTTCATCGGCATCGACAATTACATGCCGCTGTCGGACTGGCGCGACGAGGCCGGCCATGCGGATGAAAGCTGGGGCTCGATCTATGACCTCGACTACCTGAAGGCCAATGTGGCGGGGGGCGAGGGCTATGACTGGTATTATGCCAGTGCCGCCGACGCGGCGGCGCAACTGCGCAGCCCGATCACCGATGGCGCTTATGGCGAGCCCTGGGTGTTCCGCTACAAGGATCTGCGCGGCTGGTGGAGCAGTCCCCACCACAACCGCATCGGCGGAGTGCGGGCGGCGGGGGCGACGCCCTGGGTGCCGCGCAGCAAGCCGATCTGGTTCACCGAGCTGGGCTGCGCGGCCATCGACAAGGGCACCAACCAGCCCAACAAGTTCCTGGATCCCAAGTCGTCGGAATCGGTGCTGCCACGCGCCTCGACTGGGGCGCGGGACGACCTGATCCAGATGCAGTACCTGCGCGCCATGGTCGGCTTCTGGTCCGATCCGGCGCAGAACCCGGTGTCGGGGGTCTACGGCGGGCCGATGGTGGACATGAGCCGGGCCTTCGTCTGGGCCTGGGACGCGCGGCCCTATCCGTGGTTTCCCGGCCGCAGCGATGTCTGGAGCGATGGCGACAACTACTTGCGCGGGCATTGGCTGAACGGGCGCACGGGGGCGCAACTTCTGTCCACCGTGGTGCGCGAGATCTGCGTTCGTGCCGGGGTGGCTGACCCGGATGTAAGCGGGCTGCACGGGTTGGTGCGCGGCTATGCCGTTGGTCAGCCCGAAAGCGCCCGCGCCGCACTTGAGCCGCTGATGCTGGCGCATGGGTTCGATGCGCTGGAACGCGAGGGCCGGCTGGTGTTCCGGTCGCGCGGCGGCGCGGCGGATGCGGTGCTGGGCATGGAGGATCTGGCCCAGCACCCCGAAGAGGACGGCGACCTGTCGGTTCTGCGCGCCGCAGACAGCGAGGTGCCCGGACGGGTGCGGCTCGACTATGTGGCCGCTGACAGCGGTTTCGACGTGGCCTCGATCGACGCGGCGGTGCCGGGCGGCGAGGTGGAAAACGTCGCCAGATCCGAGTTGAACATGGTTCTGACCAGGGCCGAGGCGCGGGGGCTGGCTGAACGCTGGCTGGCCGAAGGCCGGATCGCGCGGGACACGGTGAAACTGGCGCTGCCGCCCAGCCGCATGGATCTGGGGGCGGGCGATGTGATCGACCTGCCGCACGGCGGCAGCCTGGGCCGGTTCCGGGTGGATCGCTGCGAGGATGTGGGCCTGCATCTGCTGGAAGCGGTGCGCGTGGAAACGCCGGTCTACCAGCCGGGTCCGGCCATCGAGGAGGTGTCGCGGATTGCGGCCTTTCCCGCCCCGGTGCCGCCGTCGTCGGTGTTTCTGGACCTGCCCTTGCTGCGGTCCGAGGATGTGCCGCATGCACCCTATCTGGCGGTGGCGGCACGGCCCTGGCCGGGCGAAATCGCGGTCTATGGCTCGGGCAGCGACAGCGACTATGACCTGAACACGCTGGTGGAATTGGGCGCGCGGGTCGGGTTGACCCGGACCGATCTGACACGGGCCGCGCCGGGGCGGCTGGATCGCGGCGCGCCGCTGACGGTCGAGATCCCCGAGGGCGGGCTGAGTTCGGTGAGCGAGGCGGAAATGCTCAACGGCGCCAATGCGCTGGCCATTGGCGACGGCAGCCCCGGAAATTGGGAAGTAGTCCAGTTTCGTCACGCCGATCTGGTGGGGCCGGATCTGTTTGATCTGTCCGAGCGGCTGCGCGGCCAGTTGGGCAGCGACGGGATGATCCCGGATGTCTGGCCGGCGGGCAGTCTGGTGGTGGTGCTGGACGCGGCTCTTGTGCAGATCGAACTGGCTTCGGCTGCGCGGGGTCTGACCCGGCACTATCGCATCGGCCCGTCGGACCAGCCCTATACCGATCCCAGCTTCGTGCATCAGCAGGCGGCTTTCTCGGGCAACGGGCTGCGGCCCTATGCGCCGGTGCATCTGCACGCCGAGGTCACCGCGACAGGCGATCACCGGCTGCGCTGGATCCGCCGCAGCCGCGTTGACGGCGATCTGTGGTCACTGCCCGAGATCCCGCTGGGCGAGGCGCAAGAGCGCTATTTGCTGCGCATCCGGCAGGGCACGATCAGACGCGAAGTGACGGTGACCAGCCCGCAGTGGACCTATGACGCGGCCAGCCGCGCGGCGGATGGTGTCAGCGGCCCCTACACGCTGGAAGTGGCGCAATTGTCGGACCGTTTCGGTCCGGGTCTTTTCGGAAAGGTGACGATCAATGGCTAATACGGCGAACCTCGGGCTGCCTCTGGTGATGGAGGCTCAGGCCCAGAAACATGTGACGGTGAACACAGCACTGGCGCGGCTGGATGCGGTCTGTCAGACGACCCTGCTGTCGGTGACGCAAACCGCGCCGCCTGCCAGTGCAATTGACGGCGCGGTCTATGGCGTACCGCAGGGCGCGAGCGGGGTCTGGGCGGCGGAGGTCGGCAAGCTCGCCGTCTTCGACAACGGCGGCTGGGTCTATGTGACCCCGGCGGCGGGCTGGCGCGGTTGGGTCGCGGATCAGGGCGTGCCGGTGCTGCACGACGGGCAAGGCTGGGTGGCCCATGCGGTGGCGGTGTCTGCCCATGGCGCGGCCAGCCTGATGCAGGTGATCGAGGTGGACGTGCCGGTGGGGACCGGCGCGTCGGTGACAACGGCAGCCATCATCCCGGCGCGCTCGGTGGTCCTTGGCGTCACCGGGATCGTCACCACGGCGCTGAGCGGTTCGGCCAGCAGCTGGCGTCTGGGCGTGCCCGGCGGATCGGGGCAATACGGTACCGGGCTGGGCCTTGGGCTGGGATCCTGGGTCGAGGGGCTGAGCGGCCAGCCGCAGGCCTTCTATGCCGACACGCCGCTGCTGATCGAGGCCGAGGGCGGCAGTTTTGCGGCGGGCGATCTGCGGCTGGCGGTGCATCTGATGCGGCTGCAAATCCCGCGGGTGTGATCGGGCCGGGGTGGAAATGGGCGGTCATTCGGCTTAAGTTGCTTCGGTACGCAACGCCGGGAGGCCGCCATGTCCAATCCAAAGACGCAGTTTGCTGCCTTCGATCCTGTCTGGGCGCAGGTGACCGAAGAAGCACAGGCGACCATCCGCGATGAGCCGCTCTTGGGCGGGCTGGTGCATTCGAGCATCCTGCATCACCCCTCGCTCAGCCGCGCGCTGTCATACCGGTTGTCGATGAAACTGGCCTCGGCGGAAATGTCGGACCAGCTTTTGCGCGAGATCGTCGAGGAGGCCTTCATCTCGGATCCCGGCATCGAGGAGGCCGCACGCGCCGACCTTGTGGCGGTCTACGAACGCGACCCGGCCTGCCATCGCATGATCCAGCCGATCCTGTTCTTCAAGGGCTACCAGGCCATCCAGGCCTATCGCGTGGCCCATTGGCTGTGGCGGGAGGGGCGCCGCGACATGGCCTATTTCATCCAGATGCGGGTGTCGGAACTGTTCGGCGTCGATGTGCATCCGGCGGCCCGGTTGGGCAAGGGGATCATGATCGATCACGCCCATTCCATCGTTATCGGTGAGACCGCGGTGGTCGGCGATAATGTCTCGATGCTGCATTCGGTGACCCTTGGCGGCACCGGAAAGGAAGATGACGACCGTCACCCCAAGATCGGCGACGGTGTTCTGATCGGGGCCGGGGCCAAGGTTCTGGGCAACATCAAGGTCGGCCATTGCTCGCGCATCGCCGCAGGCTCGGTGGTTCTGGAAGAGGTGCCGCCCTGCACCACCGTGGCCGGGGTGCCCGCGAAAATCGTGGGCGAGGCCGGCTGCGACCAGCCCGCCATCACCATGGATCAGCATATCTGAGGTCGGGCGCGGCCCTAGCGGATGATCAGGTCATCGGCGCGCATGAGGCCCAGAACCTCGCGCGCGCGTTCGTCGAGCAGATCCAGATCCAGAAAATTGTCGGACAATCGGTGGGTCTTGTTCTTCAGGGCGTCCACCCGTGTCTGAAGCGCGTCGCGTTGGGCTTCAAGCCGACTTTGGTCGGCCTCGATCTCAAGCCGCCGCAACACGCCGAGATCGCCTTGCAGGGCGGCAAAGGCGAAATAGCCGCCCAGCATGACGGCGACGGTGGTGTAGATCAGGAAGCCGAAGCCCGAACCCTGCATGTGACTGCCTCAGATATTTTCCACCGACATTGCCACAGGACGCGTCGCCTGTGAATCCCAAATCGGCGGCGCGCGCGGTGCGGGCGGCTAGGCCGCAGCCGCCGAACGGCGCCGGACCAGAAGCAGGATGGCCCCCAGTACCGACAGGTTGATCAGACCGGCGATGACCGCGTTGGCGTAGGTCCAGTAATAGGCGCCGGTCAGGTCGAAGAACAACCCGCCCTGCCAGCCGCCCAGGGCATGGCCCAGCCAGGCTACGGCCAGGACGATCCCGGTGGACATGGCCCGACGCGCGGGCGGGGCGAAGGCCTGAACCGTGACCAGCACGCCGGTCATCACGCCGCCATAGCCAAAGCCGTAAAGCGGCGAGAACAGCCAGAACGCCTGCATCGACCCCAGCAGGACGAAGCCCATCATCAGCGTGGTTTGCCATGCCGTCGCGGCCATCCACGACCGGGCGGGGCCGATCCTGTCGGCCAGCATGCCAAAGAAGATGCGTCCGCCGATGGCGGCGGTCAGCACGACCAGCAACGGGCCGCCCGCTTCGGCGCCGACGCCGCAGACCTGCTGGATCAACGGCACCAGGTGCATCAGCGGCACCGCCATGCCGGTGCAGCAGCCCAGAACCGCCAGCGACAGCGCCGGCAGGACGATCCAAGCGGGCAAGACGGGGGCGGTTGCGGTCGCTGCCGAGGCGCGGCTTGCCGGTTTTGGCGGGGCGCGCATCAGGAACGACAACGGCACCACGGTCGCGGCAATGACCACCCCAAGGATCGTCAGCGCCGACTGCCAGCCGGACGCCTGTATCAGGTGCCCGGCGGCGAAGGGCACCATGCCCTGACCCAGCGCCTGACCGGCCGATGCGATGCCGATGGCCAGCCCGGTGCCGGTTCGAAACCAGCTTCCGACCAGGGCGATGATCGGGGCGAACAGGCTGCCGCCGCCGATGGCGCCCGCGAAGAAGAACAGGGTGTAGAACTGGGCCAGCGTCTGCGCGCTTGCGGCGAGTATAAGGGCGCCGGACAGCGACATGGCGCCGATCAGGCAGATGGTGCGCGTGGCGATCCGGTCGGCCAGAAACCCCATGACGATGCCGCCGGCGGCAATGCCGATCAGGCCGAAGGAATTGATCGCCGAAACCTGCGCCCGGTCCCAGCCGAAATGGGCTTCCAGCGGCACCAGGAATGCGGACAGCCCGTTGACGAGGGTGCCCATGGAGATGCCGAGGATCAGGGCCGCCGAAACAACAATGGTCCAGCGATATGCAGGTTCGGGAAGGTCGGCTTTGTCCGTCATGGTCAGCCCCTTTGCACACAGTCTGGCGCCGCCCGAAGACGGCCGTGCCTGATCCCTGCCGGTCCAGCCTACGCGGGAGGCGCATCCTTTGTCACGAAAATGCTGGAGCAGGGGCGGTCTGGGCGGTGGGGATGACCGGTGGAGGCCCGACCTTTCGGGGCGCGGAACGAAAAACGCCCGGAGCATGCTCCGGGCGGTTCCTCAGGTCTCTGGGCCTTGGGTCAGGCTTCGCCCTTGTAGATGGCGATCAGCTTGCCCAGCATGTCGAGCGCGTCGGCCTTGCTGCGCTGGAAGCTGTTGCGGCCGATGATCGAGCCGTTGCCGCCGCCGTCGCGGATCGCGCGGGCGTCGTCATAGACGCTGTCGGCGCCCTTCTTGGCGCCGCCCGAGAAGACGATGATCCGGCGGCCGTTCAGCGAGGACTGCACGCAGTGGCGCACACGCTCGGCCTGTTCGGCGATCGAGATCTGCTGTTCCTCATAGACCTTCTTGGCCTCGGGCAGCATCAGGTGATCGGTGGACAGTTTCACCTTGATGACATGGGCGCCCAGCAGGGCCGCGATATGGGCGGCATAGGCGGCCACGTCGATGGCGGTTTCGCCGTCCTTGGTGACGCCTTCGCCGCGCGGGTAGGACCAGATCACCGTGGCGATGCCCTTGGCGGCGGCCTCTTTGCGCATGGCGACGATCTCTTCCATCATCGAGATGGCGCAGTCGGAGCCGGGATAGATGGTGAAGCCGATGGCGGCGCAGCCCAAACGCAGCGCGTCATCGACCGAGGCGGTGACGGCCTGATCCTTGCCGGCGGTGCCCGACATCAGCGAGTTGGCCGAGTTGCACTTCAGGATGGTCGGGATCTGCCCGGCGAAGGTGTCGGCACCCGCTTCCAGCGGCCCCAGCGGCGCGGCATAGGCCGACAGCCCGGCGTCGATGGCCAGTTGGTAGTGGTAATGCGGGTCATAGCCTTCGGGATTGGGCGCAAAGCTGCGGGCGGGGCCGTGTTCGAACCCCTGGTCCACGGGCAGGATGATCATCTTGCCGGTACCGCCAAGCGCCCCCTGCATCAGCATGCTGTGCAGCTTTGCCTTCACGCCGGGGGTCTCGCCCTCGTAGTTCTTCAGGATGTTCTTGAC
The DNA here is from genome assembly GCF_040689105.1 of Meridianimarinicoccus marinus. NCBI lineage: Bacteria > Pseudomonadati > Pseudomonadota > Alphaproteobacteria > Rhodobacterales > Paracoccaceae > Meridianimarinicoccus > Meridianimarinicoccus marinus. Next base: position 300,243 of record NZ_JBFBVU010000001.1, read on the forward strand.
GATTTCAGTGGTCATGCGTTTGCACCTTTCACGGGTGAGGACTGATTAATCTGATAGGCAAGCGCCATCGGCGGTTCAACGGCTGTGACCGCTAACAGGCACAATATATCGCGTTCAGTCTGCCAGAGCAGCCACGCCGGGCAGGGTCTTGCCTTCCATCCATTCCAGAAAGGCCCCGCCAGCGGTGGAGATATACGAGAAATCCCCTGCCGCGCCGGAGGTGTTGAGCGCCGCCACGGTGTCGCCGCCACCAGCCACCGAAACCAGCTTGCCATCGCGGGTCAGTTCCGCCGCCGCCAGCGCCGCCGCATTGGTGGCGCTGTCGAAGGGCGGGATTTCAAAGGCGCCGAGCGGGCCGTTCCAGATCAGGGTCTGGGACTGGGCGAAGACGGCCTTGATGGCCTCGACGGCCTCGGGGCCGGCATCGAGGATCATCGCGTCTTCGGGGCAGGCGTCGCTGGCCACGGTTTCGCTGTCGGCCCCGGCCTTGAATTCGCGCGCCACCACCACATCGGCGGGCAGCAGGATTGTGCAGCCTTCTTCTCGGGCCTTCTCGACGATCTCAAGCGCGGTTTCGGCCATGTCGGGCTCGGCCAGAGATTTGCCGATCTGGGCGCCCTGCGCCACCAGGAAAGTGTTGGCCATGCCGCCACCGATCACCAGCGTATCGACCTTGGCCACCAGGTTGCCCAGCAGATCCAGCTTGGTCGAGACCTTGGCCCCGCCCACAACCGCCACCACCGGGCGCTTGGGATTGCCAAGCGCGCCTTCCAGCGCCTCAAGCTCGGCCTGCATCAGTCGTCCGGCGCAATTGGGCAGCAGCTTGGCGATGCCCTCGGTCGAGGCATGGGCGCGGTGGGCGGCGGAAAAGGCATCGTTGCAATAGACATCGCCGAGGGCGGCGAGCGAGGCGGCAAACCGCGCGCCGTTCTCGGTTTCCTCGGCGTGAAAGCGGGTGTTTTCCAGCAGCAGCACCGTGCCCTCGGCCAGACCGCCGACGGCCAGTTTCGCGGGCAGGCCGATGCAATCCTCGGCGAATTCCACCGGCACGCCCAGAACCTCCTGCACCGCGCCGCGGATGTGGCTGAGCGACATCTCCGGCACGACCTTGCCCTTGGGCCGACCGAAATGCGCCAGCAGGACCGGTTTGCCGCCCTTGGCGAGAATGGTGTCGACGGTGGGCTTGATCCGTTCGATGCGCGTGGCGTCGGTGACGCGCCCGTCGGCCATGGGGACGTTGATGTCCACCCGGGTCAGGACCACCTTGCCGGTCAGATCCATGTCATCGAGTGTTTTCCAGGCCATCCGGCATCTCCCTTAACTGGTCTGCTTTCCTTTCACCCCGAAACCGGCAGGAGGTCAATCGCCTCTGATCAAGGTGGCCGAGGTCGCGGCATTGCGTCTCAAGCACGCGAAGGTGACCTGCCGGGGATGCGAATCGGGTCTGGACCTTCGGGTCGGACCCGGCCTAGGGTCGCGCGGATTCATTCTGGACGAACTACACGAACGGAGATCGGTATGGCCGAGATCAAGGACCCCGAAAACACCATCCTGATGGAACTGAAGGGCGGCACCGTGGTGATCGAACTGCTGCCGGACATCGCGCCGATGCATTGTGATCGCATGAAGGAACTGGCGCGCAGCGGCGCCTATGACAATGTCGCCTTCCACCGGGTGATCGACGGCTTCATGGCCCAGACCGGCGACGTGCAGCACGGCAACATGGAAAAGGACTTCAACATCCGTCGCGCCGGAACCGGCGGCTCGGACCTGAAGGATCTGCCAGCGGAATTCTCGGGCATCCCGCATGATCGTGGCACGCTGGGCGCGGCGCGGTCGCAAAACCCGAATTCGGCCAACAGCCAGTTCTTCATCAACTTCACCGACAACCACTTCCTGAACCGTCAGTACACGGTCTATGGCAGGGTGATTGACGGGATGGAGCATGTGGATGCCATCACCCGGGGCGAGCCTGCGGCAAACCCTGACCGGATGATCAGCGTCAAGGTGGCCGCCGATGCAGATGCGTAACACCGCCTTTGCTGTTGGGTTGAGCCTGTGCGCCGCGCAGGCCGGCGCCACCGGTCTGGTGATCGAAGTCGACGGCGAGGCCCAGGGCACCATCACCATCGACCTGCTGGAAGACGTGGCGCCCCAGCATGTCGAGCAGATCACCGCGCTGGCCTCGGAAGGGGCCTATGACGGGGTGGTGTTTCACCGCGTCATCGACGGCTTCATGGCGCAGACCGGCGACGTGAAATTCGGCAAGACCGGCGATGATTTCAACATGCGCATGGCAGGGCGCGGCGGCTCGGACCGGCCCAACCTTCCGGCGGAATTCTCGGAGGTGCCGTACGAGCGCGGCACCGTGGGCATGGCCCGGTCGCAGGATCCCGACAGCGCCAACAGCCAGTTCTTCATCATGTTCGGGCCGGGAGATTTCCTGAACGGCCAGTACACGGTGGTGGGCCGTGTCACCGACGGGATGGACGTCGTTGACGCCATCAAGCGTGGCACCGGCGCCAATGGCACCGTGGTCGGCGCGCCCGACCGCATGGTGACCGTGACGGTCACCGAGTAAGGCAAACCGGACCCGCCCCGACGCCGGGGGCGGGTCTTTTCGCTTCGAAATCCGTTAAAAAAGTGTTACGATTTCCCTTGCGTCAGCATCACCGATGGATGTGGTTGCACAGGGAGGACACAATGTTCAAATTTTTCTGCGCGGCCTCTGTGGCCGCCTTGTCAGCGACGTCTGCGCTGGCGGTTAGCGTATCCCCGACAAGCTATTCGATGCCCAACGGCAATACCGGGTCCTACTGGTATTTCGACGACAGCTACAATGGCAGCGGGTCCACGACCACGGTCAATGCGCCGCTGTCCGGTGGCACAGGCGATCTGACCGACGGGGTCATCGCGACCCAGAACTGGACCGTGGTGGAGCCGCCCGCCGGGTCGCCCACCGGTCCCTATGTCGGCTGGTCCATCGACCCCACGATCACCTTCTTCTTCAACCAGTTGACGAACTTCAACTCGGCGACGTTCCATTTCGACGATTCCGGCGGTGCGGGCGGCGTGTCGCCACCGCGCGCCGTAACCCGCACGGGTGGGGCCACGGTCGCAGTGACCGATCCGCCGGGCGACGTGCTGCCCTTCGCCTTCGACTACGATCTGACCGGGGTGAGCGCCAGCCAGCTGACCTTCACCATCGCCCGGAGCAATGCCTGGGTGTTCCTGTCGGAAGTCACCTTCGATGCCGTGCCCACCAGCGACGTTCCGTTGCCGGCGGGGCTTGGCCTGATTGCCTCGGCCCTCGCGGGTCTGGGGTTGTTGCGCTATCGTCGCCGGACTGCCTGAGCCGGCGGCGCGCGCACGGGGCGTCACCTTCGCGTGACACCCCCTTCGCATGGGCCCTCTTCATGGCCATCCTGATCCCAAAGCGGTTCGAGGGGTGTCCATGCGAAGCATTTCCATCCGATCCTATCTTCTGGCCTTGGGCCTGGGGCTGCTGGCCAGCGTGGCCGCGGCAGATCCCGCGCGCTGGTCGCAGGCCTGGCCGTCCACCGATTTCACGCAGACCACCGTGCCCTGGTCCGAGATCTTCTCGGGCGGCCCGCCCAAGGACGGCATTCCGGCCATCGACGCACCCCGGTTCCTGGCCGTGTCCGCCGAAACCCGGCTTGATCCGCGCGAGCCGGTGCTGTCGCTGGACCTGCCCGGACATGCCGCACGCGCCTATCCGATCCGCTACCTGATGTGGCACGAGATCGTGAATGATCGGGTGGGCGGCGTGCCGGTGGCGGTGACCTTCTGTCCGCTGTGCAATTCCGGCATGGTCTTCGATCGCCGGGTCGCGGGGCAGGAGCTGAGTTTCGGCGTCTCGGGGCTGCTGCGTCATTCGGACATGATCATGTACGACCGCCAGACCGAAAGCTGGTGGCAGCAGGCCATCGGCACCGCCATCGTCGGCACGATGACCGGAACGGAACTGACCCAGCTTCCGGCGCGGATGGAAAGCTGGGCCGAATTTGCCGCCCGCGCGCCAGAGGGGCAGGTGATGGACGAACCCGCTGCGGCGCGCGCCTATGGCCGCAACCCCTATACCTCCTATGACAGCGCCCGCCGCCCGTTCCTGTATTCCGGCGAAGACCCGCCCCATGGCATCCCGCCGCTGGCGCGGGTGGTGCGGGTGGGGGACCGGGCCTGGCCGTTGACCCGCTTGCGCGTCACGCCCGACCTGACCGAGGCCGGGGTGCGCCTGACGTGGCAGGCCGGGCAGGCCTCGGCGCTGGACACCGCGCGCATCGGGCAGGGGCGCGACGTCGGCTCGATCCGCGTGCGCGACGCGGCCACGGGCCGGGATGTGCCCCATGACGTTCTGTTCGCCTTTGCCTTTCACGCCTTCTGGCCCGACGGCATCTGGATGCGCTGACCGCCCGGCCACAGCCGCGCCACCAGCCGCGTGCCCGGCGCGTCGATCCATGTGTGCCCCAGCGCGCGAGGCGTGGCGCCGGTGCCCAGCTTGAAGCGCGCCAGCCCGGGGGCGGTCTCGGTGTCCACCAGATCCAGATCCAGCCGGGTGCAGCCCTGCGCCGCCGCCCATTGCATCGCCCGCCACAGCAGCAGGTTGGCGGCCCCGACCGCGCGTCCCTGCGGCGCGGACCACGCCATGTGATAGCTGGCGGTGGGCGCATGCAGCAGCACGAGGATGCCGGCCACGCGTTCCCCCGCAAGATAGGCCGTGAACACCTGCGCCGCGCCGGGCGAGGCCGCCGCGAAGGCCGCCGTGAACCCCGGCGGCAACCGGCGATAGCCGCGCGCCTTGGCCTGCCCGGCCTCGGCGCGCAACAGCCAATGGCCGGTGTCGCCGGTCATCCGGGTCTGCCACACCTCAAGGCCCGCAGCCTCGGCCCGGACCAGCCGGTTGCGCCATTTGCCCCGCAGCCGTGCCCGCATCGCCGCCGGGCCGCCGCCCAGATCCAGTTCCACAACATGCGCCGGGGTCATCATCGGCAGATAGCCAAGGCCCGCGAACGGATCGCCTTCCTCCCCGATCTCGGGCGTGGCGATAAGACCTGCGTGGTCCTGCCGCAAATGCGCCAGAAGGTCCGGCAAGGCGGCCCCGCGCACCGCCGCCGGAATCCCAGCGCCCCAGATCGGCCCGCGCGACAGCAGCGCCACCTTCCCAAGCCCCGGCCATCGCCGCACCAGCACCTGCGCGGTGGCCAGCGGTGCGGTACTGTCGCCCAGCACGAAACAGCGCACCTCGCGCCCCCACACCCGGCAAGCGCGTCCATAGGCGGGATGCTGCTGCAAGGCGGCTTCGGCCACGGGGTGTTTGAAAGGGGTCTCGCGCCACTCTGCCATGCCCCTGTTAACCCCGACGCAAACTAAGCCGGGGTTAATGCGGGGATGAAACCTCGGTTGACATCGGTGTTCGGTCACCGCATCCCCAGCCCCCGCGCAACCCCGGCGGGGCTGTTCTGGCTGGCCGCGCTGCTGTCGGTGCCGGTCTTCGTGCTGCTCAGCCTGCTGGAAGCGGTGCTGCGCTGGTTCTTGTGATGTCGGGGATCATCGCCCCTCCGCGCCAATGAAACGCCAAACAGGCGCCCAACCCGAGGATCGACCGCCTGCCAGATCGCCGCCGATGGCGGATCAGTCCTGCAGAACCACCAGCGCGTGCCGCTTCTTGCCCGCCGACAGCTTGATCGGGGCCGACAGCGCGCCCGCGTCGATCATCAGCCCGGCGTCGGTCAGCGGTGCATCGTCCAGCTTCGCGCCATTGTCCGAGATCAGGCGCTTGGCCTCCTTGCCCGATTTCGCCAGGCCGCTTTTCACGATAAGCTGCACAACCGAAATGCCCTCGCCCAGATCTTCATGGCTGAGGGTCAAGGTGGGCAGGTCGTCTCCGGCACCGCCCTTTTCGAACACCTCGCGCGCGGTGGCCTCGGCCGCCGCCGCCGCCTCGGCCCCATGCAGCAGGCCGGTGACTTCGTTGGCCAGGCGGATCTTGGCCTCGTTGATCTCGGAACCTTCCAGCGCGCCCAGACGGTCGCATTCGCCGACCGGAAGCTCGGTGTAGAGCTTCAGGAACCGCCCCACATCCGCGTCTGTGGTGTTGCGCCAGAACTGCCAGAACTCATAGGGGCTCAGCATGTCGCCGTTCAGCCAGACCGCGCCGTTCTGGCTCTTGCCCATCTTCTGGCCGTCCGAGGTGGTCAGCAGCGGCGATGTCAGGCCGAAAATCTGGTTGTCCAGCACCCGGCGGGTCAGGTCGATGCCATTGACGATGTTGCCCCATTGGTCCGAGCCGCCCATCTGCAACCGGCAGCCGTAGCGGCGGTTCAGTTCCAGGAAGTCATAGGCCTGCAGGATCATGTAGTTGAATTCAAGGAAGCTGAGCGACTGCTCGCGGTCCAGCCGCGATTTCACCGATTCGAAGCTCAGCATCCGGTTGACCGAGAAATGCCGGCCGATGTCGCGCAGGAAATCGAGGTAGTTCAACCCGTCCAGCCACTCGGCGTTGTTCAGCATCAGAGCGCCGGTGGCGCTGTCGTCGAAGCCGACATAGTTCTGGAACACGCGGCGGATGCCGGCGATGTTGTCGTCGATCTGTTCGGGGCCCAGCAGGGGCCGTTCGTCAGCGCGGAACGACGGATCACCCACCTTGGTGGTGCCGCCGCCCATCAGGACGATGGGTTTCTGTCCGGTCTGCTGCATCCAGCGCAGCATCATGATCTGGATCAGAGAGCCCACGTGCAGCGATTTTGCCGTGGCGTCGAAGCCGATATAGCCCGGCATCCCGCCCGTCAGCAGGGCTTCGTCCAGCCCCTCCATGTCGGTGCAGTCCGCCAGAAAGCCGCGGCTGACCATCACGTGCAGAAAATCTGATTTCGGGTGGTAGGTCATATCGGATCGGTCCATCTTTGCGCAGGGCGCGCGTTATGGCGCGCACGGAAACAGGGATGGCGCGCGCGCGTTGCCGGGCGCTTATACGGGGTAGGCCGATGAAGGGAAAGACCATCACAGCAGGCCGTGCGGTGCGCGCCATCGGCTGCATGACCGGCACCTCGCTGGACGGGGTGGACGTGGCGGGTCTGGACACCGATGGCGAACGGATCTTCGGCTTTGGGCCGTCCAGCTATCGCGGGTTTTCGGACAACGAAACGGCAGTGCTGCGCGCCGCGCTGGGGCGCTGGCCGGGCGATCCGGGGGTGGCCGAAGCCGCTCAGGTGATCGAGGTGGCGCATCTGGACCTGCTGCGCGACATGGGCGGCGATCTGATCGGCTTTCACGGCCAGACGCTGGCCCATGATCCAGGGGCGCGCGGCACCCATCAGACCGGCAATGGTGCGCGGCTGGCCCGCGAGCTTGGACTTCCGGTGGCCTGGGATTTCCGCAGCGCCGATGTGGCCGCTGGCGGGCAGGGGGCGCCGTTGGCGCCGGTGTTCCACTTCGCGCTGGCGCAGTGGATCGGGGCGCAGGCGCCGGTGGTTTTCCTGAACCTTGGCGGCGTCGGCAACATCACCTGGGTCGATCCGCAGGCCGAGGCGCCCTTTGCCCCCGGCGCGATGCTGGCCTTCGACACCGGCCCGGCCAATGCGCCGATCAACGATCTGATGCGCGCGCGGCGCGGGGTCGGGCAGGACGCGGGCGGCGCGCTGGCCGCGCAGGGCCGCCCCGATCCACAGGTCCTGGCAGATTTCCGCGCGCATCCGTATTTCCGCAAACCGCCACCGAAAAGCCTGGACCGCGATGACTTCGCCGGGTTGGCCGAGGCGGTGGCCGGGCTGGACGACGCCGATGCGGTGGCAACCCTGACCGAAGCGGCGGCGCTGGCCGTGGCCCGCGCGCTAGAGGCGGTGCCACGCCCGCCGACCCGCATACTTGTCTGCGGCGGCGGCCGGAACAATGCCACGCTGTTGGCCCGGTTGCGCCACCATTTGCCCTGCGACACGGTTCCGGCGGAAGACGCGGGGCTGGATGGCGACATGATCGAGGCGCAGGCCTTCGCCTATCTGGCCGTGCGCTGCGCCCGTGGCCTGCCGATCAGCGGGCCAGATACCACCGGCGCACCGGCCCCGATGAGTGGCGGGCAGGTGTCCTGGCCCGTGGCGGCACAGGCATAGCTTTTTTGTCGTCGGGCTGGTCTTTCCTTGTGCCGGTGCGCTGCTATCATCGAGACGGGGCGCGCATGTGTCCCCACTACCACCTACTGCGAGGAGGTCCCATGTTTCGCATTCCCCTGCTGGCCGTCGCCCTGGCCGTGGCCAGCCCCGCCTTCTCGCAAATGTCCGAAGAGGTGCATTTCGAGAAGGGCAACTATGGCGCGATGGTCACCGGCACTCTCACCGGTGACGCCTATGTCGATCACAAGTTGCGCGCCAAGGGCGGGCAGCAGATGTTCGCGGAACTGCGCGTTGCCGAGACCGACGGCCACGGCACGATCTACTTCAACATCCTGCCGCCGGGCAGCGATGGCGCGGCAATCTACATCGGGTCGCGGGACGGCAACACTGCCCTCATCGACCTGCCGAAAGACGGCGTATACACGATCCGCACCTATCTGATGGGGGATGATCGCGACAGCGGCAAGACCGTGGGCTACAACCTTGATCTTTCAATTCAATAGTGTCCGAACTTACCGCGACAGGAAACGCCAATGCATATCGACCTCGTCCACGCCGCGATCTCGGCGGTGCTGATCCTGCTGACCATCACCGGCATGCGCCACTTCGGGATCATTGATCGCGAGCACAAGAAGTGGGACTGGAAACTCTTTGCCGGGGTCTTTGCGGTGATGCTGGTGTTCAACCTCATCTGGCCGGCCTTCTGAGGCGGCAAGGGGTCCGATCACGAACGGACTGGAGCGGGTGAAGGGACACGAACCCTTGTCACTTGCTTGGGAAGCTTAATCTTTAGCGACTATTGACCCAATTGGAACAGTAAACTGGTTTGTAAAGAAGTGAACCGCCCCGTGTTCACAGGAGGGTTTCTGGTTCGATGATTGGGCTGCTTTTCTGACAGCGTTCAGGCCTGCATGGAAGGCTTCCTCTGCTTCTTGCGGCGCGACGTCGCCAATGGCGCTGTGCGGGTGGGTGTTGTTGTAGCAGTCACCCCATTTCAGGGTTTCCCATTCGACCTGACCCACGGACTTCCAGGGGCCGAGGAACTTGATGACCTCGGTTTTGAACAGGCCGATGATGGTTTCGGCCGGAGCCGTGTCACAGGAATCCCAGACGCTGCCGACCGGCGTGCCGATCCCGGCCTCGGCCATCCACCGCATCAGTTCAGACCACCACATGGCCGAACACCCCAAAGCGTCTCACGTCGTCGGAGGCGTCGATACCCACAAGGATTTGCACGTTGCGGCCGTTGTCGACCAACGGGATCGCGATCTCGGTGTCGAGAGCTTCCCCACGACACGACACGACATGGGCATCGCTTGATGCTCGCCTGGATGCGTTTGTTCAGCGATTTGCAGCGCATCGGCATCGAATGTTCGGGGAGCCATGGTGCGGGGTTGCTGCGTTGTATGCAGGCGGCTGGCGTCGAGGTTCTGGGGGTCACTGCGCCTGACAAGCATGACCGACGTCGCCGAGGCAAGGACGACGATTTCGATGCGGAAAGCGCAGCCCACGCCGCTTTTGTCGAACGGCACCGAGCCGTCGGAACCAAAGGTGTGCTGTCCCAGAAGACAGCAAAGCCAATGGTGTTCAAGCTGGTCCAGGCCGCTTCGAAGAAATGGCGCCGCTTCACCGGAGTAAACCAGTTGTCATTTGTGATCCAAGGCATCAAGATCAACGACGGTGTCGCGGGCGTAGAGACCGGAAACCGCGCCGCCTGATCAGGCCGCATCACCCAAATTCAGCCATAGCTTGGGAAGGATGGGTGATAGACATTATGAAGACGCGCAAGTTTTACAATGAGTTGGGCCTGCAGCTGGGGAACAAGCACCCGAAGCGGCGGGTGAAGGCCAAGCTGCGTGAGGACCGCCAGGAAGCAATCGGACCCAATGATGTCTGGGCGATGGATTTTGTCCACAACCAGCTCGCCCTGGGAAAAACGCTGTGTATCCTGACCGTTGTCGACACGCACTCATCGGCCCCGACAAGCGACGTTACATCGTGGGCATCAAGCCAACCGCCAACAGACACGGATCGGAAATTGGTAACATTGAACTTTGTCAGTTTCAGCGGCGCGCACTCCCAATCAGCCACGATACTACTGATCGCGCCGACGCAAAGCACTGCAACACAATGTGCTACTTCTGCCAAGAAGCATGGACTACTAGAAGATTGGAGCGGGTAGCGGGAATCGAACCCGCACTTCAGGCTTGGGAAGCCGGCGCGCTACCACTACACCATACCCGCCGCGCCAGTCGTCTTAGACAGTGGACGCGCCGGATGCAATAGGGATCGGTAGTTTCACCGGTTGACGACCATCAGGGCACGGATCCATTGAACCCATCCGATCGCGAAACATTCATGCATGCTTCAGTAATGGAGTGACTGACGTGGCCAAAGCCGAACGCAACGCGCGCCTCGCCACCAGGCTTTCCGCATCTAAACTTAAGAAAACCACGTTCGCTGAATAATCGGCGATGGCCGAAGCCGAGATGCCCAAAGCACGCAATCCGCGCGAGATGCCCGACCGCGTGGTGGTCGGACCGGGCAAGCCCGAATATGTCGAAGCTACGAAGGCGGGCAGCAAGCGGCGCCTGATGGCCGTGCCACTGGTCAACGGCGCTGGCTTGGAGGAATTGATCGGAACTTTCAGCTGAAAAAAAATACACCTTCTCGTCGGCGCTTTGCACCGAACAAGGCGCACTCGGTCTCGGTGTCGAGCGTTGGTCGGGCGATTACGACCTACTCCAGCCCAAGGGCATGAAGTGCATCCCGGCACTCGAGGCTGGCACGGCACGTGCCGCCGCGCTCGTTGCCGCCTGCAAGCAACCCCAGCGAATTACCAACCGTCCGGGTCTAGGTCATGTTGACAAATGGCGGAGTGGCCTGCGTGCGCGGAGTAGGATCGAGCGATGCCAGTGGAGTCCGGAACTCGGACGACTCTGTTGCATCCTCGATGCCAGCATACTGACTGAGTTCCTCCGAGAAATTCACATCGCAAAATCGCAACTTAGCAAAATCGGCGTCGCTCTTTGTCAGTTCGTTCAACTCGCTCGCGATAAGCAGCCAGCCGCGTGCGGGGTAGCAGATATCGGTATTGTAGGACCGGCTAAGCCACCGGTCGAGCAAGCCGGCATCGCCCAGTGCTTCGCTGAGATCGCGGTGCTGGATGATCCAAGAATACTCCCGCCTGGTAAAGCCCGGATCTTTCTCGCGGCGCCGACGCCACTCCGCGCCTCGGTCATGCTTGTCGCCCAATGACCTACAATCGTTCGTCGATATCCGAGAACAAGAGCATTACCGAGTGCCACGATCGTCTCTTTGTCAAATGATCCGCCGCCTGAAACCAATTAATGCCTCTTTAATCGCCGGGTGAACACCACCATTCGCGTCACTGAATTGTACCGGTGACCTCGCGGGCAAAAGCGTACAGATCCGCTCCAGGTATCCGCGAGCCTTCATCTCGCTGACGGGGAAACGATGTGTTCTGAAACTGCCGCGCAGGTGCTTTCCATCGGCGATCGAAGCTTGGCCAGGCGAGATTGGCCTCCATTGCCGCCTCGAGCCGCGGCGCGCCGATCTGGATCGCCTTGCCGGCACCTCTCCCCATCTCAATGGCGAGGCCGCGCGCAGTCTGCCTTGCGGCCTGCGCGCTGATCTGGGGATGGCGCCCGGTCAGCACCTGATGGGGTCATCGCGCCGACACCTTTCTGAGAATACCGGGTCTTCGAGCGCTTCCCGTCGAAGAGGACGCGCGCCCTGACGTAGTTGTTCCAGTGCTTGTTCGTCCCGGACGCTGAGAAGTGCAGCTTGCGCGCAAAGGCTTCTGTAAGCTTTGGCATGTCGGAATTTTGTCGGATAGGGTGTGCCATGCGGCGCTACTCAGCGCTCCGCCATGCGATCAGTCTTCCAACAAAATGAAACTCTTAGAAACCCGGTGACACGGAGTGAATGTCAACTTTCCTGTTTGGGAAGCGCCCGCTCTACCATTGAGCTACGCCCGCCCGGTACACTGCAAAAGCCAAGCCCCGCGCGCCGGTCATGCGGCTTCGCGGGGTTTTTCTCAGCCGCGCCGTCGGCGTCTGCGGCGTCCACCGTCGCCGTCGCTGCCGCCTCCACCTGCGCCGAAGCCGACATCGGGCAGGGTCACGATCCGGCGCAATTCGGGGAAAGGATCGGTGGCGTGGGGCAGGGCGTTGGCGTTGACGAAATGTTCCTGGAACTTCGGGGCGATGGCGGTTTCGACCTTGGTGATCTTGCGCACCGTGGCCTCGATCTCGTCCCGCGCGGCGCGGGAATGCAAGGCCATCCGCGCCCCGGTTCCGGCGGCATTGCCCGCCGATTGCACCTTGTCCAGCGGGCAGTCGGGGATCATCCCCAGCACCATCGCGTGCTTGGGCGAGATATGGGCGCCAAAGGCCCCGGCCAGCACCACCCGTTCGACCTGATCGACGCCCATCTCGTCCATCAACAGCCGCGCGCCCGCGTAAAGCGCGGATTTCGCCAGTTGGATCGCGCGGATGTCGCCTTGGGTCACCGAGATCAGCGGCCCGCCCGTCGCCCGCGCATCATGAAGCACGTAGGAATGGGTGCGCCCGTCGGGGATCAGCCGGCCGCTGCCCGCCGCCTCGGCCGAGCCGATCAGCCCCGAGGCATCCAGCAGTCCGGCCATGCGCATTTCCGCCACCGCTTCGATGATGCCCGAACCGCAGATGCCGGTGATGCCCGAAGCGGCGGTGGCCTCGGCAAAGGCAGGATCATCGGACCACAGATCGCTGCCGATGACGCGGAACCTGGGGACCTTGGTGATGGGGTCGATCTCGACCCGTTCGATGGCGCCGGGGGCGGCGCGCTGTCCGGCGCTGATCTGGGCACCCTCGAAGGCAGGGCCGGTGGGCGAGGAACAGGCCAGCACCCGGTCGCGGTTGCCCAGCAGGATCTCGGCATTGGTGCCCACGTCCACCACCAGAACCAGATCGTCGGACCGGTCCGGCGCCTCGGCCAGCGCCACGGCGGCGGCATCGGCGCCCACATGGCCGGCGATGCAGGGCAGCACATAGAGGCGCGCGCTTGCGCCGGTGTTGGTCAGCCCCAGATCGCGCGTCGACAGCCGCAGCGCATCCGAGGTTGCCAACGCGAAGGGCGCCTGTCCCAGTTCCAGCGGGTCGATCCCCAGCGCCAGATGATGCATGACCGGGTTGCAGACCAGCACCATCTCGAAGATCAGCCGCGCCTCGATCCCGGCCTGGCCTGCCAGATCGGCCAGCAGATCGTTCAGGGCGGCGCGCACCACGGCGGTCATCTCGCGGTCGCCGCCGGGGTTCATCATGCCATAGGAGACCCGGCTCATCAGGTCTTCGCCAAAGCGGATCTGCGGGTTCATGATCCCGCCCGAGGCCAGAACCGCCCCCGAGACCAGATCGCACAGATGCGCGGCAATGGTGGTGGAGCCCAGATCGACCGCCACCCCGTACAGCCCGCCGTCGTGCAGGCCGGGCCAGAGATCCAGCAGCACCGGCGCGCCGTGGCCGTCGTCATGCACCGCCACCGAGACCTGCCAGCCGCCCTTGCGCAGCACCGGTTGCAGACGGGACAGCACTGGCAGACTGGCGGTCAGCCCGGCCACGCCCCATTGCGCCTGCAACGCGCGTGCCAGCCGTTCGAAATCGCCCGTGGGCTCGTGCATGTCGGGTTCTTCCACCTCGACCACATACAGCCGGGTCACCGGATCCATCTTCATCACCCGGTCCGAGGCCGCCTTGCGCACGATCTGGCGATGGACCTGGCTTTCGGGCGGCACGTCGATGACCACATCGCCGGTGATCTGCGCCTGACACCCCAGCCGACGTCCGTCGATCAGCCCGCGCTTGGACTTGTAGCGGTCCTCGACCGCGTTCCAGCCAGACAGCGCCTCGGTGCCCACATGGATGCCATGCTTGGGGAAGTCTCCGAAGGCCGGGGTGATCTGGCAGCGCGAGCAGATGCCGCGCCCGCCGCAGACCGAATCCAGATCGACGCCCAACTGGCGCGCGGCGGTCAGAACCGGGGTGCCGGGGGCAAAGCGCCCGCGTTTGCCCGAGGGCAGGAAAACGACAAGGGGATCTTTCGGGGCGGTCACGGAATGTCCTCTGGTTTGGCTTGCCGCAGGGCGTGCGGGCGGTCACACTGACGCCCATTCCCTTGTTCATGCAAGCTGAAGGGACATGACCCATGCCTGACACCGACCTTCCCGAACCGTCTGCGACGCGTCTGGTGCTTTCTTTCAAGCCGCCCGCCCATCCCAAGGTCTCGGACGAGGCGGTGCGGCAGGATCTGTCGGCGGTGGTGCGGCGCGGCAAGACGCTGATGCTGGCCTGCGATGAGACCGCCGGGGTGGAGCTGTTGCACTGGACCGGGGACACCTGGGGCGATCATGCCCATGTGGATCTGTCCGACTGGGTGGATCTGCCCGAGGGCGACGGCGAGATGGACATCGAAGGGCTGGAGATTGCCGGGAACTGGCTGTGGATCACCGGCTCGCATTCGCTCAAGCGGGGCAAACCCGATGGGAAGACCGGGGCCAAGGGGCTGAAGGCCATGTCGAAGATCACCTGGGATCGGAACCGGCAATTCCTGGGCCGGGTGCCGCTGGTGGCGGGGCCGGAGGGCCGGGTCCTTCCGGTGGCGCGCGACGGCAAGCGGCGCGCCCAGCACGTGGCGTTTTCCAAGCACGGAGCGCTGCGCAAATGGTTGGCGCGCGATCCTCTGCTGGCACCGTTTCTGGATCTGCCCAGCAAGGACAACGGGCTGGATGTGGAAGGCATCGCCGCGCGCGGCAAACGGGTCTGGCTGGGGCTGCGCGGGCCGGTGCTGCGCGGGCAGGCGATCGTGCTGGAGCTTCACCTGAAGGTCACCCGCAAGGGCCATCTGAAGGCGCAGCGGATCGACGGGCGCAAACGCTATCGCCTGCATGCGCTGGATCTGGGCGGCGCGGGCATTCGCGATCTGGCCTTCGACGGCGATGACCTGCTGCTGCTGACCGGCACCACCTTGGCGGGCGATGGCAGGGCGCGGGTCTATCGCTGGCCCGGCGCGGTGCAGGCGCGGGCCGCCGGCACCCATGGCCCGATGGCGGTCGCGTTGAGCCTGCCTTATGCGGCGGCCAGCGACAATCCCGAGGGGCTGGCGCGATACGACGACGACACCTGGCTGATTGTCCACGATTCGCCGGAAACGGCCCGCACCCCCGAAGGATCGGCCGATTTTCTGGCCGATCTGTGGCATCTGACCGGCTGAGCGCGGATTATTGCAGCGTCGTGTCGGTGCTGTAGTCCTCTGACAGGGCATCCATCAGGTCCAGCTGGCGGGACTGCACGGCGGCCACGGCGGGGGCCTTGGGCGCGGCATCCATCAGGAACTGATACTCGATCTCGCTGAAACTGTTGGCCGGGAAGGTGTAGAGGATCTGCGCCTCTTCACTGTCGGCGAACATGCCGTGGATGGCACCGCCGGGGATGAAGATGGCAGTGCCTTGGGTCAGCTCGTGGGCGACGCCGTCCACCATGATCCGCGCCCGGCCCGACAGGCCGAAGTAGGTTTCGGGATGGGCATGGCGATGCAGCGCCAGGCAGTCGCCGGGCCGCAGATGTGCGACGCCACAGGTCAGCCCGGTGGTGTCGGTACGGTCGGCGGTGAACAGGGTCTGCCAGCGCACGTTGCCATAATCCGGGTCCGAGAAGCTTTCCATCGGCAGTTCCGCACAGTGCAGGATCGTGGCCTGTGATCCGAAATCCTTTGCCATGCTGCGCCTCCCGTCGCCTCTGGTCCAGATTGGGGCGGGATGCCGGAATGCAGCTGCCATGTCGCCTTCGAAAGCGGCATGGCGCGGGTCGTTTTCAGACCGGGGCGCGCAGGCTCAGGCCCGGCGGCGGCGGCGGCCGCCGCGTCCGCCGCTGGCGGCCTGGGAAGCTTGCGAGGCTTCGGCAAACGGCGTGCCTTCGCGGGTGGCCTCCAGCACGCGGGCAAAGCGGATCCATTCGCTGCCGTTGGGATCGTGGTTCATCAGGAAGTTGGCGGCGCGGATCGCCTCCATCTCGACCGGGCGCACCGGGTTCATGATGGCGCTTGTCATGCCCGCGCCGATGGCCATGGGCAGGAAGGCGGCGTTGATGCCGTGGCGGTTGGGCAGGCCGAACGAGATGTTCGACGCGCCGCAGGTGGTGTTGACGCCCAGTTCCTCGCGCAGCTTGCGCACCAGCGTGAACACCTGCTGCCCGGCACTGCCCATGGCGCCGACCGGCATCACCAGCGGATCGACCACGATGTCATGCGCGGGGATGCCGAAATCGGCGGCGCGCTGGACGATCTTCCGGGCCACCTCGAACCGCACGTCGGGATCTTCCGAAATGCCGGTGTCGTCGTTCGAGATCGCCACCACCGGAACGTTGTATTTCTTGACCAGCGGCAGCACCAGTTCCAGCCGGTCTTCCTCGCCGGTGACCGAGTTCAGCAGGGGGCGGCCTTTCGCGGCGGCCAGCCCGGCCTCGAGTGCGGCGGGAACCGAGCTGTCGATGCACAGCGGCACATCCACCAGCCCTTGCACCAGTTCGATCACGGCGGTCATCAGCGGCGGTTCGGTCTCGTTCGGGTTGGGGTTGGAGTTGTAGACAACGCCCGCGTTGATATCCAGAACCATCGCCCCGCAAGCCACCTGTTCCAGCGCGTCCCGCTCGACGGTCGAGAAATCCCCGGCTTCCAGTTCGGCGGCCAGTTTCTTGCGGCCGGTCGGGTTGATGCGTTCCCCAATGACGCAGAACGGTTCGTCAAAGCCGATGGTGACGGTCTTGGTCTGGGACTCGACAACGGTGCGGGTCATGGGCGGGCTCCTGTAAGGCGGTCGAGCATGGGGCCGAGCGCGGGGGCAGTGAAATCCGTGATGGTCATGTCGGCACCGGCAGCGCGCAGGCTGTCGGCATCCAGCGAGCTTTCCAGCCCGACGGTATACGCCCCCGACGCCGCAGCCGCGCGCACGCCCGAGGGGCTGTCCTCAAAGGCGATGCAGCGGGCGGGATCGGCGTTCAGTTGCGCCATGGCGGCCAGATACGGGTCGGGATGCGGTTTGCCCCGGTCACATTCGTCGCCGATGATGATGGCGTCGAAAGCGTCGGCCAGACCGATGGCGGCCAGCATGGCCTCGGCGTTGACACGCGGCGCATTGGTGACGACCGCAAGGCCCAGCCCCTCGGCGCGGGCGCGGGCCAGAAGGGTTTCAGCGCCGGCGGTGGCAGGGGCCTTGCCGCCCAGCTTGTCGCGGAAGGCGGCTTCCTTGTCCCATGACAGTTGCGCGGCATCCTCGTCGGGGAAGAACTCGGTGAAGATATCCTCGTTCAGACGACCGTGCATGTGGCGCAGGTAATAGGCCGTGTCGATGGCAACGCCCCGGGCGGCAAACAGGTCGATGAAGATCTGCGCGTGCAGCGGATCGGAATGCAGCAAGGTGCCGTCCAGATCGAACAGCAGCGCGGCGGTCTGGACGGGCGATGGCATCAGGCGGCGGCGATCGCGGCGGGTTGGCCCGAGGCACCGCCATGGGCGCGGGTCCAGTCGCAGGTGGTCTTGATGCCGCCCAGCGGGAAGAAATGCACCCGCGCGATGGTGAAGTCCGGATGCGCGGCCTTGTGGGCGGCCAGATCCGACAGGAAATCGATGGGCTCGAACGGCAGCACCAGCTTGGTCACATCGCGCGCGCGCCGTTGCAGCACCCGCAGCGAGGGACCGACGCCGCAGGTGATGGCGAACTTGATCATGGTTTGCAGCTTGGCGGGACCGGCCACGCCGATGTGGATCGGCAGGTCGATGCCTTCGGCGGCCAGGCGGTTGGCCCAGGCGATGACCGGGGCGGCCTCGAAACAGAACTGGGTGGCGATGGCCATTTTTGCATCGGTGCGTTGGGCGAATGCCTGTTTCCAGCGCAGCGCCTCCATCACCATCTTGTTGCCGCCGTCGGGGTCGATGTCGCGGCTGCCCTCGGGGTGGCCCGCCACGTGCAGGCGTTTGAACCCGGCCTTGTCGAACAGCCCGGTTTCCATCAGTTGCATCGAGCAGTGGAAGTCGCCCTTCGGATCGGCCACGCCGCCGGCCAGCAGCAGCGCCTGATCGACCCCGGCCTCGCCCTGATAACGGGCGATCCAGTCGGCCAGCATGGCCTTGTCGCGGATGATCCGGGCCGGGAAATGCGGCATCACCGCAAAGCCGTCGCGCGCCAGACGGGCGGCGGTGGTCACCATGTCCTCGATCGGGGTGCCGTCGATATGGGCGATGTAGACGCGGGTGCCGGCGGGCAGCAGGGCGCGGAAATCCTCGACCTTCTCGGCGGTGCGCGGCATCACCTCGATCGAGAACCCGTCCAACAACGCCTCAAGCTGGCCCGAGGCACGCGGCAATTGCGCCGCAGCGGCGGTGGCCCGAGGTTTGAAGTTCAGAAGCGCCATGGCTTTCTCCCAGATGGTCCTTGGGCTCATGCCCAGCCGTGGTTGTCGATCAGCGCCTTCAGGCGCGCGGTATCAAATTCGGCGTCCAGCGCCGCGGCAGTAGCGTCGGCGGCGGTGGTGTCATCGCCGTCAACGGCGATCGGGTCGGCCTTGCGCCATTGCGCAAGGTAATCGTCGGTGCCCGCCATGCCCGCCTTCATCGCGGCCCGGTCGATGGCCTGTTCGAACCGTTCGGGCAGGGCGCGTTTCACCCCGCGCCGCCCCCGCCCCACAATGACCTGCGCGGGGATATCGCGCCAGTAAACGATGATCACATCTGCCATGAACGACACCCGTTGAACCTGGCCCAGCGGTATCAGACCGCCCGTTGCCGCAAAGGTCGGATTTCGACACAGCGGCCATGTTCCGCGACCTTGTTCGCGGCTGCGGCCGATCATGCGCGCTTGCGTCGCAGAAGTGTCACGCTTAAGTTGGGATCAACTAGCAATGGAGGGCGCAGATGACGCCCAGGCGTTCGAGGCGCACGGCGGCGATCCCGAAAACGGTCGAGCCCGCCGGTGCGTCTCCCGTTTCCAGAGAGCCCTATGCCGCGCTCGATCTGGGGACGAACAGTTGTCGTATGCTGATCGCCCGTGCCGAGGGCGACCAGTTGCGCGTGATCGACAGCTTTTCCAAGGCTGTCCAGTTGGGGGCCGGGCTGGAAGCCTCCGGTGCCCTCTCCCGCATATCCGTCAAACGCACGGTGCAGGCGCTGCGCGTTTGCCGCCGCAAGCTGGAACAGCACGGCGTTACGCGGATGCGGCTGGTGGCCACCGAAGCCTGCCGCCGCGCCCGCAACGGCAATGCCTTCATCAATCAGGTGCGGCGCGAAACCGGACTGACGCTGGATGTCATCACGCCCGAGGAAGAAGCGCGGCTTGCGGTCGTCAGTTGCGGCCCGCTGGTGCAGGAAACTTCGGAGCAGCTCCTGGTGGTGGACATCGGCGGCGGCTCGACCGAACTGGTCTGGATCGACCTGTCGGCAGTACCGGCCGGGGGCCGGTCGGCGGCGATCCTCGCGATGCACAAACAGTCCTTTGCCGATCTCAGCAACGGGGTGCGGGTGGTGGACTGGATCTCGGTGCCGCTGGGAGTGGCGACCCTGCGCGACAAGTTTTCGGATGTGGAAGACGACGCCGGGGCCTTCGCGCTGATGAGCTGGTTCTTCGAGGAACACCTGGCCGATTTTTCGCCCTACACCAAGGATCACACCCGCGCCGGATTCCAGATCGTCGGCACCTCGGGCACGGTGACCACGGTGGCGGCCTCGCATCTGGGGCTGCGCCGCTATGACCGGTCGCTGGTGGATGGGCTGGTGCTGAGTTCCGACCAGATCGACGCGGTGATCCACGACTACCTGCGGCTGGGTCCGGACGGACGGCGCAGCGATCCCCGCATCGGGCGCGACCGGCACACGCTGATCATGCCCGGTGCGGCGATCCTGCAGGCGCTGATGCGGCTGTGGCCCACCGACCGGCTGTCGGTGGCGGACCGGGGCCTGCGCGAGGGGCTGCTTTATGCACAGATGAGCGCAGACGGGCTGTTTTCGCCCAGAGGCCACGAACAGGCCCAAGGCTGAGAGGCAAGACCAATGGTTAAGAATACAAGCGGGCGCGGCATGCGCGACTTGCGGGTGCGGGTCAAGACGGCACGGGGGCGCAAGCTGTCCTCGACGCGCTGGCTGGAGCGGCAGTTGAACGATCCTTACGTCCAGCGGGCGAAGGCCGAGGGCTATCGCGGACGGGCGGCGTTCAAGATCCTGGAACTGGACGACAAGTACCGCTTCCTGGTGCCCGGCGCGCGTGTCGTCGATCTGGGCTGTGCGCCCGGCGGCTGGTGCCAGGTCGCGGTGCGGCGGGTTAATTCGCTGGGTGAGAAACAGGGCAAGAAGGTGGGGCGGGTCATCGGGCTGGACCTGCAAGAGGTCGAACCGATCCCCGGCGCCGAGATCCACGTGCTGGACTTCCTTGCCGATGGTGCCGACGATCTGGTCAAGGACTGGCTGGGCGGGCCTGCGGATGTTGTGATGTCGGATATGGCCGCCGCCAGCTCCGGCCACAAGCAGACCGATCATTTGCGCATCGTGGCCCTGTGCGAAGCCGCCGCCCAACTGGCCTTCGACGTTCTGGAAGAGGGCGGCACCTTTGTCGCCAAGGTGCTGGCCGGTGGCGCGGAAAGCGAGCTTCAGTCCCTGCTGAAAAAGCGTTTCACCAAGGTTGCCAACGTGAAGCCGCCCGCGTCCCGGTCCGACAGTTCCGAGAAATTCGTGGTGGCCACCGGCTTCAAGGGGATGCCGGAACCGGAAGCGGACTAGAGGCTGTCCAGAAATCGCTGCAACTGCGCCCAGCCGCCAGGCCGCCAGCCAAGGGTGCGCAGGGCGGTGCAGTCCATGACGTTAGGGCCGGGCGGAGGCGCGGCAGCAGGCAAGGGGTGTCGCAAACCCTGCCGGGCGGCATAGGCGGCCAGAAGTTCCCGCTGGTCCAGCAGGATGTCCGAGACATTGAAGGTGCGGGCCGCCACGCGCGATGCCGGGGCGGTCAGGCACAGGCGCAGGGCTGCGGCCAGATCGGCGCCATGAACCTCGGTACCCTGTCGCGGCGCGAGGGATTTACCGGCCGTGAAATCAGCGAAAAGATCGGCCCATTTGTGCCAGCCGCCCAATGTCGGGGCGCCATAGACCCCGGTGGCGCGCAGGCTGACCGGGCAAAAGCCGGGCGTGCGCATCCCGACGAAAGCTTGCTCCACCTGCCATTTCATCTGGCCATACAGCGTGTCGGGACGCGGCGGCAGATCCTCGGTCAACAAGGTCGGACGCGGGTAGGCGCCATAGACTGCGCGCGAGGACAGGAAGATCACCCGCCCGATCCCCGCCGCCCGCGCGGCCTGGAACAGCGCAACCGAGCCGTCGTGGTTGCGGGTCAGAAACCCCTGCCGATCATCGCCTTCGCCGCCCCGGTAGCGGCCGGGCAGATGGTCGAAGGCGCAATGGATCAGCGCGTCGGCGGTGGGCAGGTCGGCGGGCGGGGTGGCCAGATCGAAGGGGATCCATCCGGTGCCGCCCTCGGGACGGCGGCGCGACAGAAGGGTGATGTGATCCCCGGCTGCCAGCGCCTCGGTCACGACAAAGCGCCCCAGATAGCCGGTGCCGCCGGTGATCAGCAGACGCATGGGCAGGGCAGATCGGAAAGCTTTGGCACCGGCCCGTCGCTGGCATAGGCGTGCCACAGGTCGATCAGCGGCTTCAGCCTGTCCGCCTTGGGATGCGGTATCTGCCAGGGCTTTTCGTACTGATAATGCAGGATTTTCACGCTGTCCCAGTCCCACAGATCGGGCAGGTTGAACCAGACGTATTGCAACATGTTGTAGGTCACCGGCAGCCCGTGCCAGTCGGGGAAGAAATGCTGCAGGAAGGTCTGGTCGGTCCGCCGCCAGAAGACTTCATCCCGGTCCAGCGCCGCCAACATCGCGGCGAAGGTGTCCTGCGAGGGTTTGGCGGTGAACACGCCCGAATTCATCCGGTGCAAATCCGCAAGGCTCTCATAGACATTGGGGGCGGCGCAGAACTCGGGATAAGCAAACAGCGCGTCGCAATTGGCCAGCATCAGCGTATCCGCGTCCAGAAACACCACATCGGAATAGTCCTCCAGCTGCCATAGGCGCAGCTTGGCGAAATTGTCCAGCGGGGTGTGGAAGCTGGGCTTCTCGCCCTTGGTGAAGGGGGCCACGCCGTGCAGGGCCTTGCGGGCGTGACGGGCATTGAATGCATCCGAGGTTGGCAGAAGTTCGGTGCGCACCAGCCGCACCCCCATGGCCGCCAGCGGGGCCAGATCGGCCTCGGCCACGCCGCCGGTGTGAAGAACCACCAGATCCGCCGTGGTGCCGGTCCGCATGATCGAGCGCATCAGCGCCCTGGCCCCCAGCGCATAATCGGCGTTGGTGACCAGCGTCACAAAGGCCCGATCCGCGCGGGCCGGGCGGTTGGCGTGCAGGCCGGGGGTGCTCACGAGACCGATTTCAGCTTCCGGCCCTCGGGGTCGTCCACCACGCGGGTGGCAATGTCGCGGGTCCAGGCCGAGACGGCGGGCACGCGGCTGCGGTCGATGCGATGGGCGTATTTCTTCGCCACCTCGACCACCTCGCCCAGCAGCCCTTCGGCCAATGTCGTGGGGGTCAGGCCAAGGGCCAGGAACTGGTCGTTCTTCACGATCAGATCGTTCTCGGCGGCTTCCTTGCGCGGGTTTGGCAGATAGGCAACCCGCGCCCCGGTCAAGCGGGCGATCATCTCGGCCAGATCGCGCACGCGGTGGGTTTCGGTCATCTGGTTGAAGATCTTCACCCGGTCGCCCGTTTGCGGCGCATCGCCAAGGGCCAGATCGATGCAGCGCACGCTGTCCTGGATGTGGATGAAGGCGCGGGTCTGACCGCCGGTGCCATGCACGGTCAACGGATAGTCGATGGCGGCCTGAATGAGAAACCGGTTCAGCACGGTGCCATAGTCGCCGTCATAGTCGAACCGGTTGATCAGCTGTGCATGCCGCCGGGTCTGATCGGTATGGGTGCCCCAGACGATGCCCTGATGCAGGTCGGTGATCCGCAGCCCGTCGTTCTGGGCATAGAACTGGAACAGGATCTGATCGAGGCTCTTGGTCATGTGGTAGATCGAGCCGGGGCGGGTGGGATAGAGGATCTCCATCCCTTTCTTCTCGCCGTCAAGATTCTCGATCTCGACATCCAGATAGCCTTCGGGGATGGCCGCGCCGACCGAGGAATAGCCGTAGACGCCCATGGTGCCCAGATGCACCAGATGCGCGTCGATGCCGGTTTCCACCAGTGCGTTCAGCAGGTTGTGGGTGGCCCCGACATTGTTGTTGACGGTGTAACTCTTGTGGCGATCCGTCTTCATCGAATAGGGCGCGGCGCGCTGTTCGGCGAAATGGATCACGGCGTCAGGGCGATGGTCTCGCAGCCAGTCGCACAGGCGGTCGTATTCCCTGGCCAGATCGATCAGGTGGAATTGAAGGGTCTCGCCCGAGACCTCTTTCCAGATCCGGCAACGCTCCTGAATGCTGTCCATGGGGGTCAGCGACTGCACGCCCAGTTCGGTGTCGATCCAGCGGCGCGAGAGGTTGTCGATGATGTGCACCTCGTGCCCCTGATGGGACAGGTGCAGAACCGTGGGCCAGCCGACAAATCCGTCTCCGCCCAGAACCGCGATCTTCATGGGTACGCTCCGTTTCCTTCGGTCACCGGGGCCGGGGTCGCCCCGCGTCTTATCTTGGGCTAGGCGATGATGGCGCCAATGTCGAATGAAACAAATGCGACAGAAGGTGTATCAATTGTGGGTGATTGTTCCCAAGACCGCATAACCGCGAAACATGTGGTGCACGCGGGCAGTCCCGCCGGTGTCGCGCGCCAACCCGGTCAGAACCTGTTCCAGATCGGCGCGGGGGGTGACGTGGAATTTCTCCAGCCAGGCCTGCAAGCCTTTGAAAAACCAACTCGGAAGCTGCCCGGACTGGCCGAAGTCCACCACGTGCAACTGCCCGCCGGGGGCAAGGTGGCGCAGGGATTCGCGCAGGGCGCCTTGCCAGTCGGGGATCATCGACAGCGAATAACTCAACACGATGCGGTCGAATTGCGCCTGGCCAAAGCCTGCGTCGGGGTCGAAGGCGCAGGCATCCGCCTGTATCAATCTGGCGCGCTCGGCCATACCGGCGCGGCTCAGGCTGGCGCGCGCGGTGGTCAGCATTTCGCTGGAAATATCCAGACCGTAAAG
Source organism: Meridianimarinicoccus marinus (assembly GCF_040689105.1). Classification (NCBI taxonomy): domain Bacteria; kingdom Pseudomonadati; phylum Pseudomonadota; class Alphaproteobacteria; order Rhodobacterales; family Paracoccaceae; genus Meridianimarinicoccus; species Meridianimarinicoccus marinus. The sequence goes on from NZ_JBFBVU010000001.1 coordinate 324,650, forward strand.
CCGGGCCTCGGGATGGCTCCGGCCGATCTTCACCAGATTGCGCCCGGTGCCGCAGGCGACCTCAAGCACCGATCCGCCGGGGGGCACGTCCAGATCGGCGATCAACTGGTCGCGGCCCAGAAGGTAATATTTGCGAGTCACGTCGTAGACATACCGCTGGTAGCGATAGACCTGATCCATCAACTGGTCGTGGCTGTGCGTGCTCATCGGCCTATCCGTCGAACGTGTAAAGATGCACGCCGCCATAGATCGCCGAGCGGTCCTGCTCCCACATCCGGCGCGACAGATCCGGATGATAGGTCCAGCGGTCCAGAAGGGCCGGGGCGACGCGGCCCGGCAGGATGTCCGGGGTGCCGCCGGTGCGGAACAGCACGCGGGCGCCGGGGGTGGCGGTGCGGGTGATCTGGGTCCACAGCGCGTTGAGTTGCGCGTCGGTCATCCAGTCCTGTGCGTCCAGCAGCACATAGGCTTGCTTGCTGGCCTCGGGCAGACCGGCCAGCATGTCGGTGAGCGAGCGGTTGACCACGGTGGCACGGGCCGCGCCCTTGCGCACGGCGTCGAAATGCGCGGCTTCCAGATAGGGTGGAACCGGGCCGGTGCCGTCGTCCTTGTAGCCCCGGTTGAACGCGGCCCAGGCAAAGTAATTCTCCTGGATGGGAAAATCGCACATCAGCTTGCGGGTGCGTTCCTTCAGCACCGGCACGATGTCACCGCCGCCGTCGCGGGCCAGTTTCTCGAACTGCGCGGGGGGGATGCCCAGCCCGAACAGCGCCGCCCGTTGCCGGGCCAGCACGCGCACCGCCTTGTTGGCGAACAGCGGCGCGATCTCGGCGTCGAAGAAGGCGCGCTGCTGGTCCAGCGAGGTCGCGGCCAGAAGCGGCGCATAGTTCACGCCCCCCAGCCGAGACACAGCGTGCATGGCGGCGATGAACCGTCCCAGCGCGCCATGGCGATACAGCCCCCGGCGGAACATGTTGATGCGCCGGCCCAGCAGACCCTGCTTGCTGTCCCACCAGCGGCGGCTTTCGGCATCCAGCACCGGCGCGATGAATTCGCGATAGAGCGCGATGTTACTGTCCTTGTCCGCATGGCCCAGAAAGTCATAGAATGTGCGATGATCGGGCAGGGTTTGTGCGGCGGCCAGTTTCAGCCGCACCAGCGCCACATGCGCCGGCGACAGATCCACCGCCGTGATCGAGGCCGGGCTGGCGGTCAGATAGGACATCAGGTTGCAGCCGCCCGAGGCGATGCAGACGATGTTGTCCTCGGGCCCGAGGTCCAGACCGACCATGTCGGCCACCGGGTCTTCCCAGATCTGGGCATAGACAAGCCCCTGGAACAGTTTCGAGAACACCCGTTCCTGCAATCCGGTGCGGCTGAGCGCAGAATTCTGGTGAACGGCGCCGCCCAACTGCACACGGGCGAGATCGGTTTGCGTCATGGGATGCCTTTCATGGCCGCTCAGGCGGCGGGTTCGGAGTCTTGGGTCTTGTCGTGGGAAAGCGCGCCGCGTTCGGACGCCTTGGCCTTCAGCTTGCGGCGATGGTTGGCCTGGCGGGTCTTGCGGGCCCAGTCGATCAGCTTCAGCGTGCCGTCGGGAAGTTCGACAATGGCGGTGCAGCTTTCCACCCAGTCGCCGCAATTGACGTATTCCACATCGCCGACCTGGGTCAGCTCGGCCTTGTGAATATGGCCGCAGATGATCCCGTCATAGCCGCCGCGCGCGGCCTCATCGGCCAGCACGGATTCGTATTCGCCGATGAAGTTCACCGCGCGCTTGACGGTCTGCTTGGCCCAGTTGGACAGCGACCAGTATTGCCCGCCCCACAACCGCCGCACCCGGTTGAGCCATGTGTTGGCCCCCAGCACGAATTTATAAGCGCGGTCCCCCAGGTGGGCGAGCCATTTAGCGTTCAGCACCACCACGTCGTACTGGTCGCCATGGGTCACCAGAAAGCGCCGCCCGTCGGCGGTCAGATGCTCATGGGTGATCTTGACCTCGATGCCGCCGAAATGGGTGCCCACATAGCTGCGCATGATCTCGTCATGGTTGCCGGGGATGTAGACGATGGGCACCCCGGCATGGGCCTTGGCCAGCAGCGCCTCGATGACGTTGTTGTGCGATTGCGGCCAGTGCCAGCCGCGCCGCAGCCGCCAGCCGTCGAAAATGTCGCCGACCAGAACGATCTTGTCCGCGTCGTGGCTGCGCAGGAAATCCAGCAGCATGTCGGCCTGGCAGCCCCGCGTTCCGAGGTGAATGTCGGACAGGAAAAGCGTGCGATACCGGGGCCGGCGGGAAGGAGCATCGGGCGTCATGGCTCAGCCCATACGCCAAGGATGGTGACGCAACCATGACAAAGGGTGACGCAGGCGGCTCCTTGCCGAAGCATGCCCGGCCGGGTCAGGCGCGCTTGCCGGGCCGGAGCCCGCCACGGGGGCGGCTGCGGGAATAGCGCGACAGCAGCGCCTCGAGCCGGGTGCGTTCGAACGGCTTGGGCAGGAAGGCATCCATGCCGGCGCTGAGATAGCTGTTCTGGTCGCGCACATGCGCCGAACAGCCGATGATCGGCACCTCGCCGATGGGGCCCGCATCGCGGATTTCCTTGGTCGCCTTGATGCCGTCCATATGCGGCATCATCACGTCCATGATGACCAGATCGAACTTCTTGCGCTTGACCGCGTTGACCGCATGCAGCCCGTTCTCGGCGATGGTCACCCGGTGGCCCAACTCGGTCAGCAGATCCTGCATCAGGGCGCGGCTCATGTCGTTGTCTTCGGCCACGAGGATATCCAGCCCGGCGGGACGTGGTTCGGGATCGACGATGGTCGGCACCGATTTGGCCTTGTCTGCGGCCGTGTCGGCGCATTCATACCCGACATCCAGTTCGAAGAAGAAGGTCGAGCCTTCGCCGGGCCGCGATTGCACGCCGACCTTGGCCTCCATCGCGGTGGCGATCTCGTGACAGATCGACAGGCCCAGCCCCCAGCCGGTGGAGGTGTTGGAAAACCCCGAGCCGACCTGCACGAAGGGGCGGAACAGCTGCGCCACCTGGTCTTCGGTCATGCCAGGACCGGTGTCGTCGACCTCGAAGCGGATGGTCATGCGGTCGCCGTCACGGGCGACCTCTTCGACCGACAGGGTGATGCGGCCTTCACGGGTGTATTTCACCGCGTTGGCCAGATAGTTGTTCAGCACCTGCTGGATGCGCGAGCGGTCCGAGATAATCCGGGCGGGCAGGCCCTGATCCTTGGCGATCCGCATCCGCAGACCCTTTTCGTTGGCGCCGGTCTGCCACCAGTCGGCGATCTGCGCCAGGAAACAGTCCAGATCGAAGATCTCGCGCGCGACCTTCAACTGTCCGGTTTCGATCTGGCTGAGATCCAGCAGGTCGTTGAGCATCTTCATCAGGGTGCTGCCCGCACTCTGGATCGCGTCGACATGGCTTTGGCGGCGGTCGTCCAGCCCCGACATCTTCAGCAGTTGGGTGAAGCCGAGAATGGCATTCATCGGCGTGCGGATCTCGTGGCTCATGGCGGCCAGGAAACGGGACTTGGCCTTGCTGGCCTCTTCGGCCTCGGCGATGGCGGCGCGCAGGGCGGCCTGGGTCGCGCGGGCCTCGGAGTTGTCGTACATCACCGCCAGCGCCCGCTTGATGCGGCCATCGGTGCCCATATGCGCCTTGGCCGACAGCACCACAGGCAGGGCGGTGCCGTCCTTGCGCCGGAATTCATACTCGGCCCCGTCCATGGTGCCGCGGGCGCGAAATTCCTGCTCGACCTGCGCCAGCGCCTTGGCCTGGCTGTCCGGCGTCAGGAAATCGAACGAGGGTTTGCCGATCATCTCGTCGGCGGCATAGCCCAGGGCTTCGGCCATGAACTCGCTGACCCGCACGACGCGCCAGTCGGCGTCGACGGAAATCATGTAGATGGGGGCCTGATCGAAGAATGCGTCGAAGGCTGCGTCCGAATTGCCGGTCCACTGGTTCAACAAGACACGCTTCATTTCCACTCCCGCACCGGCGACGGTGGCTGCCCGCAAACGGACCCGTCGCGTCCGCTACTATGCCGGGACTGCGGCAAGTTGTCCAGAAGCGGAGCGCCCGACCTTAGTCGCGCACGCCCGAGAACCGCGCTTGCCAATCCTCGCGATCCTCGTCCGCGATCTTGGCGAACAGGACCTCGGGCACGGTGAAGGCATGGCCGGGCTGCATCCGGTCCAGTGCCTTGCGCACATCCTCGGGCCAGGGGCTGTCGCCCAGGGCCATCGCCTCGGTCAGCTTGGCGCTGGCGTCGGGGATGAAGGGCGCCGACAAGGCCGCGTAGAGCCCGATCAGGTTCAGCGCCAGACGGACCACAGCGGCGGCAGCCTCGGGGTCGGTCTTGAACTGCGCCCAGGGGGCGGCGTCCTGCAGGTATTCGTTGCCCAGCACCCAGATCGCCCGCAATTCGGCGGCGGCCTTGCGGATCTCGATGGCGTCCATGTGGTCTTGGTAGGCGGCGACGCGGGTTTCCAGCGCCGCGATCAGCGCTTCTTCGCGGTCGCCATAGGTGCCGCCGGCAGGCACTTCCTCGCCGAATTTCGACCGGCAGAACTTGGTGATCCGGCTGACGAAATTGCCCAGAACATCGGCCAGATCCTTGTTCACGCTGGTCTGGAAATTCTCCCAGGTGAATTCGCTGTCGGAGTTTTCCGGCGCATGGCTGAGCAGCCACCAGCGCCAGTAGTCGCTGGGCAGGATGTCCAGCGCCTGATCCATGAACACGCCGCGCCCCTGGCTGGTCGAGAACTGACCACCATCGTAGTTCAGGTAGTTGAAGGACTTGATGTAATCCACCAGCTTCCACGGATCGCCCGAGCCCTTGATCGTCGCCGGGAAGCTGAGCGTGTGGAACGGCACGTTGTCCTTGCCCATGAACTGCACATAGCGCACGTCGTCGGCACCCTTGTCGGTGCGCCACCAGCGTTCCCAGTCGACCTCGGTCTTGCCGTTGGCCTCGGCCCATTCGGCGCTGGCCGCGATATATTCGATGGGGGCGTCGAACCAGACGTAGAAAACCTTGCCTTCCATGCCGGGCCAGTCGGCCTCGCCGCGTTTGACCGGCACGCCCCAATCCAGATCGCGGGTGATGCCGCGATCCTGCAGGCCGTCGCCGTCGTGCAGCCATTTCTTGGCGATCGAGGTGGTCAGCACCGGCCAATCGGTCTTGGAGGAGATCCAGGCGTCCAGATCATCCTTCAGGGCGGACTGGCGCAGGTACAGATGCTTGGTCTCGCGCACTTCAAGGTCGGTCGAGCCGGAAATGGCCGAGCGCGGGTCGATCAGGTCGGTGGGATCCAGCTGCTTGGTGCAATTCTCGCACTGGTCGCCGCGCGCCTTGTCATAGCCGCAGTTGGGGCAGGTTCCCTCGATATAGCGGTCGGGCAGGAAGCGGCCATCGGCGTGGGAATAGACCTGACGCTCGCTGACTTCCTCGATCAGCCCGTTGTCGGCCAGCCGGCCCGCGAAATACTGGGTCAGCTTGTGGTTCTGCGGGCTGGAGGAGCGTCCGAAGTGATCGAAAGACAGGCGGAACCCTTCGGCCAGCGCCGATTGGGTCTTGTGCATCGCGGCGCAATATTCGGCCACCGGTTGGCCGGCCTTGGCGGCGGCCAGTTCGGCGGGGGTGCCGTGTTCGTCGGTGGCGCAAAGGAACATGACTTCGTTGCCGCGGGCACGCTGGTAGCGGGCATAGAGATCGGCCGGCAACTGGCTGCCCACCAGATTGCCCAGATGCTTGATCCCATTGATATAGGGGATCGCCGAAGTGATCAGAATTCGTGCCATTGGTCGCTGTCCCATCTGCTGCCGTTGCCCGACCGCGCCCGTGTAACGCAGCTTTGCGGCAAGGGCCAGATGGCGTGGAGGGTCAGGGCGCCTCGATCCGCGCAAGGATGCGCAACCCGACCACATCGCCGACCAGATCGCTGTAGCCGGATGCCCCGAAATCGCTGCGCCGGATCTGGCCGGTCAGCAGCACCGACAGTCGGCTCAGGTCGCCCGCTCCGGTGCCGCGCTGGCGATAGATCTGCGCGTCCAGCACCAGCGGGCGGGTGACGCCGCGCAGGGTGACATCGCCGGTGATCCGCGCGCCGCCCGTAAGGGCCGTGACCCTGCGCGAGACGAAGCGGATGATGGGAAAGCGGGCGGTGTCCAGTACTTGCGGCGATTTCAGCGCCTGCGTGACGAAGCCGACGTTGGTGCGGCTGCGGGCGGCGTCCAGTTCGACCACCGCGCGCGAGTTGGCCACCCGGTCGAAATCCAGCCGCAGATCGGCGCGGACGACCGGCATGGTGCCGGTGCCGGGGGTGCCGCCCAGCGAGTAGGTGAATTCCACCGTCGAGTTGGAGGTATCCAGCGCATAGTCGCGCGGCTCGGCCAGCAGCGGACCAAGGGGGAGCAGGATCAGAAGGACAAGCAGGCGGGTCAGTCGGGACATGCATCAGTGGTAGCGCAGAACCGGGCCGCGTCGGGGAAACTTTTTCGTGTCACGGCGCGTGGTTGCGTGGCCGTGAGGCCGGGCCGCTACATCAGCGCCGCGGCGGCGGTGGGCAGATGGTCCAGCTGCCAGCGGGCCGGCGGGGCGGTGCGGGCGCGCAACCGCTCCAGCCGCCAGCCCAGCCGATCGGCGGTATGGGTCGGGGTCAGCGACCAGCGGCTTTCCACCCCGCCCGCGCCGCCCGCGCCGGGCGTCAGGATCAGCCCCAGCGGCGCGCGGCCCCGTGCCTCGGCCCCCGCTTCGGCGGCCAGATGCAGGCGGCGCACCGGGGTCAGCGGCGGCGGGCCGGGCAGTTCCGCCACCGCCAGCGCCACCGCGCCCGAGCGCAGGCTTTCCTCAAGGCACCACAGCAGATCCTCGGCCCGCTTGGCCTGCACGAAGATCAGCCGCCCCGGCAGACCGGCCACGCCGATGCCTTCGGGATTGAGCTGTTCGGCCTGCCATTCGGGGCGGATCCAGATCACCGGCCCTTCGGTGCGCGCCGCCACCTCCAGCGCCAGGCTGCGCCGGGCCGGGCCGCAGATCTCATGGGCGCGGCCGGGCATCAGCGCCATCTCTCCGATCACCGGCAAAAGCGGGACGGGGCGATGCGGCGCGCGGTGCAGGCGAAGATGTTCCATGCCGTCAATTTAGAGTGTTCTTTATATGTTCTCAAGTCCGCCGTGCAGATCCCGGTCAAAATCCGGTCCGGGGGCCTTGGGTTCTTGTTTCCCGGACGCGCCCGGACTACCTGCCTGTGAGCGTTAACGAGGGGACAGACATGAAAATGAATCCGTTGGGCCGCACCGAGACGATGGTCTCCGATCTTTGCCTTGGCAGCATGACTTGGGGCACGCAGACCCCCGAAGCCGATGCCCACACCCAGATCGACATGGCGCTGGACCACGGCATCAACTTCATCGACACCGCCGAAGCCTATCCGGTCAATCCAATGCGGGCCGAGACCGCCGGCCTTACCGAAACGGTCATCGGCAACTGGATCGCCACGAGCGGCCGCCGCGACGAGGTGGTTCTGGCCACCAAGATCGCCGGTGCCGGCGGCATCTGCCACGAGGGCGCGCCGATCTCGTCCAAGCTGGTGGACAAGGCGCTGAAGGACTCGCTGGCGCGGCTGCAGACCGACCATGTGGACCTGTACCAGTTGCACTGGCCCAACCGCGGCTCTTACGCCTTCCGCCAGAACTGGACCTTCGACCCGTCAGGTCAGGATCGCGCCCAGACGCTGGCGCATATGGAAGACACGCTGGGCGCGCTGAAGTCGCATGTGGAGGCCGGACGCATCCGCCACGTGGGCCTGTCCAACGAATCCGCCTGGGGCACGATGATGTGGCTGGAAGCGGCCCAATCCATCGGCGCGCCGCGCATGGTGTCGATCCAGAACGAATATTCGCTGCTGTTCCGCCTGTTCGACACCGATCTGGCCGAGGTTACCGCGAACGAGCAGGTCGGCCTGCTGTCCTATTCGCCGTTGGCCTGCGGGATGCTGACGGGCAAATACCGGGACGGCGCCTGTCCCGAAGGCTCGCGCCTTGCGGTGGGCACCAACAAGCTGGGCGGGCGGTTCACCGACCGCGCGCAGGAGGCGGTGGAAATCTATGCCGCATTGGCCAGCGACCATGGTCTTGATCTGGCCCATATGTCGCTGGCGTTCTGCCGCGCCCGGCCGTTCATGACCTCGACCATTTTCGGGGCCACCTCGGCGGCGCAACTGGCGCACATTCTGGCCGGGATCGAGGTCAGCCTGCCGGACGAGGCGCTGACGGCGATCAATGACGCGCACCGCAGCGTCCCGATGCCCTATTGAGACGGTCCCTGTTCCTGCCCTTTCAGGCGCAGGAACAGGGTTTCCTCGTCATCGTTGTTGAAGAAGGGCACGCTCTCGGGCGGGGCGTTCCGCGCGACCAGCGCGGCTACTTCGGCCAGCACCACCTCGGTGATGAAGGGCAGATCGAAGCCGCGGGCCTGCCGCAGCGGGATCCATTGCAGGTTCGACAATTCGTCCGAGGCCCGGCTGAAGTCATCCGGGTCGCTGGCCAGCCCCTCGGCCGGGGCCAGGAAAAACCGCGCATCGAAACGCCGGGGCCGTCCCGGCGGGGTGATGGCGCGAAAGATGAACCGCAGGGCGCTGGCGTCGGGCAGATGGCCGGTGGCGGCAAAATCCCTCCAGTCGTCCGGTGCAGGCATGGGCCAGTCACCGGGGGTGCCCAGAATCAGCCCGGTTTCCTCCCAGATCTCGCGGATGGCGGCGGTCAGAAGCGCATGAGGCAGGGCCGGGGCGCTGTCTTCCGCCAGCCGGGACCGGCACAGGGCGTTGGGCTGACCGGCCAGCGGGATGTCGGCGTCGCCCGCATCCACGGCGCCACCCGGAAACACGAACTTGTTGGGCATGAAGGCCGCCCGCGCGCCGCGCTGGCCCATCAGGATCTCGGGCGCGGCCGGGTTGCGATACAGGATCACCGTGGCCGCATCGCGGATCTTGGTCTTGTCCAAGGCCGGTCCCTCCGCGCCTAGGCTTCGCTGGGCACGGCACCGAACCCATGCATCCGCCGCGCCCATTGCACGCCCACCACCAGCCCCTTCATCCGGGGCAGCAGGAACAGCGACAGCGCCACGCAGGCCACGGACAACACCGAGGCCATCATCAGTGGCGACGGCCGCAACTGCACGAACATGACGTGGATCAGCACCGCCAGGATGTGGCCCACCACCAGGATGGTCAGATAGGCCGGCCCGTCGTCGGCGCGCTGGTGGGACAGATCCTCGCCGCATTCGGCGCAGCGATCGACCACCTTCAGATAGCCGTGGAACAGCTTGCCCTTGCCGCAATTGGGGCAACGGCACATCAGTCCGCGCCGGATCGCGCGTCCGGTGTTGCGCTCTGTCTGGCTCTCGGCGGGCATGGCGGGATCCTTGTTACATTCCGGTTTTCGCAAGTTTCGCACGATAGGTCCGGCCTGTGCTGCCCTGAATGTGGTGCATTGTCCCGCCGCGCCCAAGAAAAAAAATTTCAGCCCCGGCGACGGAACCGCCGGGCTGGCCCGTTTCAGAGATGCATACCGGGCGCAACACCGGCCCGGTCGAACCCAAAGGACGACGACAATGAAAAAGACAACAGCAGTGCTGGCCCTGACCGCTCTTGTGGCTTTGCCGATGGCGGCAGCGCCGGTTCTGGCGAAAGGCGGCAAGGGCCCCGAGGTGACCTTCGAGACGCTGGATCTGAACGGCGACGGCGGCATCACGGTGGAAGAACTGACCGGCCAGCGCGCCGCGCGGTTCACCGCGGCGGATGCCAATGGCGACGGGGTTCTGAGCGTCGAAGAGATGCAGGCCGCGGCCGAGGCCGAATTCCAGCAGCGCATGGGTGCCCGGATGGAGCAGATGATCGCGCGGCTCGATGCCAATGGCGATGGCGCGATCTCGCTTGAGGAATTCGAGGCTGTCGGCGGCAAGAAGGCCGACCGTGGCGCCCGGATGATCGACAAGCTGGATGCCAATGACGATGGCGTCGTCGATGCCGAGGAATTCGCGGCCCACAGCGGCAAGCGGGACGGCAAGGGGCCGCGCGGCAAGCACGGTCACGGTCAGGAAAATGGCGGTTTCTGGCGCTAACGCCCTGACAAGCCCGGGCCCGGCCGCTAAACCGGTCGGGCCTGTTGCCAGAGTAACGGACACGCATGACCCGTATGGCCTTCGATGCCGGATCCCGAGACGAAGACGCCATCCTGTTGGCCCGTTACGCAACGGGCGACCGGGTGGCGGCGCGCGAATTGGTGGAGCGCCTGTCGCCGTCGGCCCTGGCCGTGGCGCAGCGGATGCTGGGCAGTCGCGGCGATGCCGAGGACGTGGTGCAAGAGGCACTGCTACGGCTGTGGAAAATCGCGCCGGACTGGGAAAGCGGCCGGGCGCGGGTGTCGACATGGCTCTACCGCGTGGTGCTGAACCTGTGTACCGACCGGCTGCGCAAGCATCGGCCCGCGCAGATGCCCGAGGGCTGGGATGCGGAAGACGACGCGCCCGCCGCCGTCGAGGCCTTGCAGGCCAAGGCGCGCATGGCGGCGCTGGACCGGGCGCTGCTGGCGCTGCCGGACCGTCAGCGTCAAGCGGTGATCCTGCGCGAGATCCAGGGGCTTGCGAACCCGGAGATTGCCGGGATCATGGAGATCTCGGTCGAGGCCGTGGAAAGCCTTGCCGCCCGCGGGCGCCGGGGATTGAAAGCCGCGCTGAGCGGCAAACGCGAGGAATTGGGGTATGCCGATGACTGACCGACAGGACCGGTTTTCCGATGTCGCGCTGGACGATCTGTTCGCCAGCGCGCGCCAGGACGCGGCAGCCCCCGTGCCCGATCCCTTCCTGGAACGCTGCATGGGCGATGCGCTGGAGGTTCTGGACGACCGGCTGGCCGCAAAGCTGGCCCCGCCCAAAGCGCGCTGGCGGCCTTTCGCGCGGCTGGTCCCGATGCTTGGCCGCATTGCCGTGCCGACGGGCCTGACCGCCTCGGCGCTGGTCGGGGTCTGGTTGGGCGGCTGGGCCGAGAACACCGGCTTGCTGACCGGGGACGCGGTTGTCAGCAGCGTGATGTCCAGCGACCTGACCTATCGGATCCCCGAGATCGTCTCGCTGTGGGGAGGATACTGAACCCATGCCAAAATTGCGTCATCTGCCGTGGCTGAAGATCGTTCTGACAGCCTCGCTGGCCCTGAACCTGCTGGTGGCGGGGCTGGTGTTCGGGGCGGTCACCAGCCGCGAGGAGTCCCGCCGCGCCCTGCCGCTGGAGCGGGAGCGGGCGCAGGTCGCCCTGCTGGCCGTCTTGCCGCGCGATCACCGGGACGCGGTGCGCGCGGCGCTGAAATCCGGGAGCGAGGCGCGCTCGGACGGGCGCGAACAGTCCCGCGCCGACCAGGCCGCTTTCGTGGCCGCCCTGCGTCAGCCTGAAGTGTCCGCCGAGGAAATCGTGGCCCTGCTGCAGGCGCAGCGGTTGCGGCGGTCGCAGGGGGCGGAGCAATTCGAGGTGATTCTGGCGCAGGAAATCGCGCGCATGTCACCCGAGGCGCGGGCGGATTATGCCAGACGGCTGGAGCGGGTACGCCGCTGGGATCGCGACGATCACCACGACAAACCCTCGAAGGATCGCTTCCACTAGACTCAGGCCGCGTATCCGGTGGCGGCCACGACCGTATCGCGCCCGTCCGCCTTGGCGGAATAAAGCGCCTTGTCGGCCTGTGCCAGAACCACGTCCATCGGGTTCATCGCCGTGACCGCGTCTTCGGTCAGTTCGGCCACCCCGGTGCTGATGGTCACGCGGATCGGCGCCGCCGAGGCGGAGGGCACCGTCACCGGCGTGCGGCGGATCAATTCGCCGATACGGTCTGCCAATTGGTGTGCGCCCGCGCGATCGGTGCCGGGCAGGGCAAGGATGAATTCCTCCCCGCCGCTGCGGATCAGCAGGTCTTGCGGCCGGATCGCCTCGGTCAACCGGTGGGCCACTTCGACCAGCACCGCGTCGCCGGCGGAATGGCCGAAGGTGTCGTTGATGTCCTTGAAGCGGTCCATGTCCATGGCCAGAATCGACAGCGGCGTGCGGCTTTCCAGCGCGGCGATGCACAGCCGTTCCAGACGGGGGAAGGCAAAGCGGCGGTTGTAGAGCCCGGTCAGCGGGTCGCGGGCGGCCAGCCGCAGACCGGTCTGCACGAAGTCGCGCAACTGATCGATCCGCTGTTTCTGGGTCATCTGGGCCTGAATGCGCACCGCCAGGTTGTGGGCGTCAAAGCCGTTCAGAAGCACGTCGTCGGCGCCAAGATCCAGCGCCATGGCGGCGGTGCCGAACTGGCCGTTGCTGTCATCGGTCACCACGACGACACGCCCGTCCCGCGCCACCGTGCGGCTGCGCAGGTCCGAAAGCAGTGACAGGCTTTCCCCTTGCCGCAGGTCTTCTGCGGCCAAAACGATTACGGCGGGGCTTTCGCCTTGCGGTATCGCCAGCAGCGCCTTGTCGGGATGATCGGCCGTGATCCGATGCCCGCGCAGCAGCGGGCGCAGTTTTTCCGCCCAGCTTTCGGCCCGGCCCGGCCGTTTCGCCAGGATCTGGATGTGATGCGCGGCCAGAAACGCGCCGCCGGTTTCCGACATCCCCAGGTCATGCAGCCCGCGCGCCTGGTGCAAAGCCTCGGCATGGGCGCGCATGTGGCGTTGGCAGCGGCGCAGGCTGGCCAGCAAAAGTGCGCTGTCCACCGGTTTCGGCAGAACAACGACGGCGCCGGCCTTCACCGCATCGACCTGGAATTCCGGGCATGGCGCACTTGCAGTCATCAGCACCGCCGGGGCCGCGCCTTCGCGGCGTTTCGTGACCTCGCGGCAAATTGCAAGTGTGGCGGCGGGATCGTCGTCGCTGTCCAGCAGCAGAAGATCGATGGACTGCCCGCGCAGGGCCGGGAACACCGCGTCCCGGGTTTCGACGGTCTGCACGTCGTAGCATGCCGCGGCAAGCTTGCAGCGCAGCACGATGCGGTTCACCGCCACGCTGTCATGGATCAGAATGCGTCCGGTCATGATAGAGCTTTCCCGCAACCCTGTGGATACCGTAACTCTTCGGCAGGAACGGTTAAGAAAGAATTGAACACATGAGAATGACGCCCATGACACGCGACGCTGCGCAGGTTGTTGCCTTGCAGGCGGTCGGCTTCCTGGCAGCCACCGATGATCTGGTCTCGGTTTTCATGGGGGCCACCGGCATCGCCCGAGAAGATCTGATTGCAGGGATCGAAACGCCCGAAGTGCAGGCGGCGGTTCTGGATTTCGTGCTGATGGATGACCAATGGGTGCTGGCCTTTGCCAAGGAAACCGGGCAGCCGCCCGAGGCCATCGCGCTGGCCCGCGCCTCCTTGCCGGGAGGCGAGGATCGGCATTGGACCTGAGTTCGCGGGCGCTCGCGAACACGGGGGAATTGTCAGCTTCGCGTTGATCCGGCATAGTGCCCGCCACCGGGGAGGACACCGATGAGGCAAATCAAAGCGATCCTTTTTGACAAGGACGGCACCTTGTTCGACTTCAACAAGACCTGGGCAAACTGGTCGCGGAAGTTCCTGATGCACCTGGCCGCCGAGGATCTGACGCGCGCGCGCATTCTGGGCGACGCGGTGGGGTTCGACATTGCCGCCGGGATGTTCCGCAAGGACAGCATCTTGGTCAGCGCCACGCCGCATGACATCACCGATGCGCTGCTGCCGCATCTGCCTGGGGCCACAAAATCCAACATCCTGCGGCTGATGTCGCGGATGACGGCCGAGGTGCCTCAGGCCGAGGCCACACCGCTGGAGCCGTTGTTGTCGGAACTGGTCGGGCGCGGGCTTGTCCTGGGGGTGGTCACCAATGATTCCCTCGCGCCGACCCGTCGGCACTTGCAGGAGGTTGGCGTGGAGGAGGCCTTTGCCATGGTGCTGGCGTCGGATTCCGGCTTCCCGGCCAAGCCCGCGCCGGACATGTTGCTGGCCTTTTCTGAAACTTTGGGAATCGATCCCGCGGAAATCGTGATGATCGGCGACAGTTCCCACGATCTGGTGGCCGCGCGCGCCGCCGGCATGCGCTCCATCGCGGTTCTGACCGGCATTGCCGGGCGCGCGCAGCTGGAGCCTCTGGCCGACGCGGTTCTGCCCAGTCTGGCGGGCCTTCCCAACTGGCTGGACCAGCGCTGTCCGACGCGCAGCGCCGCGTAACGCCCTGCCGCCGTTGGCGGTTTGTTAAACCTTGGCCGCTACCCCGAAGTCTGAATGGATGGAGGGCGGCTATGCATGGACTGATCAACCGTGCGATTCAGTGTTTTGTGCGCGATACCTGCGGGCCCGACGCCTGGGAACGGCTGGCCCGCGTTGCCGAGCTTCCGCCATCGGGGTTCGAGGCGATGTTCGTCTACGATGACCAGATCACCGAACGCATGCTCGATGCCGCCGTGCTGCTGCTGGCCAAGCCCCGCGATGTGCTGCTTGAGGATGTGGGCACCTACCTGGTCTCCAACCCCAATGTAGAACCCCTGCGGCGGCTGCTGCGATTTGGCGGCGAGACGTTTCTGGAATTTCTGCAGACCGTGGATGATCTGCCGCGCCGGGCGCAATTGGCCCTTCCGGATCTGGAGCTTCCGGCGATCGAGGTGATCGGGGTCGAAGAAGATACCTTTCGCATCGGCTGCCGCTGGGCGCACGCCGGATTTGGCCATGTCCTTGTGGGCATGCTGCGGACGCTGGCCGATGACTATGGCGCGCTGGTGCTGCTGGATCACCACGGCTGCGAAGATCGGGTCGAAACCGTGACTGTGCAGGTGCTACGCGAAGGATTCGCGGTCGGCCGGCCGTTTCAACTGGCCTCCGAAGGGCGCGCATCGTGACGCCGCCGGTGATTCTGGGGGCCGGCGACGGCGATGCACTGATGCCGCTGCACATGCGGCTGTCGCCCTGTGGCACGATCCTGCACACCGGGCCGACGCTGGCCAAGCTGCGCAAGGGCAGCACGCTGGTGGGCCGGAAGCTTTTCGATGTCTTTCGACTGCGCCGTCCGCATCTGACCGGCGCATCGCCGCAACTGGCGCGGCTGATCCGGCAACGGCTGCAAGTGCAGTTCCGCGAACCGCCGGAAACCTCGCTGAACGGGCTGATGGTGACCGATGCAACCGGCGAATCGCTGCTGGTGAATTTCTCTTTCGGAACAGGGTTGGTCGACGCCATCCGCGACTATGACCTGCACCTGCCGGATTTCGCCGCCACCGATCCCTCGATCGAAATGCTCTACCTGATCGAGGCCAATGCCACGGTTCTGGACGAATGGCGCCGCCTGAACTTGCGGCTGCAGTCTGCCAAGATGGAGGCCGAGAAACAGGCCTATACAGACACGCTGACCGGCCTGCGCAACCGGCGCGCACTGGATCACGTCCTGGGACGGTTGGTCGACGCGGGGGAGCCGTTCGGCGTCATCCATCTGGACCTGGATTTCTTCAAGCAAGTCAACGACACGCTGGGCCATGCGGCTGGCGACCACGTGTTGCAGGTGGCGGCCAAGGTCATGGTGCAGACTACGCGGGCGCAGGACACGCTGATCCGTGCCGGGGGCGATGAATTCGTGATCCTGCTGCCGGGCACCGTGGATCATGGCCATCTTCTGCGCCTGGCCGAACGGCTGATTGAACGGCTGGAGGTGCCGATCCCCTTCGGCGATGATCTCTGCCGCATCTCGGGCAGCGCCGGGATCACGGTCTGCCACGGCGGCGGCAAACCTGCCGACGCGGTGTTGCAAGAAGCGGATGAGGCGCTTTACGCCTCGAAGGCGCGCGGTCGCGGATGCGCCACGATGTACCGCGCCGTCAAAGGCGCCAAGGTGGCGCCTTTCGAGCGGAAGCCCGCAAAGGGCGACGACGGTCCCACCACTGCGGCCAGTGGGTAACGCCGCCTTTACCCATCGCCGGGCAGTCAGGTCCGGATCAGGGGGCGGGAACCGGCGAGGCGGGTTCAGGCGGAAATCGGACCCCGTGCCAGCGCGGCCACGCCGGTGCGCGCGATCTCGACCAGACCCAGCGGACGCATCAGGTCGGCGAAAGCATCGACTTTCTCGGGCGTGCCGGTGATTTCGAAAACGAAGCTGCGCAACGACGTATCGACGACGCTGGCCCGGAAAATATCGGCAACGCGCAGCGCCTCGACCCGGCGCTCGCCCTCGCTTTCAACCTTGACCAGGGCCAGTTCACGTTCGACGGCCGCCCCTTCCACGGTCAGATCATGCACATCATGCACCGGCACCATGCGCGCCAGCTGGGCCTTGATCTGCTCGATCACTTGCGGGGTGCCGACGGTGACGATGGTGATCCGCGAGCGATGCCCGGTGTGGTCGATCTCGGCCACGGTCAGGCTTTCGATGTTATAGCCGCGCCCGGAAAACAGGCCGATCACACGGGCCAGAACACCGGCTTCGTTGTCGACCACCACGGCCAGGGTGTGACGCTCGATGGTCTCGCCCAGATGACTGCGCAGGTCATAGGCAGAGTGCTTCGAAGTGCCCTTCTTGATGTGTAGCGGAGACACGTGACGTTCCTTTCTGTGTCGAACCCGCGCGGCGGACATGCGTTGCGCCGCGCGGGTGGGGGCAATGCCCCCGAAAACTGTGTTGCCGAAAGCCGCCTTGGCCGCGGATCCGGGTCAGACCAGAACCGCCCCCGAGGACCCGATGGCGTCGGCCACCGCCGCGTCGCCCAGCAGCATCGAGTTGTGCGGCTCGCCCGACGGGATCATCGGGAAGCAGTTCTCGTGCTTTTCGACAAGGCAATCGAAAATCACCGGCCCGTCGTAGTCGAGCATTTCCATGATCGCATCATCCAGGTCGGCCGGGTCCTTGCACAGAATGCCCTTGGCACCGAAAGCCTCGGCCAGCTTCACGAAATCGGGCAGCGCTTCCGACCACGAATGGCTGTAGCGCTCGCCATGCAGCAGTTGCTGCCACTGGCGCACCATGCCCAGACGTTCGTTGTTCAGGATGAACTGCTTGACCGGCAGCCGGAACTGCGCGGCGGTGCCCATCTCCTGCATGTTCATCAGCCAGCTGGCCTCGCCGGCCACGTTGATGACCAGAGCCTCCGGATGCGCCACCTGCACCCCGATCGAGGCCGGCATGCCATAGCCCATGGTGCCCAGTCCGCCCGAGGTCATCCAGCGATTCGGATCCTCGAAGTTCAGGTACTGCGCGGCCCACATCTGGTGCTGGCCGACCTCGGTGCAGATGTAGCGATCCTTGCCCTTGGTCAGTTCTTCCAGTCGTTGCAGCGCGTACTGCGGCTTGATGATCTTCTCCGAGCCCTTGTAGGCGAGGCAGTTGACCGTCTTCCATTCCGCGATCTGTTTCCACCATTTGGCCAGCGCCTCGCGGTTGACCTTGCGGCCGCGGGCCTTCCAGACCTTCAGCACGTCTTCCAGCACATGGCCGACGTCGCCGATGATCGGTACATCGGCGTGGATGACCTTGTTGATCGAGGACGGATCGATGTCGATATGCGCCTTCTTCGACTTGGGGCTGAAATCCTGCACCCGGCCGGTGATCCGGTCGTCGAAACGCGCGCCGATGTTGATCATCACGTCACAGCCGTGCATGGCCAGATTGGCCTCGTACAGGCCGTGCATGCCCAGCATCCCCAGCCAGCAATCGCCCGACGCCGGATATGCCCCCAAACCCATCAGAGTCGAGGTGATCGGAAAGCCCGTTGCCGCCACCAGTTCACGCAGCAGTTGCGACGCCGCGGGGCCAGAGTTGATGACCCCGCCGCCGGTGTAGAAGATCGGCCGCTTGGCGGTTTCGATCAGCGCGACCAGCTTGGTGATCTGATCCAGATCGCCCTTCACGCGGGGCTGGTAGTGCTGGGTCTTGGCCTTGTTGATCGGTGTGTACTGGGACGAGGCGAACTGCACATCCTTGGGAATATCGACCAGAACCGGCCCCGGGCGTCCGTTCATGGCGACATGGAAGGCCTGGTGGATGACGTTCGACAGATCCTGCGTGTCCTTCACCAGCCAGTTGTGCTTGGTGCAGGGCCGGGTGATGCCGACGGTATCGGCTTCCTGGAAGGCATCATTGCCGATCATGAAGGTCGGCACCTGGCCCGACAGGACCACGATCGGGATCGAATCCATCAGCGCGTCGGTCAGCCCGGTCACCGCATTGGTGGCGCCCGGTCCCGAGGTCACCAGCGCGACGCCCGGCTTGCCGGTCGAGCGCGCATAGCCTTCGGCGGCATGAACCGCGCCCTGCTCGTGTCGCACCAGGATGTGCTTGATGTCGTTCTGCTGGAAGATCTCGTCATAGATCGGAAGCACGGCGCCGCCCGGATAGCCGAAGACCACGTCCACGCCCTGTTCCTTCAGGGCCTGAACCACCATTTTCGCGCCGCTCATCTGGGTCATCGCTTTGCTCCGTGCTTTCGTCTTGCGATCTGTTCTGTCGACATAAAAAAACCCCCGGTTTCGTCGGGGGCGCATGGGATCATATTGTGGTGCCGTTACCGGCCCATGCGCCATTTTCCAACTTCTACTACAAGAATTTTCACGTCTTGGACTCCTGTTCTGGGCGCTGACATTATGACCGGCCTGAAAGGGCGTCAACCGCTAATCTGGGCATTTTCGTTGCGCCACCCGGGTCGGGTGGCGCAAGAATGTGACGCAGATTGCCGCAACAGGGCAACGTCTGGCGTCGGGTCAGCTGTCTTCGGGGCCCATGTCGGCGTCGGCTTCCGCGTCGTCTTCGCCCTGATCGGCGATGCGGGCGACCGAGACGACCTCTTCTCCATCGGCCGTGTTGAACACCTTGACGCCACCGGCCGCGCGCGACCGGAACGAGATGCCGTCGACGGGGCAGCGGATCGACTGGCCGGTCGAGGTCGCCAGCATGATCTGGTCGTCCAGTTCCACATGGAAGCAGGCCACCACCGGTCCACCGCGCAGGGCGCGGTCCATAGCCATGACCCCCATGCCGCCCCGGCCCTTGACCGGATAGTCATGCGAAGAGGTCAGCTTGCCCGAGCCGCCCGAGGTGATGGTCAGCAGCAGATGCTCGGCCGCCGACATCTCGGCATAGCGGGCCTGGCTCAGCGCCTCATCCTCGACCGCATCTTCCTCGTCCGGCACCTCGACATCCTCGACCATGCCTTCCACGGCGCGCCGCATCTTCAGATAGGCGGCGCGTTCGCCCGGCGTGGCATCGAAATTGCGGATCGTGGTCATGGCGACGACGAAATCGCCCTCGGCCAACCGGATGCCGCGCACCCCGGTGCTGTCGCGGCCCTTGAACACCCGCACGTCGGTCGAGCGGAACCGCATGGCCCGGCCCAGAGCCGTGACCAGCATCACGTCGTCTTCCTCGGCGCAGATGCGGGCGCGGACCAGTGAAACGCCTTCGGGCAGCTTCATGGCGATCTTGCCGTTGCGCTTGACGTTGGTGAAATCCGACATCGCGTTGCGGCGCACGTCGCCGGCCGAGGTGGCAAAGACGATCTGCAGGTTGGCCCAGTCTTCCTCGGCCACGTCGATGGGCAGGATCGCGGCGATGGACACGCCATGTTCGATCGGCAGGATGCTGACCAGCGGCTTGCCCTTGGCGTTGCGGCCGCCCTGCGGCAGGCGCCATGTCTTCAGGTTGTAGACCATGCCCGAGGTGGTGAAGACCAGCAGCGGGGTGTGGGTGTTGGCGACGAACAGGGTGGTGACCACGTCGTCATCCTTGGTGGCCATCCCCGACAGCCCCTTGCCGCCGCGCTTTTGCGAGCGGTATTCGGCCAGCGGCGTGCGCTTGATATAGCCCGACTGGGTGACCGTCACGACCATGTCTTCACGCTCGATCAGGTCCTCGTCTTCCATGTCGCCGGACCATTCGGTGATCTCGGTGCGGCGCGGCACGGCGAACAGGTCCTTCACCTCGCGCAGCTCGTCCGAGATGATCGACAGGATCCGCTCGCGCGAGCGCAGGATGTCCAGATAGTCGCGGATCTTGGCGGCCAGTTCCTGCAACTCGTCGGTCACTTCGCGCACGCCCAGCTGGGTCAGGCGCTGCAACCGCAGTTCCAGGATGGCTCGGGCCTGAACCTCGGACAGGTAATAGGTGCCGTCCTCGTTCACGGTGTGGGACGGATCGTCGATCAGCCGGATGAAGTCGGCGATGTCATGAGCGGGCCAGCGGCGCTCCATCAGCTTGGCGCGGGCCTCGGGCGCATCGGCCGAGGCGCGGATCGTGGCCACGACCTCATCGACGTTCGACACCGCCACGGCCAGACCGCACAGCACGTGGCTGCGTTCGCGCGCCTTGCGCAGATCATGCGCGGTGCGGCGGGCGACGACCTCTTCGCGGAAGTCGATGAAGGCGGTCAGGAATTTGCGCAGGGTCAGTTGTTCGGGCCGGCCGCCATTCAGCGCCAGCATGTTGCAGCCGAACGACGTCTGCATCGGGGTGAAGCGGAACAGCTGGTTCAGCACCACGTCGGGGGTGGCGTCGCGCTTCAGCTCGATCACCACGCGGACGCCGATGCGGTCGGATTCGTCCTGGATATGGGCGATGCCTTCCAGCTTCTTGTCGCGCACCAGATCGGCGATCTTTTCGATCATGGTGGCCTTGTTCACCTGGTAGGGGATCTCGTCCAGGATGATGGCGAAGCGATCCTTGCGGATTTCCTCGATCCGGGTCTTGGCGCGCAGGATGACCGAGCCGCGCCCTTCCAGATAGGCCTTGCGCGCGCCCGAGCGGCCCAGCATCAGCCCGCCGGTCGGAAAGTCGGGGCCGGGGATGAATTGCATCAGGTCGATGCTGTCGAGATCCGGATCCTCGATCAGCGCCAGCGTGGCGTCGATGACCTCGCCCAGGTTGTGCGGCGGAATATTGGTGGCCATGCCGACGGCGATGCCGCCCGCGCCGTTGACCAGCATGTTGGGAAACCGGGCCGGCAGAACCGTGGGCTCCAGGTCCTTGCCGTCATAGTTGTCCTGAAAATCGACCGTCTCTTTCTCGATGTCCGCCAGCAGCTGGGCCGCGGGCTTGTCCATCCGGACCTCGGTGTAACGCATGGCCGCCGGGCTGTCGCCGTCCATCGAACCGAAGTTGCCCTGCCCATCCAGCAGCGGCAGCGACATCGAGAAATCCTGCGCCATCCGCACCAGCGCGTCATAGATCGCGCTGTCGCCATGGGGGTGGTATTTCCCCATCACGTCGCCCACCGGGCGGGCCGATTTGCGATAGGGCTTGTCGTGGCCGTTGCCGGTTTCATGCATGGCGTAAAGTATCCGCCGGTGCACCGGTTTCAACCCGTCGCGCAGGTCGGGAATCGCCCGGCTGACGATCACGCTCATCGCATAGTCCAGGTAGGACGACTTCATCTCCTCGGCGATCGAGATGGTCGGCCCCGCGTATCCTTTCGGCTCGCCGGGATTTTCGTCTTCGTTTTCAGGAGTTTCTGGCGTGTCGGTCACAGAGGTGGCCTTTGCTGCTCGGGCGCTTGTCGTTGGTTCGGGACGTTATACCACCACGCCGCAAAAACCTGCAATGCGCCTGTTACATGCTCATCGCCGTGTCGCTCGCGAAAGATAACGATCTGTTTCGTTTGAGTTTTAACTTTTTGGGCGCAAACTGAAGGCGTTCCACTCAGCAAGAGGTGTCGAATGGAGAACCGTGAAACCGAGTTGATGTTGAAAGGCTATGGTCTGACCACGGCCGAGGTTTACTACCGGATGCCGGATTTTCAGAGCGTGCTGAACAGCTTCATCTGGCAGGAATACGATCTGGCGCCGGATCATCCGCGTCTGTTCGAATTCATCGAATTCTGGCAGCGGGAAATCGACGGCCCCCTGCATTCCGTGCGTTTTACCCACCGCAAGATGATTTCGCCGGGGGAATGGCGCAACGTGATCGGGGAATTCAGTGTCGATGGCGGCCTGACGCTGCACTAGGCGCGGCGCAGGGCCACCAGCCACAGCGCCATGAAGACAAAGGACGCCACGGCGTTCCAGCTGGGCATCGACAGGCCCAGCATCTCCCACGAGATCTGGTCGCACATGACCAGCGGCGTGGCGCTGTCCATGCTCAGCAGATCGGTGCCGGACAGGCCGCTGAGGGTATCGCCGCTGCCGGTACAGGAGGTGGGGCCGGCCCACCACTTGCGCTCGATGCCAGTGTGATAGATGCCAAGCGCGCCGGTGGTGGCCGCGGTCAGTGCGCCAAGCGCATAGACGATGCGCGCGGGCCAGATCAGCAGCAGGGCGCCCAGCAGTATCGCCGCCGCGTGGGGCCAGCGTTGCCAAAGGCAGATCGGGCAGGGCGCCAACCCGCCAATATGTTGGAAGGCGAAGGCGCCCAGCAGCAGGCCCAGCGACCCAGCCGCCGCCGCCAGCCCGATCACACGTGCAGGGATCATCGACATCACAGGAATTTCACCACGTAGAATCCGCCCAACAACAGGGCCACGAAAAGCGTGAACATCAGACCCAACCGTTTCTCGATGAAGTCGCGGATGGGAGGGCCGAATTTCCAAAGCAGCCCGGCCACGATGAAGAACCGCAGTCCGCGTGCGACCACCGAGGCCACCATGAACACCGGCAGCGACAGCGCGGTGGAGCCCGACAGGATGGTGATCACCTTGTAGGGGAAGGGCGTAACCCCGGCCACCAGCACCGCCCAGGCGCCCCATTCGTTGTAGCGCAGCGCGAATTCGTCGAAATAGGCATCCTTGCCGTAGAACTCCAGAACCGGGCGGCCCACGGTGTCGAACAGCGCGTATCCGATGTAATAGCCAAACAGCCCGCCCAGCACGGAACTGACCGTGGCGATGCCGGCGATCAGCCAGGCGCGTCTTGGCGCGGCCAGGATCATCGGGATCATCAGGATGTCGGGCGGGATCGGAAACACCGAGCTTTCGACGAAGGCCACGAAGGCCAGGGCCATAAGGGCATAGCGGGTCTCGGCAAGACCCATGGTCCACTCGTACAAACGTCTGATCATCAAAACACCTCCGACCGTTCCCATGGCTATGGCGGGCTGCGCCAAGGTGGTCAAGACCGCTGCCGTCGCAGAACCGCGTTGCGCTTGGGGGCGGCTTTGCGCTAGCTCGCCGCTGTAACGGAACGGGCGGATGATGCTGGCACCCAAGGCGGAACAACGGATCGGGCGCGGGCTGGGCTGGCTGGCGGGCGCGCTGGCCCTGTGTGGCGGCGCGGTGCTGCTGGGCATGGCCTCGGTCGTGGTGATTTCCGTTGTCGGACGGGCGCTTGGCTGGGCCGGGCTGGGGCCGGTGACCGGTGACTTCGAGCTGGTCGAGATGGGCTGCGCCATCGCGGTTTTCGCTTTCCTGCCGTGGTGCCAGATGCGCCGCGCCCATGTCACCGTCGATCTTGTCAGCCACGCCCTTGGCCCGCGCCCGCATGCGGGGCTGGGCTGCCTGGGCGACATGATGCTGACCCTGTGCTCGGGCGTTATCCTGTGGCGGTTCTGGCTGGGCTTCACCGAGAAGTTTCCCCATGGCAGCGAGGCGTTCCGCGCCCGGCTCGGCATGGGCCAAGCGCCATGGTTCCCCGAAACCACCTATGAATTGCAGATCCCGGTGTGGATTCCCTTCGGGCTGGCGCTGATCGGGGCGGGGCTGTTTTTCGTGGTCTGCCTGTATTCGGTCTGGCGCAGCCTGAACTGGACCCTCGCCGGGCGGGAGCCGGGCGCGTGATCTCGGGCCTTGCACTGGCGCTGGCGGGCTTCGGGCTGATGCTGCTGGCCATCTTCCTGCGGATGCCGATTGCCGCGGCCATGGGCGGCACCGGCTTTCTGGGCACCTGGATCGTGCTGGGCTCGCCCAACGCGGCGCTGAGCCAACTCAAGACTTTGCCCTATGACACGTTTTCCAGCTATTCCCTGTCGATCGTGCCGATGTTCCTGTTCATGGGCCAGATCGCGGCGCGTTCGGGGCTCAGCGCGGCGCTGTTCCGGGCGGTGGCGGCCTGGATGGGGCATCATCGCGGCGGCATGGCGGTGGCGGCGGTGGGGGCGTCGGCGGGTTTCGGCGCGGTCTGCGGCTCGTCACTGGCGACCGCGTCGACCATGGGGCAGGTGGCCCTGCCGGAGCTGCGCAAGCGCGGCTATTCCGATGCGCTGGCCACCGGCGTGGTGGCGGCAGGCGGGACGCTGGGCATCCTGATCCCGCCGTCGGTGATGCTGGTTATCTATGCCATCCTGACCGAGCAGAACATCGTCAAGATGTTCGCGGCCGCTTTCATCCCCGGCCTGCTGGCTGCCCTGGGCTATGCGCTGGCGGTGCTGGTGGTGGTGCATCTGCGCCCCGAGGCGGGCCCCGCCGGGCCGCGCGTGGTCTGGCGCGAACGGATGGCCGCCCTTGTGCAGGTCTGGCCGGTGGCGGCGATCTTCGCGCTGGTCATGGGCGGCATCATCGGCGACTGGAACTGGAGCCGCGACGGCGTGCAGGCCCTGTTCACCCCGACCGAGGGCGCCGCCGTGGGCGCGCTGGCGACGCTTCTTTACGCGGTGATCTTCGAAGGATTGCGCCTGCGCGCCATCGGCGAGGCCATTCTGGAGACCGCCTCGGCCACCGGGTTGATCTTCCTGATCCTGCTGGGGGCGCAACTGTTCAACACCTTCCTGGCCTTCACCCAGGCGCCGCAGGCCCTGGCAGCCTGGGTGCAGGCCAGCGAGGCCGGACCAATGACGGTGCTGCTTTTGATCCTGCTGGCCTATCTGGTGCTGGGCTGCGTCATGGACAGCCTGTCGATGATCCTGCTGACCATCCCGGTGTTCTTTCCGATCATCCAGAGCCTCGATTTCGGCTTGACGCCCGAGGAAACCGCCATCTGGTTCGGCGTGCTGACCCTGATCGTGGTCGAGGTCGGTCTGATCACCCCACCGGTCGGGTTGAACCTGTTCATCATCAACCGGCTGGCGCGCAACGTACCGCTGGGCGTGACCTATCGCGGCGTGGCGCCCTTCATCCTGTCCGACCTGATCCGCGTCGCCGTGCTGGTCAGTTTCCCGGCGCTGTCGCTGTGGCTGGTGGGTGTTCTGGTCTGACGGGCCCCGAGTGTTAACGGTGCAATTGCGGCATTAACCGGGTGTTCATATCTCGACTCGGCTGACCCCCTGTGGATAGTGTCGGTCAACCCCCATTTATACCAGATATAGCGAAAATCTTCGTTGTCGGCGCAACCCGAATCGCGGTTATTTGTGTCCTCAAGGAGGGGCGACACCACATCTGGTGTCACCACACGAAACACGGACAGAGTGACGGGACATGCCGCGAAACTTCGGTTTCGCGCCCCGGACCACCTTGTCCTTCGACTTCCGGGCAGGGCCGTTTGCAGGCCGGCACCCCGACCACCGGAACGACCTGCAGGGACGCGACATGAGAATCGAACGCACATTTACCCGGGACGGCGCAGACGCATATGCGGACCTGGCTTTCACCACCACCTCGTCGGAAATCCGCAACCCGGACGGCAGTACGGTCTTCGCGCTGGACGCGATGGAGGTGCCGAGTTCCTGGAGCCAGGTTGCCTCGGATGTGCTGGCGCAGAAGTATTTCCGCAAGGCCGGTGTCGCGGCGCGGCTGAAGAAGGTGCGCGAAAAGGGGGTGCCCGAGTTCCTGTGGCGGTCGGTCCCCGATGAGAAGGCGCTGAAGGATCTGCCCGAGGAGGAACGTTACGGCGGCGAAACCTCGGCCCGGCAGGTGTTCGACCGGCTGGCGGGCGCCTGGACCTATTGGGGCTGGAAGGGCGGCTATTTCACCAAGGAATCCGATGCCCGCGCCTATTTCGACGAAATGCGCTACATGCTGGCCACTCAGCGGGCGGCACCGAATTCGCCGCAATGGTTCAACACCGGGCTGCACTGGGCCTATGGCATCGACGGTCCCAGCCAGGGGCATTACTACGTCGATCACAAGACCGGCAAGCTGGTGAAATCCTCCTCGGCCTACGAGCATCCGCAGCCGCATGCCTGTTTCATCCAGTCGGTGGCCGACGACCTGGTGAACGACGGCGGCATCATGGACCTTTGGGTGCGCGAAGCGCGGCTTTTCAAGTTCGGCTCGGGCACTGGCACCAATTTCTCGTCGCTGCGCGCCGAGGGCGAATCGTTGTCGGGCGGCGGCAAATCCTCGGGCCTGATGGGCTTTTTAAAGATCGGTGATCGGGCAGCTGGGGCGATCAAGTCCGGCGGCACCACCCGCCGCGCCGCCAAGATGGTGATCTGCGACGCCGATCATCCGGATATCGAGCAGTTCATCAACTGGAAGGTGATCGAGGAACAGAAGGTCGCCTCGCTGGTGGCGGGCTCCAAGACTCATGAAGCCAAGCTGAACGACATCTTCGGCGCGATCCGCAATTGGGACGGGAAAGAGGCCGACGCCACCGATCCCGCCACCAACGCGGCCCTAAAGACCGCCGTGCGCGCCGCCAAGAAGGCCGCGATTCCCGAGACCTACATCAAGCGCGTGCTGGACTATGCCAAGCAGGGCTATGCCAGCATCGAGTTTCCGACCTATGACACCGACTGGGACAGCGAGGCCTACAATTCGGTTTCGGGCCAGAACTCCAACAATTCGGTGCGGGTGACCGATGCCTTCCTGCAGGCGGTCCGCGACGATGGTGCGTGGGAGTTGATCCGCCGCACCGACGGCAAGGTCGCCAAGACCATCAAGGCGCGCGACCTGTGGGAACAGATCGGCCACGCCGCCTGGGCCTGCGCCGATCCCGGCATCCAGTTCCATGACACCGTGAACGCCTGGCACACCTGCCCCGAAGACGGCGAAATCCGCGGCTCGAACCCCTGTTCCGAGTACATGTTCCTGGACGACACCGCCTGCAACCTGGCGTCGATGAACCTGCTGACCTTCCTCAAGGACGGCGAGTTCCAGGTCGAGGACTATATCCACGCCACGCGGCTGTGGACGGTGACGCTGGAAATCTCGGTGCTGATGGCGCAGTTCCCGTCCAAGGAAATCGCGCAGCGGTCCTATGACTACCGCACGCTGGGTCTGGGCTATGCCAACATCGGCGGGCTGCTGATGACCATGGGCCATGGCTATGACAGCAACGAAGGCCGCGCCATCTGTGGCGCGCTGACCGCCGTGATGACCGGGGTGGCCTATGCGACCTCGGCCGAGATGGCGGGCGAGCTGGGCGCGTTCCCCGGCTATCCGGCCAATGCCGCGCATATGCTGCGGGTGATCCGCAACCACCGCACCGCCGCCAAGGGCAAGACCGATGGCTATGACAATCTGGCAGTGAAACCGGTGCCGCTGGATGGCAAGAACTGCCCCGACCCGCGTCTGGTGGCCATGGCCGAACAGGCCTGGGACGAGGCCCTGCGGCTGGGCGAGCAGCATGGCTATCGCAACGCGCAGGCCACCGTCATCGCCCCCACCGGCACCATCGGTCTGGTGATGGATTGCGACACCACTGGGATCGAGCCCGACTTCGCGCTGGTTAAGTTCAAGAAGCTGGCCGGCGGCGGCTACTTCAAGATCATCAACAGGTCGGTACCCGCGGCGCTGGAAGGGCTGGGCTACGGCGCGGCGCAGATCGAGGAAATCATCGGCTACGCGGTCGGTCACGGCACCCTTGGCAACGCGCCGGGCATCAACCACACCGCGCTGCTGGGCCACGGCTTCGGCCCGGCCGAGATCGACAAGATCGAGGCGGCCCTGCCGCAGGCCTTCGACATCCGCTTCGTGTTCAACCAGTGGACCCTGGGGGAAGAGTTCTGCACCGATGTGCTGGGCATCCCGGCGGCGAAACTGGCCGATCCGACCTTCGACATGCTGACCAGCCTCGGCTTCAGCAGGCAGCAGATCGAGGCCGCCAACGATCACGTCTGCGGAACCATGACGCTGGAAGGCGCGCCGCATCTGGACCCCAAGCACTACCCGATCTTCGATTGCGCCAACTCCTGCGGCAAGAAGGGCCGGCGGTTCCTGAACGTGAACAGCCACATCACCATGATGGCGGCGGCGCAAAGCTTCATCTCGGGCGCGATCAGCAAGACGATCAACATGCCCAATGACGCCACGATCGAGGATTGCCAGAAGGCCTATGAGCTGAGCTGGTCGCTGGGGGTGAAGGCCAATGCGCTGTACCGCGACGGCTCGAAACTCAGCCAGCCGCTGGCTGCGGCGCTGGTCGAGGATGACGACGAAGCCGCCGAGGTTCTGGAAACTGGCTCCCCGCAGGAAAAGGCGCAGGTGCTGGCCGAGAAGATCGTCGAGAAGGTGATCGTCAAGGAGGTCGTCCGCTCGCACCGCGAGAAGATGCCCCAGCGCCGCAAGGGCTATACCCAGAAGGCCATCGTCGGCGGCCACAAGGTCTATCTGCGGACCGGCGAGTATTCCGACGGCAACCTGGGCGAGATCTTCATCGACATGCACAAGGAAGGCGCAGGCTTCCGGGCGATGATGAACAACTTCGCCATCGCCGTATCGGTGGGCCTGCAATACGGCGTACCGCTGGAGGAATTCGTCGATGCCTTCACCTTCACCAAGTTCGAACCGGCGGGCATGGTGCAGGGCAACGACAGCATCAAGAACGCCACCTCGATCCTGGACTACATCTTCCGCGAACTGGCGGTGTCCTATCTGGATCGCACCGACCTGGCCCATGTGAAGCCCGAGGGCGCAGCCTTCGACGATCTGGGCGGCGGCGAGACCGAAAGCAGCTCGAACCTGAAGCCGGTCAGCGAAACCGCGGCCAGCAAGTCGCTGGAGGTGCTCAAGCAGATTTCCTCGTCGGGCTATCTGCGCAAGCGCCTGCCGCAGGATCTTGTGGTGCTGCAGGGCGGGATGAGCACGGCGACGGCCCTGGACGGCAGCCTTGTGGCCACGGTCGAGACCATGCAGACCTCGGTCGCGGCGGTGGAAAGCGTCGAACAGATGGACGCCCGCACCAAGGCCCGCATCCAGGGCTACGAGGGCGATCCCTGCGGCGACTGTGGAAACTACACGCTGGTGCGCAACGGCACCTGCATGAAATGCAACACCTGCGGCGGCACCTCGGGCTGTAGCTGAGCCAACCGGCTTGGCCCGGCGGGCCACCTTCGGCGGTGCTCCCCCGCCAACGGGCCGCAGGACAGGGGTAGGGCGCCCGGTCAGAAGCGCCCACCCCACAAACCCATTCGGGGCGGGTGCGCTCGCCCCAGTTGCGGATCTGGCCGCAGGCAGAAACCGGGCAGTAAAATACCATGCGCCGGATCCGCAAAACTCAGGGGCGCCCTCGGGCGCCCCTTTTTCCGTGGCAGCACAAAGCTTGGCCCCCGGGCGCGGGCCAAAGGGCGAAAACGGCAATCGGAGGGGGCGACCCGGCGCGATCGGGCGAAGGTCGTATGAGTGGTCATGTTGGGTAAATGGCGGAGAGACAGGGATTCGAACCCTGGGTTCCCGTAAAGGAACAACGGTTTTCGAGACCGCCCCGTTCGACCACTCCGGCACCTCTCCGTGTCGGTCCCGGCGGAATAGTCAAAGCATGGGAAGGGTGCAACCACATTTTCACTTCTGCGCGGGTTGCATTGTCATTTTTCTCGGGCTGCCGCATCCTGCCGTCAAAACGGAGTATCCCATGCGCTTCCTGATCCCCCTGGCCTTCGCGCTGTTTCCCCTGTCGGTGACGGCCCAGCCTGCGCGTCTCAGCGACCGGGTGCTGGATGCGCTGGAACTGAACGCACTTCTGGTGGTCCTGCAGGAAGAGGCGGTGGAATCGGGTGCGGAGCTGGCCGTCGATCTGTCCGGTGACGAGGATCTGGACGGCTGGCGGCGGACGCTGGCCGATCTGAACGCGCCCGACAAGGTGTCCCCCCGGATGCGCGATGCCTTCGCCGAGGCGCTGAACGACGAGATGGCCGAATCGGCGCTGGCCTTCTTCACCACCTCGCCGGGGCAGGATCTGGTGCAGCTGGAGCTTTCGGCCCGGCAGGCCCTGCGCGACCCCGACATCGAAACAGCAATCCTGTCGCGCTTCGAGACCGAGGCCGCCAGCGGCGCGGGCCGGGTCGATGCCATCGAAACCTTCATCGAGGCCAACGATCTGATCGACCTGAACGTGTTGGGCGCTCTGAACGCCAATGCCGCCTTCCTGCTGGGGATGCGCGATGGCGACCCGGAGGGCTATGGCGGCAATGCCGGCGACGAGGACATCCTGCGGCAGGTCTGGGTGCAGGAGCCCGAGATCCGCCAGTCCACCACCGATTGGGTCCATGCCTTCCTGTGGCTGGCCTATCAGCCGGTCAGCGATGCCGACTTCGACACCTATCTGACCTTCACCGAAAGCCCGGCGGGTCAGGCGCTGAACGTGGCGCTGTTCAAGGCCTTCGATGCGCTGTTCGTGTCGACCTCCTATGAAACCGGGATGGCGCTGTCGTTGTTCCTGTCGTCGCAGGATATCTGACCGGCAACGCTTGACTTTCCTGCGGCTCTGAACGATACGGCGGCTTCCGGTTCGCCCGGAAACCCCAACGACTGCCGAAAGGCGCGCTGTCCACAGGCGCGGGTAACCGCACCAACACTGCTTTGACGCAGGGCCGCAGGACGCGGAGATGAAAAGGAAATGCCCATGTTTGCGGTTATCAAAACCGGCGGCAAACAATACAAGGTTCAGAGCGGCGACGTTCTGCGCGTTGAAAAGCTGGCCGCCGCGGCTGGCGACAAGGTTCAGTTCAACGAGATTCTGATGGTCGGCGGCGAAGCCACCACCATTGGCAGCCCCTTCGTGGAAGGCGCCGCCGTGCAGGCCGAAGTGATCGACCAGATCAAGGGTGACAAGGTCATCAACTTCGTCAAGCGCCGCCGGAAGCACTCGTCGCAGCGCACCAAGGGCCACCGCCAGCAGTTGACCCTGCTGCGCATCACCGAGATTCTGGCCGCGGGTGGCGATGCCACCGGCGTCACGGCCGCAGTTGGCGCCGCAGCGGCACCCGCAGCCGAAGCCACCGCAGCCGAGTAAAGAGGAGCGAAAGATGGCACATAAAAAAGCAGGCGGTTCATCCCGTAACGGTCGCGACTCCGCTGGGCGTCGCCTTGGTCTGAAGAAATTTGGCGGCGAAGCCGTCATCCCCGGCAACATCATCGCGCGTCAGCGCGGCACCAAGTGGTGGCCGGGCGAAGGTGTCGGCATGGGCAAGGATCACACCATCTTTGCGACCGACGAAGGCCAGGTGCAGTTCCGCACCGGTCTGAAGGGCCGTACCTTCATTTCCGTGCTTCCGGTGGCCGAGGCCGCCGAATAAGCCGACCCGCCTTACTGGCAAGATATTCAGGGGATCGGCGACATGCCGGTCCCCTTCGATTTTTCAGGCTGTCGCTTGCGACAGCCGATCTCGGGGGTGGGCCGCCGGTCCCTTGTCCGGGCCGGGAGGAGGCCCCACCTCTGATCTTAGTGCCGACACGTGCTCAATTCGGGAGTTAGTCCGGGCCGCACGATGTCTTTTTGGGAGGAAAGACATGCTGCATGATGCGATCGTCAACCAGCCGATCATCGAAACCAACCGTCTGGTCCTGCGCCCGCTGCGCCGGTCCGACGAAGGCTTGCTGACGATGTATGCCGGGGACAAGCGGGTGGCGGAATCCACGCGCTCGATCCCGCATCCTTTGCCACCGGGCACCACCGAGGGCTTCATCGAACGGGCCCGCTCGCCCGAGCGGAGCGAGGATGTCTGGGCCATGGATGGCACCGCCGCCGGTCTGGCCGAGCTTCTGGGCGTGATCGCCATGGAGCGCCTGTCGCCGGACCGGTCCGAGATCGGCTATTGGGTCGCCCCGGCGTTGTGGAACACCGGCTATGCGTCAGAAGCGGTGTCCGGTCTGCTGGAGGCCAATCCGCAGAATGTCTCGACCGTCTTTGCCGAGGTGTTTCAGTCGAACCCGGCCTCGGCGCGTCTGCTGACCAAGACCGGTTTCGACTATATCGGGGATGCCGAGACCTTCTGCGTCGCTCAGGGGCGGACCGTGGCCACATGGACCTATCTTCGCAAACTTCGCTGACGGGCCGATCTTGAGGGACCGTCCGTTTCACGCTATCGCCCCGGGGCGGTTCCAAGGATCACGTCATGAAATTTCTCGACCTCGCAAAAGTCTACATTCGCTCCGGCAGCGGCGGCAACGGCGCTGTCAGCTTCCGCCGGGAGAAGTTCATGGAATACGGCGGCCCCGATGGCGGCGACGGCGGCCGGGGCGGCGACGTGGTGGTCGAAGTGGTCGAGGGGCTGAACACGCTGATCGATTTTCGCTACCAGCAGCATTTCTTCGCCAAAAGCGGGCAGGGCGGCATGGGCCGTCAGCGCACCGGCAAGAACGGCGATACCATCGTGCTGCGGGTGCCGGCGGGGACCGAGGTGCTGGACGAGGACGAGGAAACCGTCATCGCCGACATGGCCGAACTGGGCCAGCGCGTGGTGCTGGCCAAGGGCGGCAACGGCGGCTTTGGCAACCTGCATTTCAAGAGCGCCACCAACCAGGCGCCGCGCAACGCCAATCCCGGCCAGCCGGGGGTCGAACGCACCATCTGGCTGCGCCTGAAGCTGATTGCCGATGCCGGGCTTCTGGGTCTGCCCAATGCGGGCAAATCGACCTTCCTGGCCGCGACCTCGAACGCGCGGCCCAAGATCGCGGATTATCCCTTCACCACGTTGCATCCCAACCTCGGCATCGTCGGCGTGGACAACACCGAATTCGTCGTCGCCGATATTCCCGGCCTGATCGAAGGCGCGCATGAGGGACGGGGCCTTGGCGACCGCTTCCTCGGTCATGTGGAACGCTGCGCGGTTCTGCTGCATCTGGTGGACGGCACCACCGAGGATGTGATCGGCGACTATCACACCATCATCAACGAGCTGGAGGCCTATGGCGGCCATCTGGCCGACAAGCCGCGCGTCACGGTGCTGAACAAGATCGACGCGATGGACGCTGACTACAGGGACGATCTGCGCGCGGCCCTGGAAGAGGCCAGCGGCGGCAAGGTCATGGAGATGTCGGGCGCGGCCAAACAGGGCACCACCGAGGTCCTGCGCGCGCTGCGGGCGCAGATCGACGACAGCCGGGTGCGAATCCGCAAGGGCCCCGACGAGGACGCGTCGTGGCAACCCTAGGCGAAGGGCGGCGCATCGTCGTCAAGATCGGCTCGGCGCTGCTGGTGGATCAGGTCAGCGGGCTGCGCGGCGACTGGCTGCGCGGGCTGGCCTCGGACATTGCCGAACTGCGCGCGCGGGGTGCCGATGTGATCGTGGTGTCCTCGGGCTCCATCGCGCTGGGACGGCGGGTGCTGAACCTGCCCGCTGGCGCGCTGCCGCTGGAACAATCGCAGGCCGCCGCCGCCGTGGGCCAGATCCGGCTGGCGCGCGCCTATGAGGATGCGCTGCAATCGCATGGCATCACCACCGCGCAGGTTCTGGTGACGCTGGAAGACAGCGCCAACCGCCGCCGCTATCTGAACTCGCGCAACACCCTGCGCCAGCTTCTGTCGCTGGGGGTGGTGCCCATCGTCAATGAAAACGACACCGTGGCCACGGATGAAATCCGCTTTGGCGACAACGACCGTCTGGCGGCACAGGTGGCCGCCACCGTGGACGCCGACCGGCTGGTGCTGTTGTCGGATGTGGACGGGCTCTATACCGCGAACCCGGCGCTGGATCCGCAGGCCCGGCACCTGCCGGTGATCGACCGCATTTCGCCCGAGATCGAGGCAATGGCGGGCGAGGGCGTGTCCGGCCTGTCGCGCGGCGGCATGGTGACCAAGCTGATGGCCGCGAAGATCGCCACCGGCGCCGGCTGCGCCATGGTCATCGCCAAGGGCGAGGCCGACCGCCCGTTGCGGGCCCTGGAACAGGGCGCGCGCTGCAGCTGGTTCCTGGCCGAGGAAGATCCGCAGGCCGCCCGCAAGCGCTGGATCGCGGCCATGAAGCCGCGCGGCACCATCACCGTGGACGCAGGCGCCGTTCAGGCGCTGCGCAAGGGCAAGTCGCTGTTGCCCGCCGGGGTCACGGCGGTGGCGGGCAGTTTCGGGCGCGGTGATCCGGTGGAAATTTCCGGCCCCGATGGGGCAGTTCTGGGCAAGGGGCTGACCCGCTATACCCACGCCGAGACCCGCCAGATCAAGGGCTGCCAGTCGCGCGAGATCGAGACGCTGCTGGGCTATCCGGGCCGCGGCGTGCTGCTCCACCGGGACGACATGGTGGTCTGACACCGCCTGTGCCCGGGGCTTGAGCCGCGCGCCGCTTTGTCCTAGGTCGATATCCTGTCTTGGAGGGACCCATGAAAGATCTGACCGATATTCCCGCAGTGATGGCCCAGCTGGGCGCCAATGCCCGCGCCGCGGCAGCGGCGCTTGCGGTTGCGTCTCCACAGACCAAGACCGATGCGCTGAACGCCGGGGCCGCGGCCATCGAGGCCGCCATCCCCGCGATCCTGGCCGCCAACGACAAGGACATGGCCTTTGGCCGCGACAAGGGGCTGAGCCCGGCGATGCTGGACCGGCTGAAGCTGGACGAGGACCGCATTCGCGGCATCGCCGCCGGTCTGCGCGCCGTGGCCGGGCAGGCCGATCCGGTGGGCGAGGTCATCGCCGAATGGGACCGCCCCAACGGGCTGCACATCCGCCGCGTGCGCACGCCGCTGGGCGTGGTCGGGGTGATCTACGAAAGCCGCCCCAATGTGACGGTGGATGCCGGTGCGCTGTGCCTGAAGGCCGGCAACGCGGTGATCCTGCGCGGCGGCTCGGAAAGCTTTCACAGCTCGGGCGCGCTGCATGCCTGTCTGGTGCAGGGCATCACCTCGGTCGGTCTGCCCGCCGAAGCGGTGCAACTGGTGCCGACCCGCGACCGCGCGGCGGTGGCGGAAATGCTGCGGATGACCAATTTCATCGATGTGATCGTGCCGCGTGGCGGCAAGGGGCTGGTGGGGCTGGTGCAGCGCGAGGCGCGGGTGCCGGTCTTTGCCCATCTCGAAGGCATTTGCCACGTCTATGTGGATGCGGCGGCGGATATGGAGATCGCCCGCAAGGTGGTGCTGAACGCCAAGACCCGGCGCACCGGCATCTGCGGGGCGGCCGAATGCATCCTTGTGGACAAGGCGCTGTTTGAGTCGGCCGGCGCGCCCTTCCTTGAGGATCTCGTGGCCGCCGGCGTCGATGTGCGCGCTGATGGTGCATTGCAGGCGGTGCCGGGGGTATCGCTGGCCGGGGCGGAGGATTTCGGCAAGGAGTTCCTCGACATGATCGTCGCGGCCAAGCTGGTGGACGGGGTCGAAGGCGCCATTGCGCATATCCGGCAGTACGGCTCGAACCACACCGATTGCATCATCACCGCCGATGACGATGTGGCAGCGCGGTTCTTTGCCGGGCTCGACAGTGCGATCCTGATGCGCAACGCCTCGACCCAGTTCGCCGATGGTGGCGAGTTCGGCATGGGCGCCGAGATCGGCATCGCCACCGGCAAGATGCACGCGCGCGGTCCGGTGGGGGCCGAGCAGCTGACCAGCTTCAAGTATCTGGTGGAAGGCAACGGGGCGGTGCGCCCCTGAGCGCCCCTAGAAGCGCAGGGTGACCGAGGCGTCATCCTGCGCAACACTCAGCTGCCGTCCCATGTCGGCGATTTGCAGCGGCGCGAGGATGAACTGGATCTGTGAAGGGGCAATCTCGTCCACAGGCTCGGCGCCGGTCAGCAGCGCCCAGAGATCCGGCTCGATCCGCAGTTTTTCCGATTCGGCCCGCAGCGCCCATCCGGCGCCCTCGCCCGAGACGGTAATTGCCCCGCCGCGCGGCAGCGCGGTTTCCAGGCATTGCAGCAACAGGAAGGCCAGCTTGGCGGCATCGCGCGGCACGTCGCCATCGACAGCCCAGGTCACCGACAAGCGGTTGCCGGTGTAGAGGCTGGCCAGAATCTCGACAACCTCTTGCCGCCCGAGGGTCTGGCCCGGGGAATTGGCGCCGTAGGCCACCCGGTAGAACCGGATCCGCGCCTGCGCGCTGGCGACACTTTCCGAGATCATCGCCATCTCGGGCCCATCCGCCGCCTGGGTCAGGGCCATCAGCTCCAGCCCGTTGCCGATGGCGCCGATGGGGCTGATCAGATCGTGGCAGATGCGAGAGCCCAGCAGGGCCTCAAGGTTTTTCGGACGCGCGTTCATTGTCTGTCTGCCTTCGATACTCTAGGTAGCGGGGAATTGGAGCGAGGGGCCTCAAGATGATTTCGTTGCTTGAACCGGGCATGTTTGTCCGTCATCCGAACCATCCAGACTGGGGCTTGGGCCAGGTCCAGTCGAACGTGAGCGGACGGGTGACCGTGAATTTCGAGCACATGGGCAAGCTTGTCATCAACGCCGAACGCGTCGAACTTGAGATCGTCTTTGACCCCTAGGTTTTGCACGGCAGTGTTAACACTCCCTTTAGGTGTGTCAATTTCCGGTCAACGGCGCTTGTCTCCTCCCGCAAGCCCGCATAGACACCCGAAAAACGAGGCGACAGGCCAATATGACCGCTGATCCGGACCGATTCCAGGTGCGCCTTGCGCAGGACGAGCGCGACCTTCTGGGGGCACAGCGGTGCCGCTATGATGTCTTCGTGGACGAATTGAAGGGCGATGGCCCACTGGTCGATCACGCCCGGAGGCTGGAGCGCGACGCACACGACCCCTTCTATGAACATCTGATCCTTGTGGACAGGCAGCGCGACGACGGCGGGCTGGATCACGTGGTCGGCGCTTACCGTCTGTTGCGCAGCGACAATGCCGGGGCGGCGGGGGGCTATTACTGCGCCGGGGAATACGATCTGTCGCCGCTGATCGAGGGCGGGCGCAAGCTGCTGGAACTGGGGCGGTCCTGCCTGCGGCCCGACTATCGTGGCGGCCCGGCGATGTTTCACATCTGGAACGGGCTGGCAGAATACACGCTGGATCACGAGATCGAGGTTCTGTTCGGCGTGGCCAGCTTTCGCGGCACCGATCTGGAGGCGCTGGCCGCACCCCTGACCCTGTTGCACCACCGCCATCTGGCCCCCGAGGATCTGCGGGTCCGGGCCTTGCCCGACCACTACGAACCCCTCAACCGTGTGCCCTACGGCGGTATTGACCGGGTGGCGGCAATGCTCGAGGTGCCCTCGCTGATCAAGGGCTACCTGCGGCTGGGCGGCTTCGTCGGGGACGGCGCTTTCGTGGACCATGCGTTCAACACCACCGACATTTGCCTGATCCTCGATACCGAGCGGATGAACGCACGGCAGCGGGCAATCTATACCCGGGGGCTGAACGGTGCGTGACGGCACCTGGACGGACACGCCGCCGCCGCAAGGCGCGCCGTGGAGTATCGGCGCGGGGCTGCGGGTTCTGCTGCGCGGGCTGGTGCTGGCGGTGCTGGTATTCGGATGCCTTGCGCTGCTGTTGCTGGTGCGGCTGGTCGAGCGGCCGCTCTGCGGTCTGGACCGTCCGGTCACGCCGCATATCACCCGCTTCGTCTGCCGCAACGCCTTCCGCATCCTCGGCATGGGCTTTCAGGCCGAGGGCACGCCAATGCAGGCGCGCGGGGCCGGGGTGGCGAACCACGGGTCCTGGCTGGATATCTTCGCGCTGAACGCCTGCCAGAGCGTCTATTTCGTGGCCAAGACCGAGGTCTCCGGCTGGGCCGGGATCGGCTGGCTGGCGCGGGCCACGGGCACGGTGTTCATCGCGCGCGACCGCCGTCAGGCCGCAGCCCAGCGGCAGCTGTTTCGTGACCGGCTGGCGGCGGGCCATCACCTGATGTTCTTTCCCGAAGGCACCAGCACCGACGCGCAGCGGGTGCTGCCGTTCAAACCGACCCTGTTCGCCGCCTTTTTCGACGCCGACAGCCCCGAGGTGCCGCTGGCGATCCAGCCGGTGTCGGTGATCTATTCCGCCCCCGAGGATGCCGATCCCCGGTTCTACGGCTGGTGGGGCGATATGGATTTCGCGCCGCATCTGCTGCGGGTGCTGGCGCTGCGCCGGCAAGGGGGGGTGAAGGTGATCTATCACGACCCGCTGCCCATCGCGGGGTATCCCGACCGCAAGGCGCTGGCGCGGGCCGCCGAGGCACGGGTGCGCGCCGGGGTGGAGACCGCACTGGCCCACCGCTGACGCGGCGGGGATTTCAGGCCTCCGGCGGGAGTATTTAAGACAAGAAAAAGAGGGTGCCGCACGAACCGGCCTGGGAACTATCCGGGGGGACGGTGAGGCGGTGTGCCGCTGTTTCTGGTCTCAGCCGATGGCGGCGTCCAGCGCCTTCAGGGCGGCGGCGGGGTCATCGGCGCGCCAGATCTCGTCTCCGAAGGCGAAGAAATCGGTGATCGGGGCGAAGGCGCGGACCAAATCGGAGGTCAGCGCGCCTTCCGCGACGATCGGCAGTTCGATCACCTCGGACCACCAGGAAAACAGCTCGGGATCGACCTTGTCGCCGGCGCCGAGTGCGGTGTCGCCCACCGGGCCGAA
Source organism: Meridianimarinicoccus marinus (assembly GCF_040689105.1). Lineage (NCBI taxonomy): Bacteria > Pseudomonadati > Pseudomonadota > Alphaproteobacteria > Rhodobacterales > Paracoccaceae > Meridianimarinicoccus > Meridianimarinicoccus marinus. Next base: position 363,149 of record NZ_JBFBVU010000001.1, read on the forward strand.
GCTGACGTAATCGGCACCGGCCTCGCCCGCGGACATGCCGTCGTGCCGCGAGGTACCGCACCAGGTGCCGACGATGGGATCGGCGCCAAGCGCCTCGCGGCACTTGCGCACCGATTTGGAGCCATCGGTCAGATGCACGCCGTCCAGCCCCAGCCGTTCGACCAGCGCAAGGTGCCGGTCGATGACCAGCGGGATGTCGCGCGCATGCGCCAAGGCGCGGACCGCATCAGCGGCGCGGGCGACCTCGCTGTCATCATCGCTGGCAAAGCGCAGGCGCAGGCAGGCGATGGCGGCGGCATCCAGCACCGGGGCCAGCGTGTCGGCGAAGGTTTCGGCGTCGAAATGAGCCGGGGTCAGAAGATAGATCTGGGGGCGGTCTTGATCGGTCATGGCGGGCCTTTGGGGTTTCGCCCCCTCCTATCGGGCCGCGCGGGGCGGGTAAAGCCCGTGCGGCATTGCCCTTGCGCCGTGGCTGGACTAGACCGCGCGCCATGTCAGACACGCCTCTTCGCCAACCCGCCTTTGTCCTCGTGCGCCCGCAGATGGGCGAAAACATCGGGGCTGCCGCCCGTGCCATGTGGAATTTCGGGCTGGACCGGATGCGTCTTGTGGCACCTCGCGACGGCTGGCCCAATCCGCGCGCCGTGGCGCTGGCCAGCGGGGCCGGGCGGCTGCTGGACGAGGCCGGGCATTTCCCGACCACCGTCGAGGCCGTGGAGGGTTGCACCTTTGTGCTGGCCACCACGGCGCGCGGGCGCGGGCTGACCAAACCGATCCTCTCGCCGGAAGAGGCCATGGCGCAGGCGCGTGACCATGCGCAGGCCGGGGGAAAGGTGGCGGTTCTGTTCGGGCCGGAACGGGCGGGGCTGGAAAACGACGATATCGCGCGGGCCAATGCCATCATCTCGGTGCCGGTGAACCCGGAGTTCGCCTCGCTCAACCTGGCGCAATGCGTGTTGCTGACTGCTTATGAGTGGCGCCGTCAGACTGCCGAGATCGACCATGCTCGTGTCGAACTGGCGGGCGGCGACTGGGCCACCGCGCTGGAGACCGACAAGCTGGCCGAACATTACGAGGATCGGCTGGCGCAGGCGGGGTTCTTCTTCCCGCCGCAGAAGGCCGAGCACATGAAAACCAACCTGCGCAACCTGTGGTCGCGGATGCCGCTGACCCGTGCCGACGTGCAGATCCTGCACGGGATGATGCGGCAAATGGTGCGCTGGAAAGAGCGCGGCGACTGATCCTGCGCCGTTGATGCGTCCGCGCCGGGGCCCTAGGTTTCGGCGCAACCGGAGGTTCCGAATGACCCAGAAGAAACGCAGCATATTCGAAGAGGTGGACGCGGCCCCCGCCGCACCGGCGGCCCGCGCCGCCGCGCCCAAGGGCAGTCTGATCGCGCGGGACGACAGAGGCGCGCGCCGGGCCATCCGGGCGTGGCTGTGGCTGTTGTTTGCCATGGTTGTTGCGATGATCGTCGTGGGCGGTTTGACCCGGCTGACCGACAGCGGGCTGTCGATCACCGAATGGGCGCCGGTCACCGGGGCGGTGCCGCCGATGAGCCTTGAGGCCTGGGAGACGGAATTCGCCAAGTACCAGCAGATCGACGAGTTCAAGGTCGAGAACAGCGACATGACCCTGACCGAGTTCAAGGCGATCTACTGGTGGGAATGGGGCCACCGGCAGTTGGGCCGCACCGTGGGCCTGGTCTGGGCCGTGGGCTTCCTGAGCTTCCTGGCGATGAAGAAGATCCCTGCCGGCTGGACCGGGCGGCTGTTGTTGCTGGGCGGCCTTGGTGGGCTTCAGGGGGCCATCGGCTGGTGGATGGTGGCCTCGGGACTGGTCGAGGGGCGCACCGATGTGGCCTCCTACCGGCTGGCGGTGCATCTGGGGCTGGCCTTTGCCATCCTGGGGCTGATTGCCTGGTACGCCTTTCTGCTGGGGCGCAGTGCGCCGTCCCTGATGACGGCGCGGCGGGGCCGCGATGCCAGGCTGTTTTCCATGTCCACCGGGATGATGCATCTGGCCTTCGTGCAGATCCTGCTGGGGGCGATGGTAGCGGGCATCGACGCAGGCCGCAGTTTCACCGACTGGCCGCTGATGGCGGGGCAGGTGTTTCCGATGTCGGCCTTCGACATCGACCCGTTCTGGCGCAACTTCTTCGAGAACCCGGCGCTGGTGCAATTCATCCATCGCACCGTGGCCTATCTGCTGCTGGCCTTCGGCATCGTCACCTGGCTGAAGGGCCGCAAATCGGGCAACCGGGCGACGGCGCGCGCCTATGACTGGATGGCGGTGATGCTGTTCGGCCAGGTGGTGCTGGGCATCGGCACAGTGCTGTATGCCGCGCAATGGCACATCGCGATCACCCATCAACTGGGGGCCGTGGCGCTGTGGGTGCTGATCCTGCGGGCGCGGTTCCTGAGCCAGTATCCGGCAGACCAAAGCGTGCGGGGCCGGGCATGAGCTATGACGCGCTGATCGCCCATGCCCGCCAGACGCAGGCGCTGGCCGAGGTTGCGGGCCGTCTGGGCTGGGACCAGGAAACCGTGATGCCGCGCGGGGCCGCCGGCCAGCGGGCCGAAGAAATGGCGGCGATGGAGCAGGTGCTGCACGCCCGCCGGTCCGATCCGCAGCTGGGCGACTGGCTGGCCGCCGTGACGCCGGCGGATGAGGTCGAGGCCGCACAAGTGCGCGAGATCCGCCGGGCCTTTGACCGCGCCACCAGGGTGCCTACCGATCTGGCGGCCCGGATTGCCCGTGTCACCAGTCTTGCGCAGGGCGATTGGGCAGCGGCGCGGGCCGCCGATGATTTTGCCGCCTTCGCCCCGCGCCTGGCCGAGGTGGTGGCCCTGAAGCGCGAGGAGGCGGCGGCGCTGGCCTCGGGCGGAGATCTGTATGATGCGCTGTTGCAGGACTATGAGCCCGGCGCCACGGCGGCCGATCTGGAGGCCATGTTCGGGGCACTGCGCCCACGTCTGGTGGCGCTGCGCGACCGCATCCTTGGCGCGCCGCAACCACCCGCTTTGACCGGAACCTTCCCCGAGGCCGCCCAGCTTGAAATGGCCCGGGAACTGGCCGAACTCTTCGGCTATGACCTGAGCCGGGGGCGGATCGACACGGCGGTGCATCCGTTTTCCAGTGGCTCGGGTGCCGATGTGCGGATCACCACCCGCACCGACCCGGCCGATCCGTTCAACTGCTTCTACTCGACGATCCACGAGGTCGGCCACGCCACCTATGAGCAGCGGGTCGATCCGGCCTATGCGCTCAGCCCGATCGGGCGCGGAGCTTCGATGGGGGTGCATGAAAGCCAGAGCCGGATTTACGAGAACCAACTGGCGCGCAGCCCGGCCTTCGCCAAATGGCTGTTTGGCCGGATGCAGGCGAAGTTCGGCGGCCTGGGTGTTGACACCGCGCAGGAGTTCGCGCGGACCGTCAACCGGGTCACCCCCGGCTTCATCCGCACCGAATCCGACGAGGTTCAGTACAACCTGCACGTCCTTTTGCGGTTCGATCTGGAGCGCGCGCTGATCGCCGGAGATCTGCAGGTTGCGGATCTGGAAGAGGCCTGGAACGCGCGGTTTTTCAAGGACTTCGGGGTGAAGGTGCCGAAAGCCTCGCTGGGGGTCTTGCAGGATGTGCACTGGTCGGTGGGGCTGTTCGGCTATTTCCCGACCTACACGCTGGGCAATGTCTATGCGGGCTGCCTGTATCAGGCGATGGCGGCCGATCTGCCGGATCTGGAGGCCGATCTGGCGATCGGCGATCTGACCGCCGCGCTGGCCTGGCTGCGCCCGCGTCTGCAGGTGCACGGGGCGCTGCGCGACGGTGCCGAGACCCTGCGCCACGCCACCGGGCACCCCCCCACGGAAGGCCCGCTGCTGGACTATCTGGAGGCGAAGTTCGGCGCGCTTTACGGGCTTTAGGGCGGTCTGGAACGCGTCTGGCCGGCGTATGGCCCGCGTATGGCTTGCACGCCCATCCGGCCCTGCCCATATGTGAGACCGTATGACGGAGGGTTTTCCGATGGGCTATACCAAGACAGCACTTCTGATGGCGGGGATGACCGCGCTCTTCATGGGCGTGGGCTGGATGCTGGGCGGCTCGGGCGGCATGATGATCGCGCTGGTCGTGGCCGCCGCGATGAACCTGTTCAGCTGGTGGTCGTCGGACAAGATGGTGCTGCGGATGCACAACGCGCGCCCCGTGACCGGGTCGGATGGCGGGCTGGTGCCGCTGGTGGCCGATCTGGCGCGGCGGGCCGAACTGCCGATGCCCGCCGTCTATGTCATCGAGACCGAGCAGCCCAACGCCATTGCCACCGGCCGCAACCCCGACAACGCCGCCGTGGCGGTGACCACCGGGCTGATGCGCAGCCTGAGCCGCGCTGAACTGGCCGGGGTCATCGCCCACGAACTGGCCCATATCAAGAACCGCGACACGCTGATCATGACAGTTACAGCGACTTTCGCCGGGGCGATTTCGATGCTGGCCAATTTCGCCATGTTCTTCGGCGGCTCGCGAGAGCGGATGGGGCTGCTGGGCACCATCGCGATGATGATCCTGGCGCCGCTGGCCGCAACGGTGGTGCAGATGGCGATCTCGCGCTCGCGCGAGTACGAGGCCGACCGGGTCGGGGCCGAGATCTGCGGCGATCCCAACTGGTTGGCGGACGCGCTGATCGGCATCCAGCGGGGGGCGTCTCGGATCGACTATCACACCGCCGAGCGCAATCCGGGCACCGCGCATATGTTCATCATCAACCCGCTGCACGCCCATGCCGTCGACGGGCTGTTCCGCACCCACCCGGCCACGGAAGAGCGCGTCGCCCGCCTGCGCGCCATGGCCACGCCGGTGCAGGACAGCCGGGTGCCACGGGCGGGACGGGGGGCGCGGCGCAATCCTTGGGGGTGACGTTGCGGGCTTGCACGCACCCTACGGTCTTAAAGTTCATGGCTGATCGGAAACGGCCCTAGGCGGGCTTTTGACAACGCCGTTTCCGTCTGATCAACGCCAAGCTTGCCAACGAAGCAAGCAAACCGGCCGCAGGTGCCGGGAGCGGGACATTCGTAGGACGCAGGCTGTTGGAAGGGTCGACGGCGGTGATATCGGCGTAGAGTGACCATTTCCCACAGGTAAAATAGTAGCAGCCGATTTCGCCGGGGGCCAGGAAATCACTCAATTGGCTGCCTGGAGAACCCCAGCCCTCTTCCGCAGACAGCGCAGGGCTCACGCCGTTTGGAAAATGCCACCCAAAGCGAATTTCATCATATACGCCGTTGAAGGGCAGTGTGCCGTACTCATTCTCTGGCAGAGTATAGTGCTCAATTACCTTGCCGTTTCGAAGCCCCTGTACGTAGTAGAAATCTGGCACTTCTCCGTAGGACAAATAACCCCCGGTTTCGGTAGAATACCACAGACCGTCAATGTAATAGGGCCCAACGGAAAATGGTAGCCCGTCTTTGTGTCGAAAATTAAAGTGATACGGTACCGGGTTGCTTTGAACATAGTCGAATCCTTGGACAAACCCATAAGTGGCGTCCCAGATAGGGTCGTAGTACAAGAAGTCGAAATAGAACGTCCCACCCTGCGGGTAAGTGGGGTATGAGGATGCTGACACCCTGGTCGGCGGGATTGTAGACACCAGTGCCACACAGAGAATCGACGCGCAAATAGTTGTCCAAGATCTGACCGCAAGGTAATGAATCATGGCTACAGGTTCCCCAAAATCATCTGTAAAAGTGGCAATTCCGGACTGTGGCGGCCGGACGTCGTTGATTAGACCGGTGCTTCTGCACAAAATCAATATTCTTGCGCTGTGCGATTAACGTTATGTTTGCCGACCACGGCCCGGACGGTTGAAAAGTTTGGAAATCACATCGCGTTGGCCCCGCGAACGGCATGGGGAACACACTGAAAAAATACGCGCGGCGTTGGGCACGCGAAAGGACACTCTGATTTGTGAAACCGGTCGGGGTTGAGGCGGGGTGAACCCTGCCAAAATTAGAAGCCCTCACCGCCGCCCTGCTGCCACGGCTTCACCAGATTCCCGAACCGTGTAAACCGGCCCTCGAAGCTCAGGTCCACCGAGCCAATCGGCCCGTGCCGCTGCTTGCCGATGATGACCTCGGCCTTGCCGTGCATCTTCTCCATGTCGTCCTGCCATTTGGCCATGGCTTCCAGATTGTCGTCGGCGGGCTTTTCGCGTTCTTTGTAATATTCTCCCCGGTAGACGAACATCACCACGTCGGCGTCCTGCTCGATCGAGCCGGATTCGCGCAGGTCCGACAGTTGCGGGCGCTTGTCGTCGCGGTTCTCTACCTGCCGCGACAGCTGCGAGAGCGCCACGACGGGGATGTCCAGCTCCTTGGCGATGGCCTTCAGGCCCTGCGTGATCTCGGACACCTCGTTGACGCGGCTGTCCTTGGCGGTGGCCGGGCGCACCAGTTGCAGATAGTCGACAAACAGCGCGTCGAGCCCATGGGTGCGTTTCAGGCGGCGGGCGCGGGCGGCGAGCTGGCTGATCGGCAGGGCCGGGGTGTCGTCGATGAACAGCGGGCAGGATTCCAGCGTCTTGGCGGCCTCGACAAAGCGGCGGAACTCGGCCTCGGTCATGTCACCGCGGCGGATCTGTTCGGAGGGCACTTCGGAGGCTTCCGACAGCACCCGCGCCGCCAGCTGCTCGGCCGACATCTCCAGCGAGTAGAAACCGACGACGCCGCCGTTGACCGCGCCCTCGGTGCCGTCCGGCGTGATGCCCTTCTGATAGGCCTTGGCGATGTTGAAGGCGATGTTGGTGGCCAGCGAGGTCTTGCCCATCGACGGCCGCCCGGCCAGGATCAGCAGGTCCGACCGGTGCAGCCCGCCCAGCTTCTTGTCCAGATCGTCCAGCCCGGTCGCCAGCCCCGCCAGCCCGCCGTCGCGCATGTAGGCAGCATTGGCCACGTTCACCGCATCGGTGACGGCGGACAGGAAGGAGGTGAAGCCGCGGTCGGTCTGGCCCTTCTCGCCCAGCTTGTAGAGCGCCTGTTCGGCGGCAACGATCTGGTCCTTGGGGCCGGTCTCCACATCGACCTTGCTGGCCTGCGTGGCGATGTTGCGGCCCAGCTCGATCAACTCGCGCCGGATCGCCAGGTCGTAGATCAGCTCGGCATAATCCTTGGCCGCGAAGGTCGAGATCGCCGCGCCGGCCAGTCGGACAAGATACTGCGGCCCGCCCAGTTCCTTCAGCCCTTCCTCATCCTCCAGGAAAGTGGCCAGGGTCACCGGGGTCACCAGCGCGTTCTTGGCGATGCGCGCGGCGGCGGCCTCATAGATCTTGCGATGTACCGGGTCGAAGAAATGTTCGGGTTTCAGCACCGAGGCGATGCGGTCGTAGATCTGATCGTTGGTCAGCAACGCGCCCAGCAACTGCTGCTCGGCCTCGATACTGTGGGGCAGTGTGCCTTCGGCCTCCGCCTGCTCGCGCGGAACCACTGCCCCCAGCCCTGCCAAATCGTTCATGCCTGTGCCTCCGGGCCGTCTTTTTCTGGGTTGGACCGGGGGATACGCGCTCCCCCGAGTCGGTGCAATTGGATAACCCTGTGGAAATCCTGTGCAGATCCTGTGAGATGCTGTGGACTTACCCGATCTTGCGGTGCGAAGGGCTTGCCTGTCAATATATGGGTGGCCTCAAAGGGGCAATCGCCCGATCGGCCACAGATTGTCCGGCTCGAGCGGCAAGACCTTGCTGCGAGACGACCGGCAATGGCGCGTGCTTGCGAGACACGCCTGCCTGGCGCGCTCTCAGCCGCGCGCCGCCTGCCAGGCCCTTGGATCGTTCAGAAAGGATTCGACCTCATCCAGCGTCTCTGCATCGAAATCCTGGGCCGCTTTCGCTTCGGCCAGAACATCATGCCAGGTGCACAGGTGATGCAGCGCGATGCCATGGTCGCCCAGGGTCTTCTCGGTTTCCGGGAAAATCCCGTAATAGAAGATGACCGCCGTATGACCGCACATCGCCCCGGTCTCGCGGATCGCATCCACGAAGCTCAGCTTCGAGCCGCCATCGGTGGTCAGATCCTCCACCAGCAGCACCCGCTGGCCCTCGGTCATGGCCCCTTCGATGCGCGCGTTGCGCCCATAACCCTTGGGCTTCTTGCGGACATACGTCATCGGCAGGGCCAGACGCTCGGCCACCATGGCCGCGAAAGGAATGCCCGCAGTTTCACCGCCTGCGATATTGTCGAAGGTCTCGAATCCGGCCTCGCGCAGCACCGTCACCGACAGGAAATCCATCAGTGTGGAGCGGATGCGCGGATAGCTGATCAGCTTGCGGCAGTCGATATAGGTGGGCGAAGGCAGGCCGGAGGCCAGCGTAAAGGGCTCCGCCGCGTTGAAGTGCACCGCTTTGATTTCCAGCAGCATGCGCGCGGTCAGACGCGCGATCTCGGCCTTGTGGGGATAGGAGGATGGGATCATGTTCGAAGGTCTTTCCTAATTTTTCTTGGCATAAATACTCAAATTCCCGGCCCAGCCACAATCGAAACGCCTGTGGCCGGAGGCCTGTCATGAGTATTTTTCACAAGAAAAAGCCACATCAGTCCTGAACCCGCCAGTGCAGCGGGAACCCGGGGTCGAATACGGTGACGGGGCCTTCGCCGGTGTCGATCCGCGCCGGGTAGGTGACAGGGTCGCCTTTCACCAGGGTCACGGTGGCCTCGTTCTCCGGCAGCTTGTAGAAGGCGGGCCCGTGGCGCGAGGTGAAGCCTTCGAGCTGGTCGAGGGCGCCTTCACGCTCGAACACTTCCGCAAGGCAACTGAGAGTGTTCGTAGCGGTGAAGCAGCCGGCGCAGCCGCAGGCGCTTTCCTTGTTGGCATCCGTATGCGGCGCGCTGTCGGTGCCGAGGAAGAAGCGTGGATTGCCCGATGTGGCCGCCGCGACCAGCGCGCTGCGGTGGGTGGCGCGTTTGGCCACTGGCAAGCAATAGTAGTGCGGCTTGATCCCGCCGACGAGGATATGGTTGCGGTCGATGATCAGGTGATGGGTCGTGATGGTGGCGCCCATCTGGCCCTCGGGCTGGTCCTTGACGTAGTCGACGCCGTCCTTGGTGGTGATGTGTTCCATCACCACCCGCAGGTTGGGGATGCGGCGGCGCAGGGGGTCCAGCACCGTGTCGATGAACACCGCCTCGCGGTCGAAAATGTCGACCTCGGGATCGGTGACCTCGCCGTGGACGCAGAGCGGCAGGCCCAGCAGGGCCATGGTCTCCAGCACCCGCGTGACCTTGTCGAAATCCTTCACGCCGGAGGCCGAATTGGTGGTGGCGCCCGCGGGATAAAGTTTCACCGCCGAGATCAGGCCGATTTCGGCGGCAGCGCGCACGGATTTCGCTTCGGTCTCTTCGGTGAGATACAGCGTCATCAGTGGCTGGAACTTGTTGTTCAGCGGCTTGGCGGCCAGGATCCTGTCGCGATAGGCGGCGGCATCTGCCGGGGTAATCACCGGCGGCACCAGGTTGGGCATGATGATGGCGCGCCCGAAATGGCGGGCGGTTTCGGGAAGCACCGCGCGCAACATGTCGCCGTCGCGCAGGTGCAGATGCCAGTCGTCGGGCTGGCGGATGGTGAGGCTTTGGGTCATGGGCGTCGCATAGCGAAAATCCCGGCGCTGTGCCAGAGCCTGCGACGCAAGGGGCCTGTGGAATCGCAACCGCGCGTTCTGCGGCGGGTTGTGCGGATGCAGCATTGTCCGGATCGGCTTTGGCGGGAAATCGCGCGAAACACCGCAATATTGTCACGGTTTGACCGAATTGGGGGGCGAAACCACCGAATGGCCCGCATTTTCGCTATGCTGCAGTTGCACAATGTGCAAGAGTGCTCACATGCGGAGAGAAGGTTTTTCCGCGCTGTGTCGCCGTTGCGCGCAACGCGGGGACTTCGTGGAGTTGCTAGGTTTCAGGGTCACCCCCAACCCGTGCCGGACCGGTGTGGTTTATCCGGCAGCAGAAAAAGCCAAGGCGAGGCCGGAGAGTTTCGGCCGTCGCAGAGATGGAGAAAGTGAAATGATGATGACGCCGCTCGATATCTGGCGCCAGAGCATGGAATTCTGGTTTCGGAGCGCCACGACCCAGGTCGAGATGACCCGCCGGATGATGGCGATGTTCCCGTCGTGGAATGTCGTTGCCATCGATGGTTCGGTGGTTGCCAACGCGCCGGCCCCCGCGCCGGTTGCGCCGAAGGCCGAAAAGCCGGCGCTGAAGACCGTGCCCGCCGCCGTGAAACCGGCGCCGAGCCGCAAGGTGGCGCCGAAGCCCGCTCCGGCGACGGATGCCAAGCCGCTGGAAACCGTTGTGGCCAAGGTCGCCGCGCCGGTGGAAGCCGAAAAACCTGTCGAGCCGAAGCTGAAACCGGCCCCGCGTGCCAAAGCCGCGCCCAAGGCCGCTTCGGTTCCGGCTCCGGCTCCCGCCGCGAAAGCTGTCGAGACCTCGGACGCTCCTGCCAAACCGGCCCCGCGCAAGCGCGCGGCGGCGAAACCGGCCGCCGTCAAGCCGGATACGCCTGCCGCGACCTCGCGCCGCCGCCGCACCCCGGCCAAGCCGCAGGTTCCGGACGCGCTGAAGCCGACCGACGGCAAGGGCTGACCCGGCATCGCCGCGCGGCCTGTCGGGTCGTGCGGTCCTCGGCCTGCCGGATCGGCGGGCCGACCTCCCCCGCGGGCAACCCGGGATCATGATAGAACAAGAAAGCAATCGCCATGATGTCTTCCGATCCCCTCCCCGCAACCCCTGAAACCGACGTTGACAGCGGCCTGCTGTATGATCTGACCCATACCGGCACCAGCCTGGCCGCGATGGCGTCCGAGGCGCATACGGTGATTGCCATGCGCACCCTGGGCATGCTGGGCTTCTGGCCGATGGGCGTGGGCGAAAACACCCAGATGATCATGGAAAAGCCTGCCGCGATGGCGCTGGCAGCGGATGAGGCCTTGCGCGCCACCCTGCAGGGGCTGCGTCCCGATCAGGTGCTTGGCGCCGCGCTGGAGCCGATCCGCGCGCGCACTCAGGACAACGCCCACCGGTTGACCCGTCTCGACATCTGGGAACGCAACTGACGACAGGATTGCATCCGCCCATGGGCGGGACCGGGGGATCGCTGACCTAAGGCGGATGCCCGGACAGAATAGGCGCACGGTTTTCCCGTTGCGCCTTTTTTCTGTGCAGCGTCAAGGGGAAGGCGAACAGCCATGCATGTCGCACAGGGCTGGCTTGCGCAACAGGGGGTTGCCGCCTGGCGGGGCTGCGGGTAGCTCTCGGTCCCGGGAGGAATGCAACGGTATACCGTACAGGAGTTATCCCTATGGCCCAGTCCCTTGCCGCTTCGAACCCCGCCTTCCTTTCCGGTCCGCTTCAGGCGGTGGCCGAGATGTTCGACAAGGTGACCTGGTCGGACGAGTTTCGGGACCGGGTCGCGGATCTGAGCGCCTTGTCCGACCGGCAGTTGGCGCGCAGGGGGCTGCGGCGCAGCGAGATCTCGCGCCATGTGCTGCGGCAGATGTCCATGGCCTGAGCCGCCGACATCGGCGGGCAGGGCGGCGTCGCAGGACAATACCCGGGGGCCGTGCCGTCGTCGCGCGCACTGGCCCATCTGCCACAGCATTGCTGCATTGCAGAAACAGCTTTAACGGGATGTAGCGAATTCGTGCTAGGTCTGGGGTAGGGAGGAAACCCACACCAGAGGTTTCCGATGCACGAAGCAAAGACAGACGACGCCACCGAGATCATTTTCATGCCGCCCATCGCGCCGGCGCTGGATCGCACCCTGTGCGATCTGGGCTTCGGGCTGAACCCGGCGTCCCTGCGGCGGGCCATCCTGCCCGAGGTTCTGCGACTGAATGCCAAATCCGATGCGGAACTGTCCCTGATCGGCATCCGCCGCGCGCAGATCCCCGCTTTTGTTCTGCGGCACCGCTTTCCGCATATGGACCCACGCGCGGCATAATCGGAACTTGCGCCTGTGGGGTGAATTCATAGGGTGAGCCTATGACCGTCACCCTGCGCCAATTGCGGTACTTCAAGGCTTTGGTCGAGGCCGGACATTTCGGCATCGCGGCCGAACGGATGCACGTGAGCCAGCCGGCGCTGTCGGTCCAGATCAAGGAGCTGGAGCTGACCCTCGGTGACCGGCTGGTGGAGCGCCTGCCGCGCGAGATCCGCCTGACCCCGCGCGGGCGGGCGGTGCTGGCCCGGACCGAGCGGATCCTGACGGAAGTGACCGAACTGGAAAGTGCGGCGCGCCGCGACGGGCCCGACGCGGTGATCCGGCTGGGCGTGATCCCGACCGTGGCGCCCTATCTGCTGCCGGCGGTGTTCGAGGATCTGGCCGCGCGCGGGCAGGTGCGGCTGCAACTGCGCGAGGCGCAGACCGCGACCCTGACCGCCGAACTGCTGGATGGGCGGCTGGATGCTCTGCTGATGGCGCAGCCCGACCGCGATCCCCGTCTGGCCGCGCAACCGCTGTTCGAGGATCGCTTCCTGCTGGCGGGCACGGCGCCGCGTCTGGCGCGGGTCGCGGCGCGGATAGAGCATCTGCGGCCCGCGCTTCTGGATCCCGACGACCTGCTGTTGCTGGATGAAGGCCATTGTCTGGCCGATCAGGCGCTGGAGGTCTGCGGGCTGGATCGCAACGCCCTGCGGGTCGATCTGGGCGCGGCCTCGCTGGCAACGCTGTGCCGCCTTGTGGCAGCCGATCACGGGCTGACCCTGTTGCCGGAACTGGCACTGGCCAGCGAATGCGCGGCCTCTCCCGAGATCGCCCTGCGCCGGTTCGAAACGCCGGAACCGCGCCGGGTGCTGGCGCTGGTCCGCCGGGCCGGAGCGGCGGACGAACCCTGGGTTAGGGACCTGGCCGATCTGCTGACGCGCGCCGGAAGGCGGGTGCAGACGGCGGCCGCGCAACGGGCGTGACCACCGCACCGAAACGCAAAAGCGGGCCCCGGAAGGCCCGCCCCGAAAATTGCCACTGTTGCCGCGATCAGGCGGCGGCGGTGGCGTTGGCTTCGCGCAGGTAGTTCAGCACGGTTTCCGGCGAGGACACGCCATAGGGATCTTCGCCATGGTTGTCGGCCAGGCCGGGCTCTTCGAACCAGGCTTCGACAGTGCCGTCGTTGACGATGGCGGCATAGCGCCAGGACCGGGCGCCGAAGCCCAGGTTGTCCTTGGCCACCAGCATGCCCATCTTGCGGGTGAATTCGGCCGAGCCGTCGGGGATCACCTTGACGTTCTTCAGGCCCTGGTTCTCGGCCCATTTGTTCATGACGAAGCTGTCGTTGACGGACAGGCAGTAGATCTCGTCGATGCCTTCGGCGTTGAAATCGTCGAAGCCGTTTTCGAAGCCGGGCAGTTGGTAGGTCGAGCAGGTCGGGGTGAACGCACCAGGCAGGGCGAACAGGACCACGCGCTTGCCGGCGAAATAGTCGGAAGTGGTCTTGTCCTGCCAGCGGAAAGGGTTCGGACCTTCGATGCTGTCGTCGCGGACGCGGGTGTGAAAGGTCACTTCGGGAAGCTTGAGGCCAGCTTTCATGGGGACTATCCTGTATCAGACGTAGAGATATTGCCGCGCTGCGGCATGACTTTGATTTAGAAATGTTCTAAACCAGTTACAAGTCGGAACCGGAGTTTTTTGCCAGGGCATGGCGGCTATGCGCTCAAGACACGGGACAAGTCAGCAAGACTGGCCTATAGATGCGGCACTGGAGGAGGAAATTGATGCGTGATCTGAACATCCCCGAGCAGCGCCACCCGGAAAAGGCGCACCGGCCCGACAATGCCCAGCCGAGAAAGCCAAGCTGGATCCGCGTCAAGGCGCCGATGTCGGACGGGTACAAGAAGACCCATCAGATCATGCGCGAGCACAAGCTCACCACTGTCTGCGAGGAAGCGGGCTGTCCCAATGCCGGCGAATGCTGGAGCCAGGGCCACGCCACCATGATGATCATGGGCGAGATCTGCACCCGCGGCTGCACCTTCTGCAACGTGGCCACTGGCCGCCCCGATACGCTGGACGCCTTCGAGCCGGGCCGCGTGGCCGATGCGGTCAAGAAGCTGGGTCTGAACCATGTGGTCATCACCTCGGTGGACCGTGACGATCTGGAAGATGGCGGGGCCGAGCATTTCGCCCAGACCATTCGCGCCGTGCGGCACCGGTCGCCCGACACCACGATCGAGATCCTGACGCCGGATTTCCTGAAATGCTCGGATGACGTTCTGGAGGTCGTGGTTGCGGCCAGGCCGGATGTGTTCAACCACAATCTGGAAACCGTGCCGGGCCTCTACCCGGAGGTGCGCCCCGGCGCACGCTACTTCCATTCGCTGCGCCTGTTGCAGCGGGTCAAGGAACTGGACCCGACGATGTTCACCAAGTCGGGCATCATGGTCGGTCTGGGCGAGGACAAGCAGTCCGTGCATCAGGTCATGGACGACATGCGCGCCGCCGACATCGATTTCCTGACCATCGGCCAGTACTTGCAACCCACACCCAAGCACCACGTGGTGGATCGTTTCGTGACACCCGATGAATTCAAGGCCTATGAAAAAGCCGCCTATGGCAAGGGCTTCCTGATGGTCTCGGCGACGCCGCTGACGCGGTCGTCCTATCACGCGGGCGACGATTTCGCCCGGCTGCGCGACGCCCGTCTGGCCAAGCTCGCCAAGGGCTGACACCGCTCCTGCCGCGCGGAAGAAAAGGGGCCCGCAGGCCCCTTTTGATGTTAGGGCTTCTCCAGACCCTTATCTCTCGGCACGATTGACCTTGTGACAGGCGGTGCAGGCACCGCCGATATTGCTCACGGCCGGACCCAGGTCGTCGTGCGCGTCGATCTGGGTCGCGGCGGTTTCCGCGGCCACGCGCAAAGCATCGGCCTTGTTTGAGAAATCCTCGTAGTTCTGCCAGATCGCGGGCAGCGCCCTTGATTTTTCGCTCATTTCCTCGGCTTCGAACAGGGCCGGTACCTCGGCTGCGGTTTCCGCGATATTGGCGGCGGCGGCCTGCGCTTCTTCCGCGTCGAAGGCCATCTCGCCCTTGGTCATCTTGATCAGGATCCCGATACTGCCATTCATGGATTTCATGACTTCCATGCGCTGCTTGATGATCGGATTGGTTTCCTCGGTTTGGGACAAGGCCATGGTGCCGAGTGTCATCGGCAGGACAAAAGCGAGGCTCTTCAGGATATTCATGTGGGGTCTCCTCGGGTTGGGTGAAATTGTCAGGGGGCGCTGGCCACGGGGGGAAGGGCGGCGATATAGGCCGCCACCGCGGCACGGTCTTCGGCGGACAGCTTCGCCATGTTGTTGATCACATCGACCATATGGCCGCCTGCCGCGTCGAAGTTCGGGGTGAAGCCGGTTTCCAGAAAAAACACGATGTCGGACTCACCCCAGTCCAATGCTGCCGGGGTGATGTTGGGCACCTTGCCCTTGCCCGACGGGTCTGGCGCGCCCGCCATCCAGCGGTCGGTGTCCATGCCCCCCAGCGCCGTGCGCGGGGTATGGCATTCGCCGCAATGGGCCAGCGCCTCGACCAGATAACGCCCGCGTTCCAGTTTCGGATCGTCGCCCACTGGCAGCACCCAGTGATCGGACAGATACAGCAGGTTCCAGCCGAACATCGCGCGGCGGATGTTGAAGGGGAAGCCCACCTGGTGCGGCTGGCTGGGGGCATCGGACGCGGGCAGGGTGTCCAGATAGGCCTTCAGGTCGGCGATGTCCTGAAGCTCCATATGGGTATAGGCCGTATAGGGAAAGGCGGGGTAGTAATGCTCCCCCTCTGGGCTGACGCCGCGTGTCAACGCGCCCGCCAGATCCGCCAGATCCCAGCCGCCGATGCCGTGATCGGGATCGGGCGAGATGTTGGGGGCGATGAAGGTGCCGAAATCAGACGGGAATTTTTGGCCACCCGACAGCACCCGTTGTGCCTCGCCCTCGGCCCCCGGTGCCATGTGGCACGAGGCACAACCGGCCGCGGTGAAGATGGTTTCTCCCGCCACCGGATCGCCGGTCAGCCCGGCGACGTCGCTTTCGGGCATTGGACGCCCTGCAGAGACGGTCCACCCCACGCCGGCCAAAGCACACAGGACAATCAGACCGATGAAAAGACGCGACATACAGGCTCCGGCACGGTGAAATGCAGTGACACGGATACCCTTGCACAAGGATTGGCGGCTGTCCTGCCCCTTGGTCACCGCCTCACAGGGGTGTGATCGGAACCCCGCGCCGCCCGACACCCCGGTCCGGGATCAGCCAGTCGGGCCAGCCGTAAATCTGTTCCCACAGCACGAAAGCGGCGCAAATCAAAAGAATCAGCAGCAGGATGCGGAACTGCGCCCAGCTTGGCGGGCGCCGCACCAGGTTCGACATCCGCATGAGCCATTCCGGCGGGATCATTCGGTAAAGCGCACCTTGCCGATATAGGGCAGGTTGCGGTTGCGCTGGGCGTAGTCGATGCCATAGCCGACCACGAATTCATCCGGAATCTGGAAGCCGGTCCAGTCCGCCTGCACGTCTACTTCGCGGCGGGACGGTTTGTCGAGCAGCACGATCGAGCGCAGCGATTCCGGCTTGCGCTGCTTCAGCAGGCCAACCACATGCGACATGGTGTGGCCGGTGTCGATGATATCCTCGACCAGCAGCACGTCGCGGCCCTCGATGCCGCTGCGCAGGTCCTTGAGGATGCGCACCTCGCGGCTGGAAATGGTGGAGTCGCCATAGGAGGAGGCCTCGATGAAATCGACCTCGATATCCAACTCCAGCTCGCGCACGAGGTCGGCAATGAACACGAACGAGCCGCGCAGCATCCCCACCACGACCAGCTTGTCGACACCGGCATAATGGGTCTCGATCTCGCGGGCGAGATCCTCGATCCGGGCGGCAATGGCCTTGGCCGAGATCATCGGATCGATTACATAGCTGCGGTCTGACATATCGTCCCCTTGATTTCACGGGTCAACTTTACGATACGGGCGCCCAATGTCTTGCCGTCAAAAGGACACAGATGCCCCGTCACGCCGAAAAACGCCACATGCCCTATAGCGCGGACCAGATGTATGCGCTGGTCGCCGATGTGGCCGCCTACCCGGACTTCCTGCCGTGGTGCGCCGCAGCCCGCATCCGGGCGCGCACGCCCCAGGGCGATGCCGAGGTGATGGAGGCGGATCTGGTGATCTCGTTCAAGGTGTTCCGCGAACGCTTCGGCAGCCGTGTCACCCTGTGGGCGGAGGCCCGCAAGATCGACACCGAATATCTGGATGGCCCGTTCAAGTTCCTGAAATCGCACTGGGTGTTCGAACCTGCCGAGGATGGTGGCTGCAACGTCGATTTCTTCGTGGATTTCGAATTCAAGAACCGGGTGTTGCAGAAGGTGATCGGCGTGGTGTTCCACGAGGCCATGCAGCGCATCGTGCGCGCCTTCGAGGATCGCGCCAAGGCGCTCTATGGCGCGTCAGGCGTCTAGGGCGGCTTCCAGCAAGTCCAGCGCCCGCGCCACGGTGGCGGCGCGCACCTGCGCCCGGCCAATGGCGCCGAAGTCCTGTGTTTCGACGTGGGTGGGCTGGCCGGTCATGGCCAGGCCGAAGCAGACCCGGCCTTCGGGCTTGTGCTCCGACCCGCCCGGCCCGGCGATGCCGGTGACCGAGACCGCCAGTTGCGCGTCTGACCGGGCCAGCGCGCCTTCGGCCATTTCGCGGGCCACCTGTTCCGACACCGCGCCATGGGCGTCCAGCGTGTCGGCCTGTACGCCCAGCATCGCCTGTTTGGCAGCGTTGGAATAGGTGACGAAGCCGCGATCCACCACGTCTGACGATCCCGCCACCTCGGTCAGCGCGCCCGAGATCAGCCCGCCGGTGCAGCTTTCGGCGGTGGCGACCCTCAGCCCACGGGCGCGGGCCTTGTCCAGAATGCGCGCGACGGTCATTGGCCCATCAGCCCGTGCGAGACCCCGGCGGCCAGCGCCACCACCACGGCGGCCATGACGCCCGCGATCAGGTCGTCCAGCATCACGCCCCAGGGGGTGTTCTTGCGGTCGGCCCAGCCTACAGGGCCGGGTTTCCAGATGTCGAACAGGCGGAACATCACGAAGGCGCCGATCCAGCCCGGATAGGGAAAGACCCACGGATCGGCGCCTGCGTGCCACAGCCCCGCCGACAGCGGCCATAGCGCGATCCAGACCCCGGCGGTCTCGTCGATCACCCATTCCGAGGCATCATGCGCGCCGGTCAGCGCCTCTTCGCGGCCAATGGCCCAGGTGCCGACAGCGATGACAATCAGGGTGGCCAAAAACAGGCCCGGAAAGCCGGTCAGCCCGTGAATGACCCAGGCCAGCGGGATCGAGGCAGCGGTGCCCCAGGTGCCGGGGGCCGGACGGATCAGACCGACACCGCCCAGGGTACAGATGGCGCGGGTCAGTCTCATGCCGCCACCAGCGCGGCGGTGGCAATCGCGGCGATGCCTTCGCCCCGCCCGGTAAAGCCCAGCCGTTCCGAGGTGGTGGCCTTGACGCTGATGCGCCCGGCCTCCAGCCCCGTGATCTCGGCCAGACGCGCCTGCATGGCGGTGGCATGGGGGCCGATCTTGGGCATTTCGCAGACCAGCGTGCAGTCGATGTTGCCGATGGCAAAGCCCCGGCTGGCGGCCAGATCGACCGCGTGTTTCAGGAAGATATCGCTGGGCGCGCCCTTCCACTGCGGGTCCGAGGGCGGGAAATGGCGGCCGATGTCGCCTTCGGCCAGCGCGCCGTAAATGGCGTCGGTGATGGCATGCATGCCGACATCGGCATCCGAATGGCCCAGAAGCGCCTTGTCGTGGGGCACGGTGATGCCGCACAGGACAACGCCGTCGCCTTCGCAGAACCTGTGCACGTCATAGCCATTGCCGAGGCGGATATCCATCTGCGCTCCTTCGCGTTCGCCCAGCAGAAGTTCGGCGCGGGCGAAGTCCTGGGGCAGGGTGATCTTGATGTTGTTCTCATCCCCGGCGGTGATGGCCACGTCAAGCCCGTGGGCGCGGGCAACCTCCACATCGTCGGCGGCGCCGCCGGGGTGGGCGGCATGGGCGGCGCGGATGGCGTCAAGGTGAAAGCCCTGCGGGGTTTGCGCCCGGAACAGACCCGCGCGATTCTGGGTGCCGGTGACCTGCCCGTCAGCACCGCGCCAAAGCGCATCGGTGACGGCGACGGCCGGGGCCGCGCCGGGATGGGTGGCCAATGCGGCCAGAACCCCGTCGATCACCCTGCGGCTGACGAGCGGTCGTGCCGCATCATGGATCAGCACACGGTCGCAGGTGTCGGGCACCGCCGCCAGCCCGGCCTGCACCGAGGCATCTCGGCTGGCCCCACCGTGCACCACGTGTAAAGGCAGGTCCGGGTGGGGCAAGGCCGCGAACAGATCGGCGTCCTCGGGGTGGATCACCATCACCAGCACCGACACCTGCGGGTGCCGCGCCAGCGCCCGCAGGGTATGGGCCAGCACCGGTTCCCCGCGCAGGGGCTGGTATTGCTTGGGCAGGGCGCCTCCGGCGCGGGTGCCGCGCCCGGCGGCAACGATGACAGCAGCGGCGGTCATGGGATCCTCCGATCAGATGCCGATTGTTTAGGACTTGCACCTGTGAGAGACAATCCATGCCCGATAGCCGGGGTATTTGCTCAAAAAATGTGCAGAATGTGGTTGAGGCGTCTTAAATGCGCCCGTCCACTTTGCTATTGCTGGGCGGGCACGTACAGAAAAAAGACATTCGCGTAAGGATTGAGCAGTTGTCCATTCGCTTGGCACATCAGGAAATCGCACCCAATGTGGTGCTGGCACCGATGGCGGGGATCACCGATCTGCCGTTTCGCAGGCTCGTGTCCCGCTTCGGCGCCGGGCTGGTGGTGTCGGAAATGGTCGCCAGCCAGGAAATGGTACAGGCCAAGCCCGGCGTGCGCGAGCGCGCGGAACTGGGTTTTGGCGAGACCCGCAGCGCCGTGCAACTGGCCGGGCGCGACCCGTATTGGATCGCCGAGGCCGCGCGCATGGTCGAGGCCAATGGCGCCCGCATCATCGACATCAACATGGGCTGCCCAGCGAAAAAGGTGGTGGGCGGCCTGTCGGGCTCGGCCCTGATGCGCGATCTGGATCTGGCGCTGCGTCTGGTGGAGGCTGTGGTCGCCGCCGTGTCCGTTCCGGTGACGCTGAAAACCCGGTTGGGCTGGGACCATGACTGCCTGAATGCGTCCGAGTTGGGGTCCCGCGCCGCCGATGCCGGAGTGCAGATGCTGACGGTGCATGGGCGCACCCGCTGCCAGTTTTACAAGGGGCGGGCCGATTGGGCAGCAATTGCCCCGGTGGTCGATGCGCTGGACATCCCGGTGCTGGCCAATGGTGACATTTGCAACGGTCCGGATGCGCGCGCGGCGCTGGCGGCCTCTGGCGCGGCCGGGGTGATGGTCGGGCGCGGCGCGCAGGGCCGGCCCTGGGCATTGGCAGAAATCGCCACCGATCTGCACGGACAGCCCGCGCCACAGGTTCCCGAGGGGAGAGATTTCGTGGACATGGTCGAGGACCATCACAAGGACATGCTGGGTTTCTACGGCGCAAGCCTGGGCCTGCGCGTCGCGCGCAAGCATCTGGGCTGGTACATGGACACCGCCAACACGCCTGCAGCGCTGCGGCGCGAGGTTCTGACCGCCGCCGCCCCGGCGCAGGTGCATGCCCTTCTGCCGCTGGCGCTGGATGCCCATGCGGAGATGGCCGCATGACCGAGAACTGGGCCGAAACCCTCTGGGCGTCGCTGCCGGTGCCGGCGGTTCTGGTCGATGCCGAGGACAAGATCCTCGACATGACCCCGGCGGCGGAATCCTTCCTGAACACCTCGGTCAAATCGGTGCGCGGCTATCCGGTCTGGGACAAGGTGATGGTCGACGCGCCGCTGGAAGAGGCCTTCGCGCGCGTGCGCTCGGACAAGGCGGGCCTTTATATCAACGACGTGGACGTGGGCAGCGGCAACCGCGCCCCGGCGCAATGCAACCTGCAGATCGGGCCGGTGATGCGCGATCCGGGGCTGGTTCTGGTGCTGTTCGAACCGCGCCAGATCGCCGAGCGCATGGACCGCGCCAATTCGATGAAATCGGCAGCGAAATCGGCCATCGGCATGGCCGAGATGCTGGCCCATGAGATCAAGAACCCGCTGGCGGGCATCACCGGGGCGGCGCAGCTTCTGGCAATGGGGCTGCGCGGCGAGGATCTGGAGCTGACCGATCTGATCGTGGGCGAGGCCCGGCGCATCACCAAGCTGCTGGACCAGGTCGAGCAATTCGGCAATCTGCGCCCGCCGGTGCGCAAGTCGGTGAACCTCCACGATCTGCTGGATCGCGCCCGCAAGTCCTCGGCCCTTGGCGTGGCCGCGCGCATGAAGATCGTCGAGGATTATGATCCCTCGCTGCCAAACACCCATGTGGACGGCGATCAGATGCTGCAGGTGTTCCAGAACCTGATGAAGAATGCCGCCGAGGCCTCGGACCCGAAATCGGGCGGCACCATCACCCTGCGCACCTTCTATGACATGGCGCTGCGTGTGCGCCGCAGCGATGGCAGCCACGCGCGGCTGCCCCTGCAGGTCGAGATCATCGACGACGGTTCCGGCATTCCCGCCGACATCGTCGCCGACATCTTCGATCCCTTTGTATCGAGTCGCGAAAACGGCACCGGGTTGGGGCTGGCCCTGGTGTCGAAGATTGTCTCGGATCATGACGGGTGGGTCGGCGTGGAAAGCACGCCGGGCCGCACCGTTTTCCGCATTTCCCTGCCTGTCGCCCCCAAAGAAGAGACGGAGACGCCCTGATGGATGGCACGATCCTGGTGGCCGATGACGATCGCACGATCCGCACGGTCCTGACCCAAGCCCTGACGCGTGCAGGCTGCAAGGTGCATGCGACCTCCTCGCTGATGACGCTGATGCGCTGGGTCGAAGAGGGCAAGGGCGACCTTGTGATTTCGGATGTGATCATGCCCGATGGCAACGGTCTGGAAACCCTGCCGAAGATCAGCGAGGCACGGCCCGGCCTGCCGGTGATCGTGATCTCGGCGCAGAACACGATCATGACGGCGATTCAGGCCGCCGAGGCGGAAGCCTTCGACTATCTGCCCAAACCCTTCGATCTGCCCGACCTGATGAAACGCGCCGGGCGCGCGCTGGAGGTCAAGCGCCGCGCCCCGGTGCGCCGCGATCCGGTGGACGAGGATACCGACGAACTGCCGCTGGTCGGCCGCACCCCGGCCATGCAATCGCTGTACCGGCTGGTGGCGCGGGTGATGAACACCGATCTGTCGGTGATGATCTCGGGCGAAAGCGGCACTGGAAAATCGCTGATCGCGCGCGCCATCCACGACTTCAGCGACCGGCGGGCGATGCCCTTCGTGGTGGCCTCGGCCACCGATCTGGACGGCGTCGATGGCCCGGCCAACCTGATCGCGCGGGCGCGCGGCGGCTCGATCCTGTTCGACGAAGTCGGCGATTTCGACCTGGAGGCACAGGCCAAGATCGTGCGGATGCTGGACGGTTTCGGCGATCCCTCGCCGCGGATCATGGCGACCTCGCAAGAGGATCTGAGCGGGCGCATCGACGACGGTGGTTTCCGGCAGGACCTGTACTATCGGCTCAGCGGGGTGACGGTGCAGGTGCCTGCGTTGCGCGAACGGGTCGATGACATCCCGCTTCTGGCCGATCACTTTCTGGCCCGTGCCGAGCGGGACGGCGCCCCGGCCCGCCGTTTCGACGATAACGCGATGGAAATGATCCGCGCCTATTCCTGGCCCGGCAACGTGCGCCAGCTGGAAAACACCGTGCGCCGCCTGGTGGTCACCAGCCCCGAGGACCAGATCTCGAAGGTGGATGTGGAACATGTGCTGGGCAACCAGCCGGCGATGGAGCCGATGGGCGGGCGTGCAGCCGATACCGACAAGCTGTCGGCTTCGGTCGCGGCGCATCTGAAGCGCTATTTCGACCTGCACGGCGGGGTGCTGCCGCCGCCGGGTCTGTACCAGCGCATCCTGCGCGAAGTGGAAATGCCGCTGATCGAGATCGCTCTGGATGCCACCGGCGGCAATCAGGCCAAATGCGCCGATCTTCTGGGCATCAACCGGAATACGCTGCGCAAGAAGATCACCGACCTTGATATCCGCGTGACACGCCGGCGAAAATTGATGTAAGCGTGCAACAGGGCGTTGCAGCCCTGCCGCAGGTATGACATCCGCGGCAACGCGACGATCAATCTGTTCGAGGTCCGGCATGCGCGCAGACCTGGGTCGGTCGACCTGGCTCATGCTCAACGAATTCAGTCGCCGCCGACGGGTGCGCACCGGGGCCACCTTTGCCATGGTGATCCTCGGGCCGACCCTGGCCGTGGCCACGTTCCTTGTGCTCGGGCCTCTGGCGCTGGGATCGTCAAGCGGCGGTCTGCGTTTTGTCCTGCTGCTGGACTTCGTCTATATCCTGACCCTTGCCGCGCTTGTGCTCTATCGCATCGCCGGGATGATCGCGGCGCGGCGGGCGCATTCCGCGGGCTCGCGGCTGCACCTGCGCCTGACCGGGGTGTTCACGCTGGTGGCGCTGATCCCCACGGTTCTTGTGGCGGTTTTTGCCGGGCTGACGGTCAACATGGGGCTTGAGGGCTGGTTTTCCGAACGGGTGCAATCGGTGATAGGCGCCTCGCTGGACGCCGCCGAAGCCTATCAGGAAGAACAGCGCCGCGATCTGAAGACCGATGCCACCGCGCTGGCGGATCTGCTGAACGCCCAGCAGCAGCGGGTGTTCGTGGTCTCGGACGGGGACTTCCGGCAGGTTCTGGCACAGGGGCAGGCGCAGATCCAGCGCGGGCTGAAAGAGGCCTATGTGATCGATGGGCAGGCCGAGATCCGGGCCCGCGGCGAACGCTCCTACCTGTTCGACTACGAAGCGCCGGGGCTGGAGCAGCTGGTCGCGT
>NZ_JBFBVU010000144.1:0-240 GCF_040689105.1 Meridianimarinicoccus marinus
TCCCCTTCTCCCCCCCCTTTCCCCACTCCCTCTGTCTTCCGGTCTTCCCCGCCCGCCCCCCCTGCTCCCCTCGCCCCGCGGCGGGGCCGGCTGGGGGGGGGGGGGGGGGGGCCGCCCCCCCCCCCCCCCCGCGCCCCCCCCCCCCCCCCCCCAAAAAAAAAAAAAAAAAGCCACCCGCCGAAAGCGGAGAGGGAGAGGAGGAGGAAGAGAGGGCGCGGAGGAGAAGCGCACGCAAAAAGG
>NZ_JBFBVU010000145.1:0-239 GCF_040689105.1 Meridianimarinicoccus marinus
GGATGGTAAGATAATCTCCGATACAAGAGAATTTGCCCCAAATGACATTGCTGTGTTGTGGCAAAATTGGGCCACTAATTACTATCAGTCAGGACCAATTACGGCCAAAAGCCGAACCTTTGTCAAATTACGGGAGATCGTTTTCAGTTATAATGTACCTGCCAACTTGTTGAAAAATTCCAGATTCTTCCGCAGTGCAAGTGTTTCAGTGGTCGGTAGGAATTTGCTGTATTTCACTG
>NZ_JBFBVU010000146.1:0-238 GCF_040689105.1 Meridianimarinicoccus marinus
GATAAAGACAAACTGGTTACCCGCCTTGCCGAGGCCGGTTTTGACTATCTGCCGGAAGCCAAGCAGTTTCGATAAAGCGATTGGCGATTACAAAGACTGATTAAAAACCATAAAAAACGGAAGCCGAGGCTTCCGTTTTTTTTATTGCACGAATACATGACTCAGTGTTTACTTCACTGTTCACCTAGCCTTTAAAGACAGGCAGTAGATTCGCCATCGCCATTAAATGGAAGGTGGC
>NZ_JBFBVU010000020.1:0-77989 GCF_040689105.1 Meridianimarinicoccus marinus
ACGGACTCGCCATTTGAAGAGCCGACCGCCCGGGCGCTTCGCGCCACAAGGCGCGGGTCAAGTTCAATCGCCGAAACTCGGTGCGCGCTCGGCCGCGAAGGGCCCCGGTTTCGGAAATTTCCTTGTGGCGGTGGCTGCGGCACGGCTTGGGGATGCCAAAACGGTTGAGCAGGTCCTCGATGGGGTCGCAATCTCGCCAAACCTCGCATCCGACCCGGCGGCTTTCTTGCGGCGCCACAGACGAGATCGCGCAGGCGATGATGGCGGGATATTCCGACGCCCGTCGCCCGACGGCCGGCGCCCGGTGCAGATGGCCGATGATCCCGCGACAAGGCTGGACAACTGACCGATGGCATCGGGGGTGCTGCCCCATCGCGAATGTTTGCCAACGGTTGCCGGCCCGGTACCCGGAGGGCACGAGTGGGCAAAGCCACAGCTCATGCCGTCCCGGACCGGTGACCGGATGGCGGTTCAGGCCACAGCCTCGCTGACCCCCCGCGACTGGTATTGGCCGGTTGCCTCGGCTTCGACCTGTCCATCGCGTGCCACGGTGCGGCCGCGCAGGATGGTGCGGACCGGCCAGCCGGTGATCTCCATGCCCTCGTAGGGCGTGTAGTCCGAGCCGTGGTTCAGCTTTTCCTGCCGGATGGTGTCACGGCGGTCGGGATCCCACAGGGTAATATCGGCATCCGCACCGATGGCGATGGCCCCCTTGCGGGGATATAGACCATACAGGCGGGCGGGATTGGTCGCGGTCAGGGCGACGAAGCGTTCGACGCTGATCCGGCCTTTCGAGACTCCTTCGGAGAACAGGATCGGCAGCCGGGTTTCGACGCCGGGAATGCCGTTCGGCACCCATTTGAACGAGGTCCGCGCCCGCGGGTTGTCCTTTCCGGTACCCTCCGCGCCCTGGAAGTAGAACGGGCAATGGTCCGAAGAGAACAGCTCGAAGGTGCCGTCGCGCAGTCCTTCCCAGATCGCCGCCTGGCTGTCGGTGTCGCGCGGGGGCGGGGAACACACGTATTTCGCGCCCTCGAAATCCATGTTCAGACCTTTCAGGTCGTCCTTGGTCAGGGCGATATACTGGGGGCAGGTTTCCGCATGCACCTTCAGGCCGCGCTTGCGGGCCCATTGGATCTGCTCCATCGGATCGCGGCCCGAGACATGCACGATCACGATGGGCACATCGGTCAGTTGCGCGTGGCTGATGGCGCGGTGCGTGGCTTCGCGCTCGGCAATCTCGGCGTGGGCTTCGGCATGATAGTAGGGGGCGGTGCGGCCGTCCTCTTCCAGCTTGCGGGTCATGTACTTGATGGCGTCATGCCCTTCAGCGTGCACCATCACCAGTGCCTTCTCGCGCCGGGCCACGTCGAAAACCTCCAGCAGTTCGGCATCGCTGAGCACCAGGTCGTCATAGGTCATGAAGACCTTGAACGAGGTATAGCCATCGCGCACCAGCGCAGGCAGTTCCTGTCCCAGCACCTGCGGCGTCGGATCGGACACAATCAGGTGGAAGGACACGTCGGTATAGCATTTGCCCTCGGCCTTCCGGTGATAGGCGGTGACGCAGTCGCGCAGCGAGGTGCCCTTGATCTGCATCGCGAAGGGCAGAACCGTGGTGTTGCCGCCCGCCGCCGCCGACCGGGTGCCGGTTTCGAAATCGTCGGCCATCACCGTGCCGTCCGATGTCGGCTGGGCCAGATGCACATGCGCGTCGATCCCGCCAGGCAGCACCAGCAGCCCGGTGGCGTCGACCTCCTCGGCCGCGCCTTCGACGCGTTCCGAGATTTCCACGATCCGCCCGTCGCGCACGCCGATGTCGGCGCGGAAGCGGTCTGCGGCGGTCACGATGGTGCCGCCGCGAATGGCCAGGTCGCAGGAGGCACTCATGCGGCGACTCCGGCGACGATTTCGGACAGGGCCGCGGTCAACCGGTCCACCTGCTCCACGGTGTTGTAATGCACCATGGACACCCGCAGCACGCCGTTGTTGCCGTCCTCGCCCAGATCCTCGACCAGCCGACGCGAGTGGAAATCGCCAAAGCGAATGGCGATGCCGTAGTCATCCATCGCGCGCGCCACGGCGCCGGAATCCGCGCCCGCAAACTTGAAGGATATGGTGGGCACACGGGTGCTGTCCTCGTTGGCCGTCTCGCCGATCACATGGACGTCGTTGCGGGCGTTGAGCCAGCCGAGCAGGCGCTCGGTCAGCAGGTCTTCCTGCCGGGTGATGGCGGCATAGGCGGCCTTGATCCTGCTGCGGCGGTCGCCGGTGCCGCCGTGGCGGGCGCCAAGCGCGGCAAGGTAGTCGACGATCCCGTAGGTGCTGTAGGCCAGTTCGTAGTTCGGATTTCCCGGCTCCAGCTTTCCGGGGACTTTGTCCTTGCCGTAGAAATAGTGGTACAGCCCGTCAAGCTCGCGCAGCAGGTCGTATTTGCCGTACATCAGCGCCATGTGCGGGCCATAGGCCTTGTAGAGGCTGAAGACATAGTAATCCACGTCCCAGGCGCGCACATCGATCAGCCGGTGCGGGGCATAGGCCACCGCATCGACGCAGATCTTCGCGCCACGGGCATGGACGAAATCGGCGATCTCGGCCACCGGGTTCACCTTGCCCAGGATGTTGGATACATGGGTGACGCAGACCAGCCGGGTGCGGTCGGTCATCAGCGGTTCCAGATCCTCCAGCCGAAGGCGATAGTTGTCGCGGTCCAGCGGCCAGAACTTCACCACAACGCCGAATTCGCGCAGCCGGTCCCAGGGGCCGATGTTGCTTTCGTGGTCGGCCATGGTGACGATGATCTCGTCGCCGGGCTGGAACTGGCTGCGCATGGCGGCGGCCAGCGTTTGCAGAAGCGCTGTGGTCGAGGGGCCGAAGACGATCTCTTCGGGGCGGGCGGCGTTGACCAGCGTTTGACCCGCCTCGCGACCTTTCATCAGCGCCTCGGCCGCGGCCTGCGAGACCGCGTAGCTGCCGCCGATCTGCACGTTGCGTTCGAACAGGAACTCGGTGATCCGGTCCACCGCACCCTGCACCGTTTGCGACCCGCCGGCGTTGTCGAAGAACACCCAGTCGTCGCGCAGGCCCGGAAACTGGCTGTGCACGAACTCCATGTCGAGCGGTCGTTGCGTGTCGGTCATTTCGGGTATCCTTGTCAGTGGTTCAGCACGGCGCTGAGGAAGTTCCGGGTACGGGGTTCGCGCGGGTTGCTCAGTACCTGGCTGGGCGGGCCGGTCTCGATGATCTCGCCGGCATCCATGAAGATCACGCGGTCGGCGACCTGGCTGGCAAAGCCCATCTCGTGGGTGACGACGACCATGGTGACGCCGGTGCCCGCCAGGCTGCGCATCACGTCCAGAACCTCGCCCACCATTTCGGGGTCCAGCGCCGAAGTCGGCTCGTCGAACAGCATGACCTGCGGCTCCATCGCCAGGGCGCGGGCGATGGCGACGCGCTGTTGCTGGCCACCCGACAGATGGGCGGCATATTTGTCGGCCTGTTCGGCGATGCCCACACGGGCCAGAAGGCGGTCGGCCTGAGCCGCGGCATCGGCGCGCGAAGTACCGCGCACCCGGCGGGGGGCGAGCATGACGTTTTCACGCACGGTCAGATGCGGGAACAGGTTGAACGACTGGAACACCATGCCGACCTCGGCGCGCACCTTGGCCAGCGCGCGGCCCGGTCGCACGGGGATGTCATCGACCCGGATTTCGCTGTCGTCCGAGAAGCTTTCCAGCCGGTTTATGCAGCGGATGAGCGTCGACTTGCCCGACCCGGAGGGGCCGACCACGCAAACGACTTCGCCCTTTTCGATTTCAAGATCGATGCCCTTGAGCGCCTCGAAGGTGCCATAGGACTTGCGAAGATTTCTGATGCTGACAAATCCGGACATTCAGCGGCTCCTTGCGGCGAACCGGCGTTCCATGCGCGACACCAGCGCGACCAGCGGCCAGAGAAAGGCAATGTAGATGACGGCGGCGCTGATCAGCGGCGTCGGATTGGCGGCCAGCGCCTGTGCCTGTGTGGCCTGTTTCAGCAGATCGGGCATCGCCACCACCGAGGCCAGCGCGGTGTCCTTGACCACGTTGATCGAATTGTTGGTCAGCGGCGGGATGACGATCTTGACGGCCTGCGGCAGGATCACGTCGACCATGGTCTGGCGGTGGTTCAGGCCCAGGGCGGCCGAGGCTTCGAACTGGCCTTTCGGGATAGCCTCGATCCCGGCGCGGAAGATCTCGGCCGTATAGGCACCCGAGACCAGCGTCAGCGCGCTCATGGCCGAGGCGAAGGGCGACAGGCGCACGCCCACGAAGGGCAGCGCGTAATAGACGATGATCAGCAGCACCAGCAGCGGGATTGACCGGAAGACGTCGATGTAGACCTTTGTCACGAAGCGGACCGGGGCAACCGCGTACAGCCGCAGCATCGCCAGGATCAGACCCAGGACCAGCCCGGCCACGATGCTGGCCGCGCCCAGTTGCGCCGTGACCCAAAGGCCCTTCATCAACAGCGGCCAGGTGCGCAGAAACACATCCACGTTCAGAAAAGTGTCGAAGATATTCATGGGGTTCCTTCAGGCACAGATGCCGGAAAGGGCCGGAGCGGGAGGCTCCGGCCGGTCGTTGTCGGCTCAGTTGAGCGTCGGCATCGGCAGGACCTTCACGGTCGAGGTGGTGTCCTCGGGAACCGCGCCGAACCACTTTTCGTGCAGGCCGGCCAGAACGCCCTCTTCCTTCAGGGTGGTGAGGATGTCGTTGACCGTGGTCGCCAGTTCGGAATCCTTGGCGAACATCATCGAATACTTCTCGCCGGTCTCGATGCGCTGGACCACTTCAAGGTTCGGCTTGTCCTTCACGTAGTAGAGCAGCGCCGGAATGTCCGAGATGTAACCGTCGATGCGGCCAGCGGCGAGGTCGAGCATCGCCGGGGACAGACCTTCATAGCGGCGGATGTCCGAAAACCCGACCTGATCGGCATTGCCCGTGGCCCACATGTCGCCGGTCGATCCGGTGTCGACGCCAACCGCCTTGTCCTTCATCTCGTCCAGCGAAGCAGGACCGCCGGTAGCGACGGTCAGCGACTGGTCGCTGTCATAGTAGGGCTGAGCAAAGGAAACCGATTCGAGCCGTTCGTCGGTGATGGTGATCGACGAGGTGGCAATGTCGATGCGGCCGGACTGTACCGCCGAGAACAGGCCGTTGAACGGGATGTTCACGATCTCGACTTCGGCGCCCAGACGTGCGGCGACCTCGTTCACCAGATCGATCTCGAAGCCGACGAAATCGCCGGATTCGTCCTGAAATTCCCACGGCACGTTGCCGATGTTCGCGCCGACGGTCAGCTTGTCCTGTGCGGAGGCGGCAAGGGTCGTGCTGCCGAAAAGGGCAAGTCCGAGGGCGGCGAGTTTGAGAGGCGATGCAGTCATGAGGTTTCCCTGTCCTGGTTCGTTTCTGGATTGACCGGACAAACCGGTCTGACCAGTATGCAATCATGATTGGGTTGGCGATGCAACAGGTGACATGTCCATTTCCGGACGACGCCGCTATCGTGGGTCGCAACGGGAGGACGAGCAGCGAAAATGATGGAAAAGGCACCGGTGACGCAGACGATTGCGCGACGCCTGCAGGAAATGATTCGGACCGGCGAGCTGAAAAAGGGCGAGAAGATCCCGTCGCAGCGCGTGTTGTCCGAAACGCTGAAGGTCTCGCGCCCGTCCCTGCGCGAGGCTCTGCTGACATTGGAAACACTGGGACTGGTCAGAACGCTGCCGGCGCGGGGCACCTATGTCATCGACCGCGATGCGGAGGCCGAGCCGCAGACCGTCTGGCGGTATGACGATGACTATTCCATTCGCGACGTGTTCCAGTCGCGGGTATTGATCGAATCCGAATTGTGCCGGACGGCGGCACAAAACATGGATGCGGCCCGGTTGGAGCGGTTGGTGCAGGCGGCGGCAGAGTTCGAACGGGCCTGGCGGCAGGGCGATCTGGTGGCGCATGTGGAGGCCGACCTGGGGTTTCACCGGGCGATTGCCGAGGCCAGTCCGAACCGGATGCTGCGCCGCCTTTACTATTCGGTTCAGGATCTGTTGACCGAAAGCCAGCGTCAGCCGATTCCGAACACCGCCGGCGATCGCATGGTGCAATCCATGCAGGAGCATCGCGAGATCCTGTCGGCCTTGCAGGCGGGCGACGGCGCGCGGGCCGAGCGCGCCATGCGGGCCCATATCGGCAACACGGCGGCCTGTGCCGGGATCACGCTGTCATAGGTCGAAGTCAACCTGAGACCGCGCTGTGGCGCGGTGATCCCTGCGGAAACGGACGCCACCGCGCGACGGGGAGGGCGCCGCGCGGTGGTCGGGATGAGGCGTTGTCCTCACGCCTCATCATGCGGATCAGCTTGCGGTGACGCGCTGGTGTTGCTCGCCCAGGCCTTCGATGCTCAGACGCATCTCGTCGCCGTCCTTCAGGTAGCGCGGCGGGGTCATGCCGAAGCCCACGCCCGGCGGGGTGCCGGTTGAAATGATGTCGCCCGGTTGCAGCGACATGTAGCGCGACAGGTAGGACACCACATGGGCCACGCCGAAAACCATCGTGCGGGTCGAGCCGTCCTGCACCCGTTCGCCGTTCAGCTCCAGCCACATGGACAATTGCGCCGGATCGGCGATCTCGTCCCGCGTCACCATCCAGGGGCCGATGGGGCCGAAGGTGTCGGCGGATTTGCCTTTGACCCACTGGCCGCCATGTTCCAGCTGGAACGCGCGTTCAGACAAGTCGTTGACGATGCAGTAGCCCGCCACATGATCCAGCGCGTCCGCTTCGGACACATCCCTGGCTTCCTTGCCGATGACGACACCCAGTTCAACCTCCCAATCGCCCTTCTCGGCGCCGCGCGGCAGGACGACGGTGTCGTTGGGACCGATGATCGCCGAAGTGGCCTTCATGAAGATCACCGGTTCTTTCGGCACTTCCATGCCGCTTTCGGCGGCGTGATCGGCATAGTTCAGGCCGATGCAGATGAATTTGCCCACATGGCCGACGCAGGCGCCGATGCGGCTGCCCCCGTCGATCACCGGCAGGCTGTCCAACGACAGACCGCGCAGGCGGTCCAGGGTTTCGGGCAGAAGGGCCGCGCCCGCGACGTCGTCGATCTCGCCCGACAGGTCGCGGATCGAGCCGTCGGAATGCAGTACTGCGGGACGTTCCTGGCCCCTGGGGCCGACGCGCATGAGTTTCATGTCAGTTCCTTGTGTTTCTGAGTGTTGGCGGCGACCCGCTGTACCATGTGGTCCAGTTCCTTCGCCGTGATGGCGTCGGGCTGGCTGGTGGGGGGGCGCACATAGGCGGATTTGAAGATGCGGCGCTGGACCAGCAGCGCCTTGTGAATGTGGTAGAACAGGTCGCCGGACTGGAACCCCAGGCGGCTGACCGGCAGGATCTCGGCTTCGACCAGCGTGGCGGCAGTGTCGAAGTTTCCGGCGCACAGGGCGTTCCAGACCTGCATGAACTCGCGCGCCTGGCTGGCAAAGGGCATGGTGCCCCGCGCGCCCCGGCGGAATTCCTCGACCAGCGTGCCGCCGCCCGCGCCCCCAAGGATCGCCAGCTTGTCGCCGACGGCGGTCGTCATGGCCTGCACCTGCGCGACGGTGGGCTGGGTTTCGACCTTGATGGTGTCGACCAGCGGCACCGCATCGGCGATGCGCAGGGCCAGCGCCGGCGGAATCGGTGCCTGCGGCACATCCTGAAGGACGATGGGCAGGCCGGTGGCCGACGCGATCTGGTCCAGATGTTCGATCACCGCGTCCGGGCCGCTGGGGAAGAAATCCGGCGGCCAGATCATCAGGCGCGTGGCACCGGCCTCGGCGGCCTCGGTGGCCAATTGCACCGCCACATGGGTGCCGGGGGCCGAGACGTTCATGATGACCGGCATCTGGCCCTCGACCTGATCGGCCACCGCGCTCAGCATGGCGCGCCGTTCCTGCAGGGTCAGCTTGAAGATCTCGCTGCCGATGGCGATGCCGATGCCGTGGACACCGGCCTCCAGCATGGCATCGACCTCCAGCCGCAAGCTGCCATAGTCGATGGTGCCGTTGGCGGTGAAAGGGGTCAGCAGGATCGGCACGATTCCGGTCAGGCCAGTCATTCGGCGCTCTCCGTCATGGTCAGGGAAAATACAGGCTTCAGGGGGTAATGCGCCGGGCGGCCGTCGGCATCGGTCACCATCAGGTGGGACATCTCCTGCCACCAGCGGGTGGTGGTTTCGCTGGCGGGCGCACCGGGCGCCGGGAACGGGCGGTCCCGTTCCTGAAAGGCGAAGATCGTGGTGCCGGTGCGGAACAGGTGGAACTGTCGGATGCCGCTTGCGGTCATCTGGTCCAGAAGCTCGGGCCAGACGGCAGCATGGGCCTTGTCATAGGCCGCTTCCGCGCCGTCCTTCAGGCGCATGGTCCAAGCGCGTCGATGCAGGCTCATGACGTCACCCGGTTGTCGTCGATATAGTCCCAGACCACATCGTAGCCAAGGCCGGGACCGGTCGGCATCGCCACATAGCCTTCGGCATCCATCGGATCGCAGTTGCGGCGCAAATAGGGGTGCGGGGCGTCATAGTCGACGCCGGGGGCCAGCAGCCCTTTCTCGTACCATTCGCTGGTGTCTTCCGAAGTCGCGCCCATGACCTGCAGGTTGCCCCAGCCCGCCATGTGAATCTCGCAGCGCTGACCGAAGGCCTCGCAGACCACGGCGGTCTTGCGGCAGCCGGTGATGCCGCCCCGGCGAATGTCCATCCGGCTCATGTCCGAGGCGCCCTGAAGGATCCATTCGGCGCGAGTGAAGACGCCGCCCGCAGCGATTTCGGGGGCGAGGATCGGGATCGACAGTTCGCGGCACAGCCGGCGATAGCTTTCGACCCGGTATTCGGGCATCGGGTGTTCGAACCAGTAGAAGTCGAGCTTCTCCAACTCGCGGCCGACTTTGATGGTCTCTTCCAGCGTGTGGTAGGTGCCCCAGACATCGTACATCAACACCATGTCCGGCCCGACCGCCTCGCGCACAAGGTTGATGGTCTCGATATCGGCGCGGATGTTCGAGGGGCGGCCGTTGGTGGGTTTGCCGGTGTCCGGGTTCCAGAAATAATGCGGATGGATCTTGTAGGCCTTGTAGCCCTCGGCCTTGCAGGCCAGCGCGTGTTCGGCATAGACCTGCGGCGGACCGATGTTGGGATAGGTCGAGGCATAGGCGGGCACCTTGTCGCGTGCCCCGCCCATCAGCTTGTAGACCGGCAGGCCGGCGTGGTTGCCCGCCAGATCCCACAGCGCGCAGTCAATGACGCTTTGCGCCACCTCGGGAATGTTGCGCACCCACATCCATTTCCAGATCAGCTCGCGGTCGAACGGGTCGGCCCCGAGGATCATGTCGCGGACCTGGCCCTCGATCAGGCGCTGTTCGTCCGGTGTCATGCCGTCCTGATCGCCATGCTTGCCGCCGCCGAAGAAATGCCCCACCAGCCCCGCGTCGGTCTCGATGGTGGTCACGGTCTGGATCACCTCGGCGCCGGGTTTCAGCCGGGCATGGCCGATGTCCCAGCGGTCCGCGTGGGTGCGGAACCGCGTGACCTTGACGTCGCTGATCTTCATGACGCGGTGCCGACCTGACCAAGCGCCACTTCGGTGGCCGCGTCGAAGCAATGCATCTTGCCGGGAACGATGGACAGATGCACCTGGTCGCCCGGCGCATGGGGAATACGGTCGCGGGTGGTCAGGGTGACGGTGCCATCCGGCGTGCGCAGCACCATTTCGGTTTCCGCGCCGGTCGGCTCGATCACAACGATCTTGGCGGGAATGCCGGTGTCGGCCAGGCGCAGATCCTCGGGGCGGAAACCCGCGATGATGTCATGGCCGTTCTTCAGCTGGGTGCCGGGCGCCCCCAGGATCACCCCGGAGGCGGTGCGCAGCCCGTCAGCCGAGGCTTTCGCGGGCAGGAAATTCATGGCGGGCGAGCCGATGAACCCGGCCACGAAGACATTCGCCGGGTTGTCGTACAGCTCCAGCGGCGAGCCGATCTGTTCCACATGGCCGCCGCGCATGACGACGATCTTGTCGGCCATGGTCATGGCTTCGATCTGGTCGTGGGTGACATAGATCGTCGTGGTCTTCAGGCGCTGGTGCAGTTCCTTGATCTCGGCGCGCATCTGCACCCGCAGCTTGGCGTCGAGGTTCGACAGCGGTTCGTCGAACAGGAACACTTCCGGATCCCGAACGATGGCGCGGCCCATGGCCACGCGCTGACGCTGGCCGCCCGACAACTGGCGCGGGAAGCGTTCCAGCAGCGGTACGAGGTCCAGAATCTCGGCGGCGGCGTTGACCTTGCGGGCGATCTCTTCCTTGGATTCCTTGGCCAGCCGCAGCGAGAACGCCATGTTCTTGGCCACGTCCATATGCGGGTACAGCGCGTAGTTCTGGAACACCATCGCGATGTTGCGTTCCTTGGGCTGCAGCCGGTTGATGACGGTACCGTCCAGCACGATCTCGCCGCCCGAGATGGTTTCCAGCCCGGCGATGGAGCGCAGAAGCGTGGACTTGCCGCAGCCCGAAGGGCCGACCAGCACGGTGAATTCGCCGTCCGAGATGTCGAGGTCGATGCCGTGCAGGACTTCGACCGCGCCATAGGATTTACGGATGTTTCTGAGCGCTACTGATCCCATCGGATCATCCTCCCTTGGAAATTTCAGCACCCGCGTCGAACGCAGGCAGCACAAACTGGGGAGGGCGGTTGCCCTCCGGGTCACGGGGGACGGCCACATGGCCGCCCGCAAGATCGGGGCGCGGCCCCATCAGGCTGTACAGCGGCGAGGTCTCGCCACGGTCAACGCATTCCACCTGCGCCCCGGTCTGGCAGGCCGCGGCCATCGCCAGCGACCAGGGCTGTTCGCAGGTGTTGTGCAGGATCACCGGCACATCGGTACCGGCGGCCATGTCGAGAACAGCCAGAGTTTCGGTGATGCCGCCCGCCCAGGCCACATCCGGCTGCAACACCCCGACCACGCCGCTGCGCAACAGGTCGGCGCAATCGGCCCGCGAGTAGGCGAAGTTGCCAAGCGCCAGAGCGATGTCGGGATCCAGTTCGTCCCGAACCCGTCGCAGGTCTTCGATGTTCTGCGGCGGGATCGGATCTTCGATCCAGGCCAGCGGCAGATCGGCGGCGGCTTCGGCAAACCGCAGGGTATAATCCGCATCCCACGCCAGGAAGGCGTCGATCATGATCGGCACATCCGGGCCAGCGGCCTCGGCAAAGCGGCGCATCAGGGCGATATTGGCCTCCAGCCCCTCTTGCCCGGCCTCGGGTCCGTAAGGTGCTGCCGCCTTCAGCCCGTGCCACGGCCCGTCGGTGAAGGCTTCGGGCCGCGGCGTGGTCATATAGACTGGCAGGGTGTCCTGGGCGCTGCCGCCCAGAAGATCCACCAGCGGCTGGCCGCTGGCCTTGGCCTGAAGATCCCACAGGGCAATGTCGACACCGGCCACCGCCATCATGGCAAAGCCCGAGCGATCGTTGGGCAAAAGCGAGGCTGTCATCTGGTCTTGCAGCAGCGCCACATCGCCCAGATCCTCGCCGGTCAGCAGCCGCGCCAGATGGGCGTTGACGATCATCTCGACAACCTCGCCGCCATTGGTGCAGCCCCAGCCGATGTGGCCGTCTTCGCCCTCGACCCGGACAAAGACTTTCTTGGTGGGCCACATCCAGCTTGCGCGAGACTCGGCAAACCGGGGGAAGCGCGACATGGGCGACGCGATCCTTGTGGTTTGCAGGGTCTGCTTCTGGAAGCCGCAATCCACGGCCCGGGCAGTGATGGACCGGATCTTCATCCTTTCACGGCCCCGGCCAGCAGTCCGCGCGTGAAGTAGCGCTGACCGAAGAAGAACACGAGCATGATGGGAAGGGCCACGATGGCTGCGGCCGCGCCGACGTACTGGAACTCAAGCGTGAACAGCTCGACAAAGCTGGCCAGACCGATGGTGACGGTCTTGTTGTCGTTGGACTCCAGCAGGATCGAGGCAAAGGCGAACTCGGACCACGCCCCCACGAAGTGCCACATGGCGGCGGTGATCAGCGCCGGGGTCGCCAACGGAAGCACCACCATGACCATACTTTGAATGCGGGTCGCCCCGTCCATCATGGCGCTTTCTTCCAGTTCGCGCGGAATTTCCCGTAGGCTGGAGGCGATGATCCAGGTCGCGAAGGGCAGGCCGAAGGCGGAATAGAGCAGCACCAGACCGATCAGGCTGTCCTGCAGACCGATCATGTTCATCAGCCGGTAGGTCGGCAGCAGCAGGGCGGCGCCCTGGAACATACGGCTGATGAGCAGCCCGCCCAGGATCAGGTCGCGGCCCGGAAACTTCAGCCTGGCAAAGGCATAGCCGGCCAGCGTTCCGAAGAAGACCACAAGAACCGTCGAGGTGATCGCGACGAAGAAGCTGTTGCCGATCAGGCGCGGCCAGTCCAGCAGCTGTCCCTTCTGGTGCGTCGGC
Source organism: Meridianimarinicoccus marinus (assembly GCF_040689105.1). Taxonomy (NCBI): domain Bacteria; kingdom Pseudomonadati; phylum Pseudomonadota; class Alphaproteobacteria; order Rhodobacterales; family Paracoccaceae; genus Meridianimarinicoccus; species Meridianimarinicoccus marinus. Next base: position 12,521 of record NZ_JBFBVU010000020.1, read on the forward strand.
GAGAACAGCGCCGTGTACGCCTCCAATGTCGGGGTTTGCGGCCAGAAGGAGATCGGAAGCTGCGCCAGTTCGGCCTGCGTCTTGAACGAGGCCAGGAACAGCCAGAAGATCGGGAACAGGATGTAGATGGCGATCACGACGCCCACAAGACTGAGCGCGATCCAGTAGAATGTGCGGGGAGACTCGTTCATTCCGAACCCTCCGAGGCCCACGAGCGGCGGTTGATGTAGAGATACAGCGCGACGATCGAGGCCAGCATCACCAGGTTGATGACCGACATGGCCGAGGCCACGCCCCAGTTGAAGAATTCGAAGCTCTGTTGGTAGATGTAGGTCGACATGATCTGGCTGGCGTTGGCCGGGCCACCACCGGTCATGATCCACGGCAGCGCGAATTCAGCGGTGATCCAGATCATCGAGATGACGGTCACGGCGGTCAGCGAAAACGCGATGTTGGGGATGATGACGAAGCGGAATCGCTCCAACGGGCTGGCACCATCCATGCGCGCGGCTTCGATCTGATCGTCGGGAACCGAGCGGATCGCGGCGCACAGGATCAGCGCCACCAGCGGCATCTTGCGCCAGATCAGCACCACGACCAGCGCCCACATGACCAGGTTGGGATCGCCCAGGAAGGATATCGTGCCTTCAGTCATCCCCGTGGATTCCAGGGTCTGGCCAATGATGCCGACCTGACCGTGCAGCATCCATTTCCAGGCCATGGCGGTGACCACGTCCGGCAGCACCCAGGGCAGCAGGATCAGCGCCCGCAGGGCGCCGGTCAGCTTGCTGTCCACGGCAAGGAAGGTGCCGACACCCAAGCCGACCAGCACGCACAGGCAGGTGCCACCCAGGATCCAGATGGCGGTGTTCTTCATCACCAGCCAGAACACCGGATCGGCGGTCAGCGACGTGAAGTTGCTGAAGGTTCCAAAGCCGCGCTCCTGCCCCATGACGATCTTTGTCAGGCTGAGCGTGGCCACGTTGTAGGTGGGCCCGATGACGAACGCCAGAACGGCAATCACCACGGGCAAAATCATGAAATACGCCAGGAGGCGATCATTCTGCATTGTCTTCGGGCCCTTTCTTCTGTCGGCCGAGAGATTATCCGCGGATCAGGTCGATCTGGGTCTGGGCGGCCTTGGTCGCGTCGTCCAACGCCTCTTGCGGCGTCTTCTGGCCAAGCACGGCTTCCTGGATGGCGGTGCCAAGGGCCGATTCGATGGCGGAAACGCCGATGAACCGCGGCATCGGGGCGGCCCCTTCGAAGAGCGTGCCTTCGTTGTAGGCTTTCACCCAGTTCGGCCAGACGGCCTCAAGCTCGGCATTGTCCCAGGCGGCGACACCGGCGGGGATGCGGGCGATCTCGGGCTGGCCGCCCCAGATTTCCAGCTGCTCGTTCTGCGACCAGAAATCGAGGTACTCAATGGCCGCCTCCGGGTTTTCCGAGCGCGAGGAGACCATCAGGATCGCGGTCGGGTCCATGATCGCGTTCACCGGCGGGAAGGAGCCGGTGGCCTCATCCGGGCGGGGGAAGGGGACGCCGGTCCAGCGCACATCTTCGTTCACGCCCCAGGGGGTGTTCAGCCACGACAGGCCGATCCACATGGCCGAGCGGCCCTGTCCGAACAGTTGCGCGGTGTCGCGGAAGAAGGTCTCGGTCAGCGAAGTCGCCGCCGGGGTCGAGCCATCGGCGATCAGGTCGACATAAAGTTGCAGAGCATCCACGATGCCGGGATCGTTCAGGGTGACCTTGCCGGTTTCATCGTCGAAGATCCGGCCGCCGTTGGCATAGGCGATGCCTTCGAAGATGTTGATGTCCACGGGCGCGGTGGTTGCCGGGAAGGCAATACCGGGGCGTCCGGGTTTGGTCATCGCCTTGGCGTATTCGCGCAACTCGTCCCAGGTTGCGGGCGGGCGGTCGAAACCAGCTTCTTCCAGCGCGTCCAGGTTGACGGCCAGGAAGCTTGCCATGTCCACATAGGTCGGCAGGCCGTAGAGCTTGCCGTCTTCCATGCCGGATTCCAGCACCTCGGGCACAATGCGCTCTTTCCAGCCGTCGATCTTGTCACCGGCGATGTCGTCCAGCGGCTGCACCATGCCGAAGCCGACGAATTCGGGAATGTCCTGACCGAAGGCCACGATGACATCCGCCAGGCGGCGGGTCTGGAAGCCCGCAAGGATCTTCTGACGACGGATCTGGCCGTTGAAGTAGGAGTAGTTCAGCTCGACGTCGGGGTTGGCTTCGGAAAACGCGTCGTTCCGGCCGGCCCACTGTTCAACCTCGTTCGGCGTGCCGCCGAATTTCCAGACCGAAAGTTCGCCCGACTGCGCATAGGCGCCGCCGACGGTTGCAAGGGTCACGGCCCCGGCAACGGCCGTCGTGCCAAGGAAGCGGCGACGGTTGATTGCATTGATCATGATAGATCCTCCCAGGTGATGAAGCGACAGGACTGTCGCCTCCGAATCTCGATGATATACGAGTATCATTCGATATTGACGGACCCTAATGGCAATGATATTCGTGTGTCAATTACAAAAACGGCCGTTTTCGTTTCCTCGGTGGAAGGGCGGCCGAAGCATCCTCAGGGGTGTCTGAACGGGTGAAGGGGTAACGCGGATGGCTGGAGAGACTCGCAGGAAGGTGACGTTGAAAGACGTGTCCAAGGCGTCTGGTTTGTCGCTGATCACCGTGTCGCGCGCCCTGCGCCAGCCCGAGACGGTGCACGCGGATACCCGCGCCAAGATCCAGAAAACCATCGACGAATTGGGCTATATTCCCAACCTTGCTGCGCGCTCTCTGGTCTCGCAACGCTCGGACATGATCGGGGTCGTGGTGCCGATCCTTGCAAGCTCGCTGTTCGCCGATTTCGCGGAAGGCGTGTCCAAGGCTCTGGAGCCGCAGGGCCAGCGGGTTCTGCTGGCGGTCAGCAACTGGCAGCCCGAGAAAGAGGAGGAGGCGATTCGCACCTTCATCGCGCGTCAGGCGGATGCGATCATCCTGACAGGTTTTTCCCATACCGATGCCGCGCGGCGGCTGCTGGACCGGTACGACGGGCCAGTGGTCGAGGCATGGAATACCCGCGAGAACGTGATCGACAGTGCCGTGGGGTTCAACAACCACGCGGCGGCGGCGGAGATGACCCGCTATCTTATCGACAAGGGCTACCGGGACATCGTGATGGTGGGCGGCAGTTCGGTCAACAACGACCAGGCGGCCGACCGGACGCAGGGATTCATTGATGCCATGACGGCCGCGGGCCGCGAGGTGGGTCCTGAGTCCATCGTCGAATTCGACAACCCCGCCACCATCGAAAGCGGTGGCCCGTTGATTCGCAGCCTGCTGGCCCGCGACCGCAAGCCGGACGCGGTGTTCTTCCTTGCGGAACTTCCCGCGCAGGGCGCCATGCTGTGGTGCCTGTCGAACGGTGTCCGGGTGCCCGAGGACGTGGCGATTGCCGGGTTCGGGGATCTCAGCCTGTCCGCCCTGCTGCCGGTGCCCATGACGACGGTGCAGATTCGCGGCCGCGAGATCGGCGAGGCCGCTGCGGCGCAGACGTTGCAGCGGCTGCAGGGCGCCCCGGTCGATCGCACCGTCAAGGACGTCGGTTTTCAGTTACAGATCAGGAGCAGCACATGAAGAATTCGAACCAGGCCCAGGGTTTCCGGTCCGCAGGAGGCCGCTCATGGTGAAGGCTGCCATCATCGGCGCCGGGCATTTCGCCTATCGCATGCATATCCCGGTTCTGGCCGCCCGGCCCGAGGTGGTCCTCGACAGCGTCTGCCGCCTGGGCCGGGAAGAACTGGACCTGATCCGAGACGAATTCGGGTTTGCTTTTGCCACCGAAGACTGGCGCGAGATTCTGGACCGCGACATCGACATTGCCGTGATCGCCTCGCCGCACAACCTGCACTACGCGCAGGCCAAGGCGTTTCTGGAAAAGGGCTGTCATGTCCTTGTCGAAAAGCCCATGTGTCTGGATCCCGCCGAGGCCTGGGATCTGGTCGAAACCGCGCGCCGCGCCGACCGCGAACTGCTGGTCGCCTATGGCTGGAACTACAAACCCGGCCTGGACCAGATGCGCGAGATGGTCGGCAAGATCGGCGAGATCGAACATGTGGTCTGTCACATGGCGTCGTTCACGCGGTCGATCTTCTCGGGCGGGGCGCTGGGCCGCTGGCAGCATGTGGCGATCCAGCCGGACCGGTCGACCTGGGAGTCCCCCGATCAGGGCGGCGGCTATGCCTATGGTCAGCTGTCGCACGCGCTGGGCATCCTGTTCTGGCTGACCGATCTGCGCGCTGCCGAGATCCAGGCCATCACCTATGATGCGCCGACCACCATCGATCTGCACGACGCGGCAACCGTGCGCTTTGCCAACGGTGCAACCGGGGTGTTTTCGGGCAGTTGCGGGGTGCCCCAGGGCCATGGATTCGAGGTTGATCTGCGGATCTACGGCAGCACAGGCTCGGTCCTGCTGGACATCGAAACCCAGCGGCTGACCCTGAAACTGCCCGACGGGGTCACCGAAACTGCGGCGGTACCGCCCGGTGCCTGGACCTACAGCTGCGAAGGCCCTGCCAACCGGCTGGCCGATATCGCCTTGGGCAAAGGGCGAAACGAAAGCCCCGGCGATGTCGGCGCCCGCGCGGTCGAAGTTCTGCACGCCCTTCTGGGATCGGCCCATTCCGGCGGTTCCCGACAATCCATCAACACCGCCCCGGCGGCCCCTACGGAGTAACATCAGACATGCAACAGATTGCCATCGTAACCGGCGGCGCGCAGGGCATTGGCCGCGCCGTCGCCGAGAAACTTGCCGCCACGGGCGCGCGCATCGCCATCTGGGACAATGACGCCGACCTGGCGGAAAAGACCGCGCAGGAAATCGGCGGCGGCGCCTTTGCCTGTGCCGTCGATATCTCGGACTGGGACAGCGTCCAGCAGGCCATGGCGGCCACGCAGGCGCAGGGCGGCCCGATTGCCATCCTGGTGAATTCGGCCGGGGTGGCCGGGTCCAACGCGCCCCTGGCCGACTATCCGGTCGAGGAGTTCCGCAAGATCTGCGAGATCAACCTTGTCGGCGCGTTCCACGTCAATCGCGCCGTGGTGCCGGCCATGGTGGCCGAAGGCTATGGCCGAATCGTCAACATCGCCTCGGTCGCCGGGAAAGAGGGCAACCCCAATGCCTCGGCCTATTCCGCGTCGAAAGCCGGGGTCATCGGACTGACCAAATCGCTGGGCAAGGAGCTTGCCAATCTGGACATCGCGGTCAACTGTGTCACCCCGGCGGCGGCGCGCACGCGCATCTTCGACCAGATGAAGCAGGAACACATCGACTACATGCTGTCGAAAATCCCGCGTGGCCGGTTCCTGGAACTGAACGAGGCGGCCGCAATGATCGTCTGGCTGTGCTCGCCAGAGAACAGCTTTACCACCGGCGCGGTGTTCGACCTGTCCGGCGGGCGAGCCACCTATTGAGCGGCACCTCCGTGACTGGGGCTGAAGCAGCAAGCATTGCGCAAGGGGTCTCGGACCTCTTGCGCGGCATCGCGCTGATCGACGGGCATCACCACTTTTGGCAGATCGGGCGCTTTCCCTATCGCTGGCTGGATGCCTCGGCGCCTGCGGCACGGTTCGGGGACAAGGCGGGCATCGCGGGCGACTACCTGCCCCCGCAATACCTTGCCGATTTCGCCGGTCTGCCGCTGGCGGGCAGCGTGCATGTGCAGGCCAATTGCGGCGCGGATCCCGTCGAGGAAACCCGCTGGCTGCAAGACCTGACGGATCGCACCGGTTGGCCCACGGCCATTGTCGGACAGATCGATCTGTCCGCCCCCGACGCGCGGCAGTCCGTCGACCGGCACCGGGCGTTTGCTGCCCTGCGCGGGTTGCGGACGCCGGTGGCATGGGACAAGGCCGGGCGCTGGCGCGTGGCCGACCGCCCCCATGTGCTGTTGGATGCCGGGTTTCGCGATGCGGCGGCGCATATGGCCGAGCACGACCTGTGCCTTGAGATGGTCGTTGCGCCCGAACAGCTGGCCGAACTGACGGAGTTCGCCGCCGCCCATCCGCGCTTGCAGATCGTCGTCAACCATTTCGCGACACTGGAGCCGTCGCAGCCGGGCAATACCGACGCCTGGGCGGCAGGCATCGCCGGGCTGACGGACTGTCCCAATGTGTCCGTCAAGCTGTCCGGCTTGTGGACCGTGGACAAGGCGTGGGACCCGCAGGTTCTGCGTCCGTTCGTTGATCACCTGCTGACCAGTCTCGGGTCCGCGCGGGTGCTCTATGGCTCGAACATGCCGGTGGAAGGGGTCAACTGCCCGGTGGACCAGCAATTTGCCAGTCTGGCGCGGGTGCTGGGCGGGCGTACTCGGGCGGAGTTGGAGGATATCTTCTGCGCAACCGCGCGCCGGATCTATCGGCTGGCGCTGGCTGAACCGGTGCAAGAGTCCGACACATGAAGCCACCGCCGGGCGCGCCGCCAGGTGCCGCCGAATGGTCAAGCGATAGGCAGCGGGACTCCGGAACAGGCGCGCGCACGGCGGCTCATCACCCGTTTGCCTGCGGCCGCGTGTCATCCAGATCGCCGCGCGACCGGGATCGGATTTCTTGCCACAGGCTGCGCAGGGCGGCGAGGGTCTGGTGTTCCGCCTCGCCGGTTTCCAATGCCTGACGGACCCGCGCGCCGCCGCGTGTCTGGAAGTCCACATAGCCGTCGAACCTTGGCCGCAGCAGTGCGTGTTCGGCGGTGGCGGCGGTATCGCGGTAGAATTTCCCCCAGTCGCGGTTCACCGCGTCATCCTGCCATGCCACGCGGGCGGAAGGCTGGCCGCCGTGCGCGGGCAGGAACCGGGTCTGGGTGGGCGGATCCATCAGCCAGCGCACATGCGCCAGAAGCTCGGGATCGGGCTGGCAGCGTTTGGTAAAGGCGATGCCGGTGCCGCCGATCATGCCGCCCAGCCCGGAGGCCGTCCGCAAACTGTCGGAAAAGGCCAGCGGGTATCGGCCATCGCCGGCGCGGGCATAGGTGATGTAGTTGAAGATCAGCGGCACCAGCGCAATCTCGTCCCCGCGTGCCATGACTTCGGACATCTGGATCGGGTTGAGCGTTTCGCTGCCCGGCGGGCGCAGGCGATAAAGTCGGTGCATGATTTCCAGCCCGCGCAGCGCCGGCGCCTCCGGCCAGATCTCGTCCCCGCGCGGCGCAACCCCCGCGCCGCCACAGATCGACATCAGGGTCAGGATGGCATGCGGCCCGGCCAGCGATTGCGCCACCGGCACCTTGTGCGCCATGTCCAGCACCGCTTCCCAACTATCGGGCGGGGTGGCGACCATATCGGCGCGCCGCATCATCGTCTGCATCGCCACATCCAGCGGCAGCGCCCAATGCTTGCCCTGCCACAGGTAGGACCGCATCGAGGGGCCGATGCTTTGGCGGCCCCAGGCGGCGATGGTTGTTTCGGGGAACAGATCTTCGATGGGCACAAGGCAATCTTCGGCCACGGCCTCGCCGATATGGGGGTGATCCATCACCACAAGGTCATTCTCGGAGGCCAGTTGCGCGATCGGCGCGCTTTCGAACCCTTCCAGCGGCTGCTTGTTCCAATGCAGCAGGGGCGCGCCGGGATGCTCCGCGTTCACCTTCCGCGCAGCCTCGGCCAGGGCTTCATAGCCGCGGGGGTGATCCCAGGTCAGACCGGTGAATTTGGCGTTCATGTCGACGTCTCCGAAAGCGCCCCTTGCCGGGCCACGAGTAACTTCCGCCCAGCGACGGGGTCGTGCCGACCCGCGTCTGGACGTGTTTCCGACCCAAGAAGAATTCGGCGCAATTTTGCTGACGGGTGTGTGGCATTCATGGAATTCTATGCGAATGGCAATCGTTGCGTTAATCTAAAGTGACATGTCACAGGACAATGCCGCAACAGCAAATTCTTCCGTCTCCTTCGGGGGTCCGCATGAGCCGCTTTGAACGATTCGTAACGCGCAGCGTGCCTGTTTGGGCCGTTGGGCTGCTGGTCGTGTTCGGGCTGATCGCCATGATCGCCTTTTCCAACATCGCGGTGCATACGGCACAGGGCGGACGCAAGGCCGGGGCCGTGGGCGATGCGATCTTCGCCGTTTCCAACATTCCGAAGTTTCTCAACCGTCTGAGTTCGGCCGAACGCTATCTGAAAATCTCGAACCAGCGATTCGATGGCCGGACCGGGTTCGCCTTCACCTACGCGCCGGGCAACCGTCCCCAGGCCGGGTACCTGCTGTTCAGCCGCTACGATCCGGACCGGGGGCGCAGCGTCATCGAACTGTGGGACCTGAACGCCCAGGAACAGCGCCACGCCTGGCTGCCCCCCATCGACGAGATCAACCGGCAGGCCACGGATTTCGAAAGCGGCGGCGTCGATCTGGCCCGCGACAAGAACCAGAGCCGTTTCCTGCCGCGCCATCCGGCGATCCTGCCCAACGGGGATATCGTCATCAAGTCGCGCACACCGCTGTCCCGTGTCGATGCCTGCAACCGCATCGTCTGGATCAACGACGACTACCTGTTCCACCATTCCACCGAAGTGGACACCGACGGCTCGCTCTGGGTGGCGTCGGTGCTGGATCCGCCGACAATCGACCGTGTCAACAAGGAGGAGTTCCTGGACGATGCCATCACCCACGTCAGCCCCGAGGGGGAGGTTCTGATGGTGCGCTCGGTGGCCGACATTCTGCTCAAGCAGGGCCTGCACCAGTTCGTTTTCGGCCGGGACGAGTATCTGGCCAACCCCATCCACCTCAACGACATTCAGCCCGTGAAGGCCGATGGCGCCTACTGGAAGAAGGGCGACCTGTTCCTGAGCCTGCGCAACCCGTCGATGATCGCGCTGTACCGCCCGTCCGAGGATCGCATCGTCTGGTCCAAATCCGGCCCCTGGAGCCACCAGCATGACGTCGATGTGCTGGACGATCACCGGATCGCGGTGTTCAACAACAACACCTACCTGGCGCATCCGATCCCGTGGATTCCCGATCATTCCAAGGTGCTGGTCTATGACTTCGAGACCCGGAAGGTCACCTCGCCGTGGGACGACACGCTGGCGGAGATGGAGTTGCGCAGCGCGACCGAGGGGCTGCAGCATATCCGGGCCTCGGGCGAGATCATGATCGAGGAACAGAACGCCGGGCGCCTGTTTGCCCTGGACGCGGACCAGAGCCTGCTGTGGGAATACATCAACCGCGGCGAAGACGGCTATCAGGCCCGTCTGGGGTGGAGCCGTTTTCTGGAACCCGACACCGGCGCCGCGCTGGTTGAGAAGCTGAACACCCTGTCCTGTCGGGCGTGACCGGGCGCGCATTGCACCGGTGCGGGACAATTCCCTTGCCAAGCCCGCGTGCTTGGCGGCAGATGCGCCCATGACCTCTTTCGCCGATGCCGCCCTGGCCGCCACCGCCCGCATGCGGGCCCTGTTTCCACCCACGCCTCTGTTGCGCAACGACTTTCTGTCGGACCGCTACGATGCGGATATCTGGCTGAAGCGCGAAGACCTGTCGCCGGTACGCTCCTACAAGATCCGCGGCGCGTTCAATGCCATGCGCAAGGTACGTGCCGCGACGCCTGAGCAGGATCAGTTCGTTTGCGCCAGCGCCGGCAACCATGCGCAGGGCGTGGCCTTCACCTGCAAGCATTTCGGCGTGCAGGGTACGATCTTCATGCCGGTGACAACCCCGCAACAGAAGATCCAGAAAACCCGCGCCTTCGGCGGCGACGCCATCAAGGTGCGGCTGACGGGCGACTATTTCGACGACACGCTGGCCTCGGCGAAGGCCTATTGCCGCGAGATCGGCGGTCATTTCCTGGCACCGTTCGACGATGCCGATGTGATCGAGGGGCAGGCCTCGGTCTCGGTCGAGATCCTGGACCAGTTGGGGAAATCGCCCGATCTGATGGTGTTGCCGGTGGGCGGCGGCGGCCTGGCCTCGGGCGCACGGCGGTATTTGTCCGAGGTGGCGCCGGCGGTGGATCTGCGTCTGGTGGAGCCGCAGGGCGGGGCCAGCCTGAGCGCGGCATTGGCCGCCGGGGCGCCGGTGAAGCTGGCCAAGGTGGACAATTTCGTCGATGGCGCGGCGGTGGCCCAGATCGGCGCGCTGACCTTCGAGGTGTTGAAATCGATACCGCCGGAAAATGTGCTGACCGCGCCCGAGGATCGCATCTGCACCACGCTGGTCGAGATGCTGAACGTCGAAGGCGTCGTGCTGGAACCGGCGGGCGCCTTGGCGGTGGACAGCCTGGCCGACATCGCGAGCGAGATCCGCGGCAAGACCGTGGTCTGCGTCACCTCGGGTGGCAATTTCGATTTCGAACGTCTGCCGGAGGTAAAGGAACGGGCCCTGAAATTCTCGGGCATCAAGAAGTATTTCATCCTGCGCCTGCCGCAGCGGCCCGGCGCGCTGAAAGACTTCCTGAACCTGCTGGGGCCGGACGATGATATTGCCCGGTTCGAATACCTGAAGAAATCGGCGCGCAACTTCGGGTCGGTCCTGATTGGCATCGAAACCCCCGACGCGGGCAATTTCGACGATCTGTTTGCCCGGCTCGACGCGCATGGCTTCGTCTATCAGGACATCACCCGCAACACGACGCTAGCCGAATTCCTGATCTAGGCCTCAGGCCGCTGACTGGTGGTCGGCCAGGGCCTGCAGGCATTGGTCATGGCGGGCCAGGATGCCCACCAGATCAACCTGATCGGCTTTTCCCTGCCGGGCCAGCAATTCGCCCGTCTGACAAGCCTCGGCCAGCGGGGTGAACCCGAGGTTCAGCGCAGCGCCGCGCAGGAAATGAAGATCTGCGCCCAGCGTGGCCATATCCGGCTGCGTGCGCAGCTTTGTGGCCAGATCCTCGATTTCGGCCATGAACATCTCGACGATCTCGTCCAGCGCCTCCGCGCCGACTTCGTCGCGTAACTCATCCAGTCGCGCCCAATCCATGCGCCATACTCCCACACCATTTACCCGGCCTAGAGCCTAGCGCCGCCGCCTTAACAACCCACTGATAAATCCCGTAGAATTGTCGGTTTCACATTTTGTTAACACTGCGCTGTCACTGGAGGATCATTCGGGGGTTCCGATGACCAGACATGAAACAACGCCCTTTCTGGGCGCAGGTACGGATGCCGGGGCGCGGCCGCGGATCCTGATCGTGGACGACAGCCCGGCGCAACGGATGCTGATGGCGGCGCAATTGCGGCGGTTCGGCTTCGATGTGCTTGAGGCCGATTGCGCCGAACGCGCGCTTGAGGTCTGCCGCAGCCAGGAAATCCGCCTGATCCTCAGCGACTGGGTGATGCCCGGCATGTGTGGGCCGGAACTGTGCCACCGGGTCAAATCCGACCCGGACCTGAGCTACGCCTATTTTATCCTGCTGACCTCGAAAAGCGAACGGGCGGATATCGCCCACGGACTGGATCGCGGGGCCGACGATTTCCTGACCAAACCGGTAAACGGCGACGAATTGCGCGCGCGGCTGAAGGCCGGGATGCGGGTCATCGCCATGCAGCACGAATTGTCCGAGAAGAATCGCCTGATCGGTCAGACCCTGTCCGAGCTGCAGGGCCTTTATGGCAAGATCGAGGAAGATCTGCTGGAAGCCCAGAAACTGCAGGAAGCGCTGGTGCGCGAACGGTTTCGCGATTTCGGCACCGGGCAGGTGTCGTTGCTGCTGCGCTCCAGCGGCCATGTGGGCGGCGATCTGGTGGGGTTCTTCCGCGCCAGCGCCAGCCAGGTGGGACTGTATTCCATCGATGTGTCGGGGCATGGCATCAGCTCCGCCCTGATGACCGCGCGGCTGGCCGGCCATCTGAACACCGCCAGCCCGCGCCAGAACATCGCCCTGTCGCACACCGCCGGGGATTTCTACCGCGTGCTTCCCCCGGATGAAGTCGTGCGGCGGTTCAACGAATTGATGTCCACGGTGATCTCGACGGATCTCTATTTCACCATCGCCTATGCCATTGTCGATCTCGACAGCGGGATGGTGGATTTCTGCCAGGCCGGCCACCCGCACCCGGTGGTGCAGCGTGTGGACGGCGCGGTGGAACTGCACGGCCAGGGCGGTCTGCCGGTCGGCCTGATCGAAGAGGCCGACTATGCCCCGGTGCGGCTCAAGCTTTGCCCCGGCGACCGGCTGCTACTGGCCTCGGACGGGATCACGGAATGCCCCGGCCGCAGTGGCGGGCAGTTGGAGGACGCGGGCTTTCAGGACATGCTGGCCGCACGCAAGGCGCTGGCCGGACCGGCACTGCTGGACGGGTTGGTGACCGATCTGGAAAGCTTCTCGGGCGTGTCGGAGTTTCCCGATGACGTGTCGGTGGCAATGTTCGAATTTCGCGGAGCAGAACCGGGACGCTAAAGCCCGATCCTGCGACCATAGCGGCGCAGGGCAGCGCGGTCGCCGGGGCTGCCGACCCGTTCGGCAGCGATGTCCATGGGCAGCCAGACGGCGCTGTGACCGGCCTCGGGCGGCGGCGCCACCGCACGGGCCGGGCGGGCCACGTAGATCAGGCAGATCTTTTCGGCCCAGATGTCGTATTCGGGCATGAAGGTGAACCGCCGGTGCGCATCAAACCGCCTGGCCCGCCCGATGTGCCAGCCGGTTTCTTCGAACACTTCCCGATACAGGGCGCACAGGGGCTGTTCACCGGGGTCGATGCCGCCGCCGGGAAGCTGGAACTCGGGCACCGGCGCCATCTGATGGGTCAATAAAACCTGGTCGCCACGCGCCAGAATGGCATAGACGCCGGGCCGCGCCACATGGCGGCGGGCGCCATCCACCGGGTCTCCGTATCTGCGCATCCCTTGGACCTTCGGTTGTCGTGCTTATATGGACGCGGTATGCCCCCCTCAACGGGCGAAGGAAACCCCATGACCATTGGATCGAAGATAGCCTGGGACGATACCGTCCTGCCATTTCAACTTGACCGCACCGATGTGCGGGGCCGCGTCGCGCGCCTTGACGGGGTGCTGGATGGCATCCTGTCCCAGCACGATTACCCGCCGCAGATCGAGGCCCTTGTGGCCGAGATGGCCCTGCTGACCGCGCTGATCGGCCAGACCATCAAGCTGCGCTGGAAGCTGTCGCTGCAGGTGCGCAGCAATGGCGCGGCGCGGCTGATCGCCACCGATTACTACGCCCCGACCGAGGACGGCGCCCCGGCGCGGATCCGCGCCTATGCCAGCTATGACGCCGACAAGCTGACCGATGACACCGCCTTCGCGCAGGTCGGCAAGGGCTATTTCGCGATCCTGATCGATCAGGGCAAGGGCACCACGCCCTATCAGGGGATCACGCCGCTTGCCGGCACCTCGCTGAAGGGCTGCGCCGAGACCTATTTCGCCCAGTCCGAGCAATTGCCGACCCGCTTTGCCCTGACCTTCGGCGAATCGACCGAAGCCGGCGGCACGCCGCATTGGCGGGCGGGCGGCGTGATGCTGCAGATGATGCCCAAGGGCGCGGCCCCGGCACCGGGCGAAGGCGGCTCGGGCGATGCCGGGCTGATGCAGGCCGAGGATCTTCTGGACGGCGACGCCGGCGAGAACTGGTCGCGCGCCAACCTGCTGCTGGACACGGTGGACGATCTGGAACTGATCGGCCCGTCGGTGCAGCCCACCGAACTGTTGGTGCGCCTTTTCCACGAGGAACAGCCGCGTGTCTTCGACGCCCAGTCCGTGGCCTTCGGCTGTACCTGCAGCGCCGACCGGGTGCGGCAAAGCCTGTCGATCTATTCGGCCAAGGACATCGGCCATATGACCACGCCGGAGGGCACGGTCACCGCCGATTGCCAGTTCTGCGGCGCGCACTACGTCTTCGACCCCGCGACCGTGGGATTCGAAGCCACCGCCGCGCCGGATGGCGACAGCCATGCCGGCCAGTGACACCGGGCGCCGCCTTCGGGCGGCGCTGACCCTGCAGACCGGGGCCTCGTCGGATTTCGACCTGAACCCGGACACGGTGCTGCCGCCGGGCCGCAAGCTGCGCGATGCGGCGGTGCTGGTGGCCGTTTTGGACACCGCCGCCGGGCCGCAGATCTATCTGACCAAGCGGGCCTCGCATCTGGCGCATCATCCCGGCCAGATCGCCTTTCCCGGCGGCAAGGTCGATGCCACCGACAGCGGGATCGAGGCTGCGGCCCTGCGCGAGGCGCGCGAAGAGATCGGCCTGCCCGCTTCCCATGTGTCCATCCTGGGCCGTCTGCCCTGCCACGAAACCGTCACCAGTTTCCGGATAACACCCGTGCTAGCGCAGATCACCCGGCCCTTCGCGCCCCGGCCCGAGCCGGGCGAGGTGGAAGAAGTCTTCACCGTGCCGCTGCACCATCTGGCCGATCCTGCCCGTTACCGGGTCGAGGGCCGCCGCTGGCGCGGCGCGCGCCGTCACTATTACACGGTGCCCTACGGGCCGTATTACGTCTGGGGCGCCACCGCGCGCATTCTGCGGGGGCTGGCGGATCGGCTGGCACAGGTCGCGTGACCCGGATTGACGCGGACTGGCTGGTGGACCCGGCGGCACGCGCGGTTTGTGCGGCCCTGACCGGGGCCGGACACAGGATCTTTTTTGTCGGCGGCTGCGTGCGCAATACGCTGCTGGGCCGCCCGGTCAGTGATCTGGATCTGGCCACCGATGCACGACCCGAACAGACCGAGGCTGCTGCTGCCGCCGCCGGGTTGAAATCGGTACCGACCGGCAAGGATCACGGCACCATCACGCTGGTCGTCGCGGGGCAGGGCTTCGAGGTCACCACCTTTCGCCATGACATCGAAACCGATGGCCGTCACGCGGTGGTGCGGTTCTCGGACCGGCTGGAAGACGATGCGGCGCGGCGCGATTTCACCATGAACGCGCTCTACGCCACGCCTGATGGTCAGGTGATCGATCCCGTGGGCGGGCTGGACGACCTGCGCGTCAGACGCCTGCGCTTCATCGGCGACGCCGATCAGCGCATTGCCGAGGACTACCTGCGTATCCTGCGGTTCTTCCGGTTTCATGCGTGGTACGCCGACCCAATGGGTGGCATGGATGCCGAGGCTCTGGCCGCCTGCGCCGCCGGGGCCGAAGGGCTGGACCGGCTGGCGGCGGAACGGGTGGGGCAGGAGATGCTGAAACTTCTCGCTGCCCCCGACCCCGGCCCCGCCGTGGCGGCGATGGAACAGGCGGGGATCCTGTCCCGCGTGCTGCCCGGCGCGACGGCCCGCGCGCTGCCGGTGCTGATCCACCTGGAAGGTGATTTGCCCGCCGATCCACTGCGCCGCCTTGCGGTGCTGGGGGGCCAGGATGTGGCGGCCCGGTTGCGGCTCAGCCGGACTCAGGTCCGCCGGTTGGACCTGTTGCAACAGAGGCTGGCCGATCCGCGTCCGGTGGCCGAACTGGCCTATCGTCATGGCCCCGACGCCGCGCGCAACATCGCCCTGCTGCTGGCCGCCAGCCTGGAACAACCCCTGCCCGCAACGCTGGAGGCCGATCTGGCACAGGGCGCTGCGGCCCGCTTCCCGATCAGCGCTGCCGACCTGATGCCCCGGCTTCAGGGCAAGGCCCTGGGCGAGGCCCTGGCCGCGCTTGAGGCACGTTGGATTGCATCGGGATTCTCCCTGGACAAATCCGCTCTGCTGCAATTGCCCGAGGCGGGCTGAGCGGCCTTTCGCACGTCTCCGGCCAATGCCCCCGCAGCCCCCGGTTTCCCAAGACCCGGTTTCGGGCTAGATCTGAGGCATTGTCTTTCCCATTGGCAGGCCTGCCCCCCGTGTTCCGGTACTTTGAAAATCTGGTCGATCCCTATGTGGAGTATGCAGAGGTCGACGCCCCGCCGCGTCGGCTCTGGCCGTTTCTGCGCGACTACTCGCGACCGTTCCGGCGGGTGTTCGTGGTGGCGGCGGTGCTGTCCATCATTGTGGCGGCGGTCGAGGTCGGGCTGATCTATTACATGGGTCGGATCGTCGATCTGCTGTCGGGCGGGTCACCGGGCGAGGTCTGGCAGGCGCATCGCTTCGAATTGATCGCTATCGCCCTGTTCATCGTGTTCCTGCGGCCGGTGGTGCAGGGGCTGGACGTGATGCTGCTGAACAACGGCATCCTGCCCAACTATGGCACGCTTTTTCGCTGGCGCGCGCATCGGCAGGTGCTGCGCCAGTCGGTGGGCTGGTTCGAGAACGATTTCGCGGGCCGCATCGCCAACCGCATCATGCAGGCCCCCCCGGCTGCGGGCGAGGCGGTGTTCCAGGTCTTCGACGCGCTGACCTTCTCGTTGGCCTATCTGATCGGGGCGGCGGTGCTTCTGGCCGAGGCCGACCTGCGGCTGGCGGTGCCGTTGCTGATCTGGTTCGGGTTCTATGTGGCGCTGGTGCGCTGGACCGTGATCCATGTCGGCCCGGCGTCGCAGGCGGCCTCAGACGCGCGATCGATGACCACCGGTCGGGTGGTGGACAGCTACGCCAATATCCATTCGGTCAAGCTGTTCGCCCATCACGACCGCGAGTTGGAGTATGCCAAGGAGGCCATCGAGGAAACCCGGCGGACCTTCATTCGCGAAATGCGGGTGTTCACGATCATGGATGTGGCGCTGACGGTGCTGAACGGCCTGCTGATCGTCGGGGTGGTCGGCTGGGCCTTCGTGCTGTGGATGCAGGGCACCGCCAGCGTCGGTGTGGTGGCGGCAGCCACGGCGCTGACCCTGCGCCTGAACGCGATGACCGGCTGGATCATGTGGGCGGTCAGCACCTTCTTCAGGTCGCTGGGCATCGTCGCCGAGGGGTTGGATACCATTGCCCAGCCGATCACCCTGCTGGATGCCCCCGACGCGCAGCCCCTTCAATTGCGCGCGGGCGAGATTGCGGTGCACAGCCTGAGCCACCACTACGGACGCGGTAGCGGCGGGCTGAACAAGGTCAGCTTCACCTTGAAACCAGGCGAGAAGGTCGGCCTGGTGGGGCGCTCGGGCGCCGGGAAATCAACGCTGGTCAAGCTGTTGCTGCGGTTCTACGAACCCGAGGGCGGGCGCATCGAGATCGACGGGCAGGACATTGCCCGCGTCACACAGGACAGCCTGCGGGCGCAGATCGGCATGGTGCAACAGGACAGCAGCCTGCTGCACCGCTCGGTGCGCGACAACATCCTGTATGGCCGTCCCGACGCCAGCGAGGCCGAGATGATCGCCGCCGCACGCCGGGCCGAGGCGCATGACTTCATCCTTGGTCTGCAGGACCCGGAAGGCCGACGCGGCTATGCGGCCCATGTGGGCGAGCGCGGGGTAAAACTGTCAGGCGGGCAGCGGCAGCGCATCGCGCTGGCCCGGGTGATCCTGAAAGATGCACCGATCCTCGTGCTGGACGAGGCCACCAGCGCGCTCGACAGCGAGGTCGAGGCCGCCATTCAGGACACGCTGTACGGCATGATGGAGGGCAAGACGGTGATCGCCATTGCGCATCGCCTGTCCACCATCGCCCGGATGGACCGCATTCTGGTGCTGGAGGACGGCACCATTGCCGAAGAGGGCAGCCATGCGGCGCTTTTGGCGCGCGGTGGGTTGTACGCGGGGTTCTGGGCGCGGCAATCGGGAGGGTTTCTGGGAACCGACCCGGATGCGAAAGCTGTGTCATGACGATGACCATCGACATCCTGTCCCGGCGCATGGGGCTGCATCGGCTGGGCGCCCTGATCGATCCATTTGCCCCGTCCGAGGGGCCGCCGCCGCGTCAGCTGTGGCCGTTTCTGCGCTGGTGCCTGCACGGCACCACCCCGCATCTTGCCCTGGCGGCGGCCATCGCCGGGCTGGCGGGCGGGCTGGAGGTTCTCAACGCCGTGCTTCTGGGCGTGGTCATCGACACCGCGCTGGATCATGGCGCAGAGGGGCTGTTTGCCGCCCATTGGCCGCTGCTGGTCGGCGTGGCGCTGGTGATTCTGCTGGTGCGGCCGCTGATCCTAGGCATCTCCTCGGCGATGCAGACGGTGGTGATCGCGCCCAATGTCAGCACCCTGGCGCTGAGCCGGCTGCACAAATGGACATTGGGGCAGGCGGTGACCTTTTTCGACAATGATTTCGCTGGCCGGATCTCGCAGAAAGAGATGCAGTGCAGCCGCGCCGTGGCCGATGTGACCGTGGAATGCCTGAACACGGTGGTGTTTGCGCTGGCCTCGCTGCTGGCGGCGGCGGTGGTCCTGATCGCGATCGACTGGCGGATTGCGGCGCTGCTGACCCTGTGGATCGCGGGCTACCTGAAATTCATCTCGTGGTGGCTGCCGAAGATCCGCAGCCGGGCGGCGGGCCGGGCCGGGGCGCGGGCGGCGGCTTCGGGGCTGGTGGTGGACACGATTTCCAACATGCGCACAGTGAAGCTGTTCGCCAATGATCCGCTGGAAGACGGCAAGGCGATGGCGGCAATTGCGGGCTACCGGGCCAAGGCGCTGACCTTCGGCTATGCCTCGACGTTGTTCCGCTCGTCGCTGATGGCCATTGCCGGGGTGGTGCCGGTGCTGCTGGTGGGCGGGGTGCTGTACTTCTGGTCGCGCGGCAGCGCCACCCCCGGCGATATCGCGGCGGCGGGCACCATCGCGATCCGCATTTCGCAGATGACCGGCTGGGTCAGTTTCACGCTGATGGGGATTTACGCCAATCTGGGCGAGATCGAGGACGGGATGCGCACCCTGTCGCCCCCGCACACGCTGACCGACGCGCCGGGAGCCCCCGATCTGCCTGCCTCGGCGGCCGATCTGCGCTTTGACGGGGTCAGCTTTGCCTATGGTCGGGCGCGCGGAGGGGTGTCGGGCATCGATCTGGCCCTGCGTCCGGGCGAAAAGGTCGGGATCGTCGGCGCCTCGGGAGCGGGAAAATCGACGCTGGTCAGCCTGCTGCTGCGCCTGCACGACGTGGAGGAGGGCCGGGTTCTGGTCGGCGGGCAGGACGTACGCGCGGTGACGCAGGCCAGCCTGCGCCGCCAGATCGCCATGGTCACGCAGGAAACCGCGCTGTTCAACCGCTCGGCCCGCGAGAACATCCTCTATGGCCGCCCCGCGGCCAGCGAGGGCGAAATGATCGCAGCGGCGCGCCGGGCCGAGGCGCATGAGTTCATCCTCGGGCTGGAGGATCACAATGGCCGGCGGGGCTATGACGCCCATCTGGGCGAGCGCGGCGTGAAACTGTCGGGCGGCCAGCGCCAGCGCATCGCCCTGGCCCGCGCCATCCTGAAGGATGCGCCGATCCTGGTGCTGGACGAGGCGACCTCGGCGCTGGACAGCGAGGTCGAGGCGGCGATCCAGCACGCGCTGGATCAGGTCATGGAGGGCAAGACCGTTCTGGCCATCGCGCATCGGCTGTCGACGCTGGCGCAGATGGACCGGATCGTGGTGCTGGAGGCCGGGCAGATCGTGGAAACCGGGCCGCATGAGGTGCTGTTGGCGAGGAACGGCCTGTATGCGCGCTATTGGCGGCGGCAGTCGGGCGGGTTCATCTGCCCTCCCGACGCCGCGGAGTGAAAGGGCCGGCAGAGTATTCTTGCCTCCGGCGGGAGTACTTTTACCAAGAAAAAGGCCGTTTCCGGCATCGCCGCACTGGGGTAGAGACGCGCCATGACAGAAGTGACAATCAGCCGTTTGGGGCATCTGGGCGACGGGATCGCCGAAGATGGCACCCTTGTCCCCCTGAGCTTGCCGGGCGAGGTGGTCATGGGCGAGGTGACCGGCGGGCGCATGGAGGCGCCGGCCATCGTGACACCGTCGGCGGAGCGCGTGGCGGCACCGTGTCGGCATTTTCCGGCCTGTGGCGGCTGCGGATTGCAGCATGGCGCGGATGGATTCGTCGCCGAATGGAAAGAAGGCGTGGTGCGGGCGGCGCTGGCGGCGCGCAAGGTCGCGGCTGAGTTTCGGCCGATCGTGACCTCGCCCGCGCGGTCGCGGCGCCGGGCGGTGCTGTCGGGACGGCGGACCAAGAAGGGTGCTTTGGTCGGATTTCACGCGCGCCGGTCCGATACGGTGATCGAGGTGCCCGAATGCCAACTGGTGACGCCCGCGATCCTGGCCGTGAGCGAGACCCTGATCGAGATGACGCGGGCGGGCGGATCGCGCAAGGGCGAGATCGCCTTCACCGTCACCGAAACCGAAGGCGGGCTGGATGTGGCCGCAACCGGGGGCAAGCCCATGGACCCGGCGCTGTTCGCCGATATGGTGGGGCTGGCCCATGCGGGGCGCCTGGCGCGGCTGAGCTGGAACGGCGAGCCGGTGGTGACCCTGAGAACGCCGCAGGTCGATTTTGACGGGATCGCGGTGACCCTGCCACCGGGCGCGTTTCTGCAGGCCACGGTGGCGGGAGAGGCCGCCCTGCGCGCCGGGGTGACGCAAGCCGTGGGCGCGGCGCGCCGGATTGCCGATCTGTTTGCGGGCTGTGGCACCTTTGCCCTGCCCCTGGCGCGGCGGGCGCAAGTGCATGCGGTGGAGGGCGACGGCGCGATGATCGCCGCGCTGGATGCGGGCTGGCGCGCCGGGCAAGACCTGCACGCGGTGTCGGGCGAGGTGCGCGACCTGTTTCGCCGTCCGTTGATGGCCGCCGATCTGAAGCGATTCGATGCCGTGGCCATCGATCCGCCGCGCGCAGGCGCGCAGGCGCAGGTGGCGGAACTGGCGGCCTCGACCGTGCCGGTGGTGGCGGCGGTGTCCTGCAACCCGGTCAGCTTTGCCCGCGATGCCGAGGTCCTGATCGCGGCGGGCTTCGGTCTGGACTGGGTACAGGTGGTCGACCAGTTCCGCTGGTCGCCGCATGTGGAACTGGTGGCGCGACTCTCACGCGATTGATTTGAGGTCGGGGCTTGGCGGCCAGCCGGCAGCGCCCATATAGGCCGTGCTGCCCCTGCACTGGACTGGAACTGGAGCTTTGACGTGGATTTGACCCGGGACACCGTGGGCCAATGGCTGGATCGCCCGGCCGTGCGCAATTTCATCATCGGCGTGATTCTGTTCAACGCCGTCGTTCTGGGGGTGGAAACCTCGGACACGATCATGGCCCATGCGGGCGGTCTGGTGGTGACACTGGACCGGTTGTGCCTGACCATTTTCGTGATCGAGATCGGCGCCAAGATCTATGCGCGCGGGCTGCGATTCTTCCGCGATGGCTGGAGCCTGTTCGACTTTCTCATCGTGGGCGTTGCCCTGATTCCCGCCGCGCAGGGGCTGTCGGTGCTGCGGGCCTTGCGAATCCTGCGATTGTTGCGGGTCATTTCGGTGGCGCCGGCGCTGCGCAGGGTGGTGGAAGGCTTCGTCAACGCGCTGCCGGGGATGGGCTCGGTGTTTCTGCTGATGGGGATGATCTTCTATATTTCCAGCGTCATGGCCACCAAGCTGTTCGCCCAGGCCTTTCCCGACTGGTTCGGCACGCTCGGCCTGTCGGCCTATTCGCTGTTCCAGATCATGACCCTGGAAAGCTGGTCGATGGGCATCGTGCGCCCGGTGATGGAGGTTTATCCCCACGCCTGGCTGTTCTTCGTGCCGTTCATCATGATCACCACCTTCGCCGTGGTGAACCTTCTGGTCGGTCTGATCGTGAACTCGATGCAGGAGGCGCACTCGGCCGAGGAAATCGAACAGACCGAAACCTATCGCGACGAGGTGCTGGAACGGCTGAAACGGATCGAGGCCGATCTGGGCCAGATGCACCGCCGTGACGGTTGAGGCTTCCTTCGCGGCCCGCGTCGCCCTATGTTGGTGCTGCGTAAGAAAACAACAGTCGAGCAGGCTTATCACATGCGCATATTATTGACCGTACTGCTGCTTTTCGGTGTGCTCAGCACATCGGCGTGCAGTTCCTCTAAGTTCAAATCCTATGACGGGCCCGAGGTGACGCAGCTGTTCATCTCGAAAGAGAATCGCAAGCTGTACCTGCTGAACGGCAAGGACATCCTGGCGGATTACGACATCAAGCTGGGGTTCGCGCCGCAGGGCCACAAGCAGATGCGCGGGGACGGGCGGACGCCGGAAGGCTTCTACCTGATCAACCGCCGCAATCCCAACAGCAGCTATCACCTGTCGTTGGGCATTTCCTATCCCAACCGCCGCGATGTCGAGGCGGCCAAATCGGTCGGGCTGGATCCCGGCGGGGATATCTTCATCCATGGGGCCAACAGCAAGGGGCCGAACGGCGGCGACTGGACCGCCGGGTGCATTGCAGTGAAGGACAGCGAGATCGAAGAGATCTACGCGATGGTGAAGGACGGCACGCCGATCTACATCGCGCCGTGACGCGGCGCGTGTGGGGCGGGTCGCCCTGACCCCCAGAAGATCCGGATATCGCGCCCCTTGGGGCGCGATTTTCGGTTCAGAACCCGGCGCTTGGGGCCACGCCGCCGCCGGCACTGCCCAGCGTGATGCACCACCAGATCAGTCCGGAATTGTCCTGTTTCCAGCCAAAGCCCATGTCGGTGGCGGCGGGGTCAAGGATCTCGTCGCCCCAGGCGCCATCGTCGACCCAGGCGGCAAGGGTTTCCAGCTCGGTCTCGTAGGACTGGGAATAGATCTCGGCCACCAGCGCACCGTTGTAGCCCGACCGCGCCACCCGGTTGTAGGGGTTCGAACGATCGGATCCATAGGACCAGGCCCGGCCCTGCCGCGACATATCGTTGGCATGGGTCTC
Organism: Meridianimarinicoccus marinus; assembly: GCF_040689105.1. NCBI lineage: Bacteria > Pseudomonadati > Pseudomonadota > Alphaproteobacteria > Rhodobacterales > Paracoccaceae > Meridianimarinicoccus > Meridianimarinicoccus marinus. Next base: position 35,161 of record NZ_JBFBVU010000020.1, read on the forward strand.
GGCGGCCGAGGTCAGCTGTGCATTCAGGCGCAGGGGCGGGGCCCCCTTGCCGGCGCGCAGCGCATTGACCGAATCAAGCATCCGGTACTGAACTTCGGCCTTGTCGCCGGCGCGCAGCACATAGACCCCGGACTTGTTCACGCTGGGGCCTGTGTCACAGGCGGCCAAAGCCAGCATTACCAGAAAGGCACGGCGCTTCATCTTGATCCTCCGTCAGGTCCCGAATCCCTACCGCGCATCCGGAAGCAACACAAACAGTCTGACGGATTTACGGCGAGTTGATTTGAGGATGTTTCGCCCCAACACTATAGAAGACGCAAGAGAACCCTTGAGAGTTGGAAGCAAATGTCACAATCGAGCAATAGAGACGTGAAACGGCGCCAGCTGTTGATGATGACAGCAGGCTTTGTCGCCACCCCGGCGATTCTGCGGGCCCAGGACGGCGGCCTGCCGCTGGACGAAGAGGAAGCCCCGGTCAAGCGCAACGTGTCCGGATTCCGCGCCCACACGTGGCAGCCGTACTTCGACAGCCTGAGAAACGGCGCGATTCTGGTCGATACCAAGTCGCGCACCCTGCACTACTGGTCCGATGACGAGACGATCGTGCGGGTCTATCCCACGTCGGTGCCGCTGTCCGAGGAACTGACGCGGCGCGGCCGCACCAGCGTGACCCAGAAGGTCGAAGGCCCCGGCTGGGCGCCGACGCCATCGATGAAAAAGCGCAATCCGGAGTGGCCCGACTACGTGCCGCCGGGCCCCGACAACCCCCTTGGCACCCATGCGCTGTACCTGTCTTGGAAATATTATCGCATCCACGGCACCCATGACACGCGCAAGATCGGGCGGCAGTCGTCGAACGGCTGCATCGGGCTTTACAACGAAGATATCGCCGAACTTTTCGAGCTGGCGAAGGTCGGAACACAGGTTCTGCTTATCTGAGGCGGAATTGCATCACCTCGTTGATTGTGCGTAACTTCTGTTGCGTTGGCCGGAAATCCACGGCTATAGGATTCACACGAGGTACAGTTTTCCGTCGTCCGTAGTCCTCAATCATTTCAGCGGGCGGCAACTACTGGAGGTCAACATGAAGAAACTTGCACTTGCCGCCGCACTCGCAGTTACCGCATCCACCGCAGCTTACGCTGGCGGCCTGGAAGAGCCGGTTGTCGAGCCTGTCATCATCGAAGAAGATACGTCGGGTTCGGGCGGCGCATGGGTTATCCCCGTGGTCCTGCTGGCCCTGATCGGTGCCGCAGCTGCTTCCTAATCCTTAGGAACACGAATGCAAAAGGGCGGCCCCAACGGGCCGCCCTTTACATTTTCAGGGCGCGGAAACGCGCCGCGCGGGTCAGATCCAGCCTTGCAGATTGCGCGCGATCACGCCGGTCAGCGCGTCGATATGGGCGTCGTCATCGTTCAGGCAGGGAACATAGGTGAAGGATTCGCCGCCGGCCTCTTCAAAGCTTTCGCGGATCTCTTCGTTGATTTCCTCAAGGGTTTCGATGCAATCGGCCGAAAACGCCGGGGCAATCACCGCGATGCGCTTCTTGCCGGTCTTCGCCAGTCTCGCGACCTCTTCCACCGTATAGGGCTTGAGCCATTCCTCGGGGCCGAAGCGCGACTGGAAAGTCGTGGTGATGGCGTCATCGTCCCAGCCCAGCCGTTCCTTCAGCAGCCGCGTCGTTTTCTGGCACTGGCAGTGATAGGGATCGCCCTCCATCAGGTAGCGCTGCGGCAGCCCGTGGTAGGAGCACACCAGCACATCCGGGCGCTGCTCGATCTGCCCATAGGCGCGTTCCACCGACTGGGCCAGCGCGTCGATATAGGCCGGATCGTCAAAATAGGGCGGCACCGTGCGCGTCGCCGGCTGCCATTTCTCTTTCATCAGGGCGCGGAAGAACTGGTCGTTGGCCGTGGCTGTCGTGGCACCCGCGTATTGCGGGTACAGCGGGAAGAACAGGATCTTGTCGCAGCCCTTGGCCACCATCTCACGAAGTTTTGAAGGCGTGGACGGATTGCCGTAGCGCATGCAGAAATCGACCTCCACGGCGTCGCCGTAGCGGGCTTTCAGGGCGTCGGTGATTTTGGCGGTCTGGGCCTTGGTGATGGTCATCAGCGGGCTTTCACCGGCCTCGTGGTTCCAGATCGATTCGTAGGCCTCGCCCGAGGTGCGGGGCCGTTTCGACAGGATCACCAGTTGCAGCAGCGGCTGCCAGAACCACGGGCTGTAATCAATGACGCGGCGATCCGAGAGGAATTCGTTCAGGTAGCGGCGCATCGACCAATAGTCGGTGCCATCGGGCGTGCCCAGATTGGCCAGCAGGACGCCCAGCTTGCGGGCGCGGACCGGCGGATGATCGCCCGGCAGGTGCGGATTGGAACCGTCGGTGGTCTGGTCTTTCATGTGTTCTGGCTTCCCGGTGGCTGTTGCGTCCAGCATAGGTGGCGTCCCCGTGTGTTCAAGCGATGCCTATGGGCAGGTAGAGGCACCGCCGGGGTCGTCAATCCGACCCGTCGCCGGGCAATTTGACTTCATCGGTGTTCAGCGCATCAGCCAGACGCGCGGCGGCGCTGCCGGGGCGCAGGGGCTTGGGCTGGTCTTCGGCGGGGGCCCAGCCGGTCAGGGCAATGATTTCGGCGGTGGCGGCGATGCGCCCGTCGGGGCGGGCGAAGGTCAGGGCGTAAAGCTCGATCGCGCGCAGCATCACCGCGCGGGGGGTGAAGCTGCGCGTACGGCCGGTCAGGGCGTTGGTTTCGCCCATGGCCCGAAGATCCCACATCAGGCCCAGCGGCGAGGGATAGAGCACGTCGCGCCGCCAGCTGTCGGCCACCGGCAGCGCGAATCCTGCCCGTTGCAGCAGCGCGCCCAGATCGCGGATCTCTCCCATGGGGGCCACGCGGGGCGACAGGCCGCCGCGCAGCTCCGCCTCGGCGCTGCCAAGGCACTGACGCAGCTCCTGCAGGCTCTGGCCGCCATAGGTCAGGCCCAAGAACAGCCCGTCGGGGCACAGGGCGCGGCGGGACTGAATCAACTGGCCCACCGGATCATTGGCCCAGTGCAGCGCCAGCGCGTGGATCACCAGGTCATGGGCGCCGCGGTCCAGATCCAGCGTGTCAGTATCCTCGACCACCTTCGCGTCGGGGAAGGCGCGTCGCCAGAAATCGGGCTGGCCGGTGACGATCGCGGGCCGGGTAAACGTCCTGTTAACCTCGGCGAGCCTCTCCTGAATCTCGTCCAGCGCGTCTTGGTGCAGGAACAGCGCCGGGGCCTTGTGGGCCCGCGCGCGGGCGCGATGGCGGCGCAGGGCAGGACGGTCGGTAAGCGGAGGGCGGTGATCGGATGGCATCCTCGGGATCCTTGCAGGGCGGCGCGCGGTTGCGCGCCGTGGTTCGGGCCGGGCTGGCGACAGTCTTCCCGCCGCAATGCCTGCTTTGCGGGGCGCTTGTCCAGACCGAAGGCGGGTTGTGCGGCCCCTGCTGGCGCGACACGCCGTTCTGCCACGGGCTGCGCTGTGACTTGTGCGGGGTGCCGCTGCCGGGGGAAGATCCGGGATTTTCAATCGCCTGCGACGATTGCCGGGGGCTGGATCGGCCCTGGGTGCAGGGCCGCAGCGTGATGATCTACGACCACGGCGCGCGGCGGCTGGTGCTGGCGCTGAAACATGGCGACCGGCTGGATCTGGCGCCGGCGCTGGCGGGCTGGATGGCGGTGAAGGCGCAGGCGCTTCTGCTCCCGGACACGCTGGTCGTGCCGGTTCCGGCGCATCGCTGGCGGTTGTTCCGGCGGCGCTACAACCAGGCGGCGGTGCTGGCCACGGCCCTGGCCGCACGGCTGGAACGCCCGGTGCTGCCCGACCTGCTGCGCCGCCCGCGCGCCACCGCGCCGCAGGATCGCAAGAGCGTCGGCGACAGATATGCCGCCATGACCGGGGCTTTTGCCGTTTCCGACCGGCATCGGGCGCGGATCGCAGGCGCCGAGGTGCTGCTGGTGGATGACGTGATGACCTCGGGCGCGACGCTGGATGCCTGCGCGCGGGTCTGTCTGGAGGCGGGTGCGGCCAATGTTCGCGTGATCGCACTGGCGCGCGCGGTCCGGGATGCCTAAATCAGGGTCACCACAAAGGATGAGACCCGACCATGCAGACGATCGAGATCTATACCAGCCCCACCTGCGGCTTCTGTCACGCCGCCAAGCGGCTGCTGTCCGCCAAGGGCGTGAGTTTTACCGAGTACGACGTCGCCCGCACGCCTGGGCTGCGCCAGAAGATGATGCAGCGCGCCAATGGCCGCCACACGGTGCCGCAGATTTTCGTGGGCAAGACCCATGTGGGCGGCTGCGATGATCTCTATGCACTGGACAGCTCCGGCAAGCTCGATCGCCTGCTGAGGGGGTGAGGCGATGCGCGCGGCCCTTGTCCAGATGACCAGTTCCGACCAGCCGCTGGACAACCTGTCCACGGCGCGCGGCTTCGTGCGGCAGGCGGCGGCCGAGGGGGCGGGCTTCGTGCTGACCCCCGAGGTCACCAACTGCATGTCCGCCAGCCGCCGCCACATGACCGAGGTGCTGCGCCCCGAGGCCGAGGATCCGGTGCTGGCCGGGCTGCGCGAGACGGCAGCGGATGCGGGTGTGTGGCTGCTGATCGGTTCGCTGGCGCTGAAACGGCCCGAGGCCGCCGACGGACGCTTTGCCAACCGCAGCTTCCTGATCGCGCCGGATGGGGCAATTGCCGCGCGCTATGACAAGATCCACATGTTCGATGTGCAGCTGTCCGAGACCGAGACCTACCGCGAATCCGATGGGTTCGCGCCGGGGGATCGCGCGGTGGTGGCGCAGACGCCTTTTGCCGCCGTGGGCATGACGATCTGCTATGACCTGCGATTCTCGCCGCTGTTCCGGGCGCTGGCGCAAGGCGGGGCGCAGGTGCTGACGGTGCCCGCGGCCTTTGCTGTGCCCACCGGGCGGGCGCATTGGCAAAGCCTGCTGCGGGCGCGGGCCATCGAGACCGGCAGCTATGTGCTGGCCCCCGCACAAGTGGGGCGGCACGCTCATGTTGCGGGCGTGCAGCGCGAAACATGGGGCCATGCGCTGGCCATCGATCCCTGGGGCCGAGTGCTGGGCGATGGCGGCGACGTTCCGGGGCTGACCTTTGCCGATCTGGACCTGGCTGAGGTGGACACGGCGCGGGCAAAGGTCCCGGCGTTGCGCCATGACCGGGCGTTCTCCGGTCCCTGACGGGACCGCGATTTCAAGCCTCCGGCGGGAGTATTTGTGACAGGAAAAAGCGAGCGCCGTCTCGGAAATGGTGCGGCGGAGGCGAAAAGGCGCCAGCGGCGCGTTTTCCCGAATGACGGGGAGCGTTTCAGGCGCGAATGGGCGGCGCTTAGTTGGGCCGCCCTTGTTCAGCCCGGTTTGCGGCTGGCGGTGACGTAGTTGACCGACAGGTCCTTGTCCGAGATCGACCAGCTCCATCCCAACGGGTTGAAGACAAAGCCCTTGCGGTCGACCGGATCAAGGCCCGCGTTGCGGATCAGGTCGAACAACTCGTCCGGGGTGAGGAATTTCTTCCAGTCGTGGGTGCCCTTCGGCAGCCAGCGCATGACGTATTCGGCACCGATGATGCCCATCACATAGCTTTTGGGATTGCGGTTCAGGGTCGAGGCGACCATCAGACCGCCGGGTTTCAGCAGCGCGGCGCAGGCGGCCATGTAGTCCGGCGGGCTGGCCACATGTTCGACCACTTCCATGTTCAGGACCACGTCGAATTGCTCGCCCGCAGCGGCCAGCGATTCGGCGGTGCAGTGGCGATAGTCGATCTCGAGCCCCGATTGCTGTGCGTGCAGGCGCGCCACCGGGATGTTGCGCTCGGCCGCGTCGGCGCCGACCACGGTGGCGCCGAGCCGCGCCATGGGCTCGGACAGAAGCCCGCCGCCGCAGCCGATGTCGAGGATCCGAAGCCCCGCGAAAGGCGCGGCGTCGGACAGGTCGCGGTCGAATTCCACCGCGATCTGGCGGGTGATGTAGTCCAGCCGGCAGGGGTTGAGCATGTGCAGCGGTTTGAACTTGCCGTCCGGATCCCACCATTCGGCGGCCATGGCTTCGAATTTGGCGATCTCGGCGGGGTCGACGGTGCTGATGGGGTCGGTCACGGGGACGGTCCTTTTCTTGCGCAGCCCATATGGTCGGGGCCTCTGGCGCGTTATATAGTCCGGTCATGGAGCAATTCGCAGGTCAGAAGAAGGCGACACAATTTCTTTATCCGCCGGTGGACCCGTTCGACCAGCGGATGATGGATGTGGGCGATGGCCACAGCCTCTATGTGGAGCAATGCGGCAACCCCGAGGGGATGCCCGTCGTCGTTGTGCATGGCGGTCCCGGCGGCGGCTGCAGCCCGGCAATGCGCCGCTATTTCGACCCCGAAGTGTATCGCATCGTGCTGTTCGACCAGCGCGGCTGTGGGCGGTCCACCCCGCATGCCAGTGTCGAGGCCAACACCACCTGGCACCTGGTGGCCGACATGGAGGTGATCCGCAAGACGCTGGAGATCCCGCGCTGGGTGGTCTTCGGCGGCAGTTGGGGGGCGACGCTGTCGTTGCTCTATGCCCAGTCGCACGCCCGCCACACCGCCTATCTGGTACTGCGCGGCGTGTTCCTGATGACCAAGCCGGAACTGGAGTGGTTCTATGGCGGCGGCGCGGGGCTGTTCTGGCCCGACCTGTGGCAGCGGTTCGTGCAACTGGTGCCACAGGACGAGCGCGACGACCTGATCGCCGCCTATCACCGCCGGCTGTTTTCCGGCGACCGCATCGTCGAGACCCGGTTTGCCCGGGCCTGGGCATCGTGGGAGAACGCGCTGGCCTCGATCCAGAGCAACGGCATCACCGGCGAAAGCCCGGCGGAATATGCCCGTGCCTTTGCCCGGCTGGAAAACCATTATTTCGTGCATGGCGGCTTTCTGGAAGGCCCCAACCATATCCTCGACCGCATGCCGCTACTGGCGGACACGCCTGGAACCATCGTGCAGGGGCGCTATGACATGATCTGTCCGCCGGCCTCGGCCTGGAAATTGTCGCAGGCCTGGCCGCGGGCGGAGTTGAAGATGATCGGGCAGGCGGGTCACGCGCTGTCGGAGCCGGGGATCAGCGCTGCTTTGGTGCAGATCATGAACCGACTGCCGCGCCACCGCCGCGCCCTTGGGCTTTAGGGAGGCACGCACCATGGCCGAGGACGGACCGAAGATCGAGGAACGCGAGAACGGGCCGCTGATGGCGCGGGGCATCTCGAAAATGGTCGGGCCGGACGGGGCCGAGATCGCGGTGAAGCCGGTGATGGCCCTGTGCCGCTGCGGCCACAGCAAGAACAAGCCGTTCTGCGACGGCTCGCACAAGGACGCCGGGTTCCGGGATCGCGGCGGCAAGCCCGAAGGCCCGGACCGGGTGTTTTCCTATGCCGGGCAGGAGGTGACCGTCACCTTCAATCCGCGCCTGTGCAGCCATGCCGCCGAATGCGGGCGCATCGCCCAGAACATCTTCAACCCCTCCCAGAAGCCCTGGGTGCAGCCCGACAACGGCACCCGCGCCGAGGTCGAGGCGGTGGTGGCCGCCTGCCCGTCCGGGGCGCTGAAACTGGCCGAGGGGCAGGACAAGGGGCCGGATCTGTTCGCCGATCGGGCCGAAATCACGGTGCAGCGCAACGGCCCTTACTGGGTGCAGGGGGTGACGGCACCGCAACCGCCGCAGGGCGCCGGCATGTCGGATCGCAAGTATGTGCTGTGCCGGTGCGGCCAGTCCGGGGCCAAGCCCTATTGCGACGGCTCACACCGGGACAGGGGCTGGAAAAGCGGCGACTGAGGCTCAGCCGGCAGGCTGCCACAGCTCGATCCGGTTGTCTTCCGGGTCGGTCAGATGGGCAAACCGGCCCACCGCCTCCATCTCGGGGGTTTGCGGCCAGAGCGTGACATCGATCCCCGCGGCGCGCAGATCGGCGATGGCCGCGTCCAGATCCGGCACCCGGAAATTCATCATGAACTGCTGGTCCATGCGCCCGAAATACTCGGTGTCTTCGGGAAAGGGCGCGAAAACCGTGGGGCCGGCAGCCTGCATCCAGACCGTGTCGTCAGGCCCCTGCGGCACCGGGTTGATGCCGAAATGGGTGTCATACCAAGCGGCCAGCGCCTGGGGGTCGCGGGCGCGGAAAAACACGCCGCCGATGCCGGTGATGGTTGCCATGGTCGCCTCCGATCCGTTGATGGAAACAGCCTAGCACGGCGGGCTGCAATCGTACTGGGGGATTTCCCTTGCGAAGTCGTCCCTGGCTGCGTATATGCCCCTCAACAGCGGCGCGTCGGGACCTGTCCCAATGTTCCACCGGGAAAGATCGACGGGCCGCGCGCCCGTTTTTTTGTTTCTATCGAACTCAGGCAGACAGACTTTGATGACCGATCTCATCGCCAAGGCCGCCATCGACCAGCGCATGGCCGCGATCATCACCCCGGTGATCGAGGACATGGGCTATGAACTCGTGCGCGTGCGCCTCATGGGGGGCAAGACCAACACCCTGCAGATCATGGCTGACAAGCCGGACGGCGGGATCGAGGTGGACGATTGCGCCCGCATTTCCACGGCCGTTTCCGCGGTGCTGGATGTCGAGGATCCGCTTGAGGAAGCCTATACGCTGGAGGTCTCAAGCCCCGGTATCGACCGCCCGCTGACCCGCCTGAAGGATTTCGAGGCCTGGGCGGGCTATGAGGCCAAGCTGGAAACCACCGAGTTGATCGACGGCCGCCGCCGCTTCAAGGGCCTTCTGGCCGGGGTCGAGGATGGCGAGGTTCTGGTCGAGATCGCCGATCAGGGCGAACCGGTGACCATCGGGCTTGAGTTCGATTGGCTGAGCGACGCGAAACTGGTGCTGACCGACGAGTTGATCGCCGAGATGCTGCGCGCCCGCAAGGCCTCGGGCGCCATCGACGAAAGCCAGTTCGACGAGATCCAGACAGAAGACATGGGCGACACCGACGAGACGGACGCCCCGCAAACCGCCCCCCAGAAGGAGGACTAGGACATGGCGATTACCAGCGCCAACCAGCTTGAGCTTCTGCAAACCGCCGAGGCGGTTGCCCGTGAGAAGATGATCGACCCCGGTCTGGTGGTCGAGGCGATGGAGGAATCCCTCGCCCGTGCCGCCAAATCGCGCTACGGCGCGGAAATGGACATTCGCGTGTCCATTGACCGCAAGACCGGCGTGGCGACCTTCACCCGTGTGCGCACGGTTGTGGAAGACGAAGAGCTTGAGAATTATCAGGCCGAGTTGACCGTCGAACAGGCCAAACAATACAAGGAAGATCCTCAGGTCGGCGACGAACTGGTCGAAGAGGTGCCGCCGGTGGAACTGGGCCGGATCGCCGCGCAATCCGCCAAGCAGGTGATTCTGCAGAAGGTGCGCGAAGCCGAGCGGGATCGCCAGTACGAAGAATTCAAGGATCGCGCCGGCACCATCATCAATGGTCTGGTCAAGCGCGAGGAATACGGCAACATCATCGTCGATATCGGCCGCGGCGAAGCCGTGCTGCGCCGCAACGAGAAGATCGGCCGCGAAAGCTATCGCCCGAACGACCGCATCCGCGTCTTCATCAAGGATGTGCGCCGCGAGCCGCGCGGCCCGCAGATCTTCCTCAGCCGCATCGCGCCGGAGTTCATGGCCGAGCTGTTCAAGATGGAAGTGCCGGAAATCTACGATGGCATCATCGAGATCAAGGCCGTGGCCCGGGATCCCGGATCGCGCGCCAAGATCGCCGTGATTTCCTATGACAACTCGATCGACCCGGTCGGCGCCTGCGTCGGCATGCGCGGCAGCCGCGTGCAGGCCGTGGTCAACGAGCTTCAGGGCGAGAAGATCGACATCATCCCGTGGAACGAGGATCAGCCGACCTTCCTGGTGAACGCATTGCAGCCCGCCGAAGTGTCGAAGGTGGTTCTGGATGACGAGGCCGAGCGGATCGAGGTCGTGGTGCCGGACGAGCAGCTGAGCCTTGCCATCGGTCGGCGCGGTCAGAACGTGCGTCTGGCCAGCCAGCTGACCGGTCTGGACATCGACATCATGACCGAAAGCCAGGAAAGCGAGCGGCGCCAGCAGGAATTCGCGGTGCGCACCAAGCTGTACATGGAGGCGCTGGACGTGGACGAGTTCTTCGCCCAGCTCCTGGTCTCGGAAGGCTTTTCCACGCTGGAAGAAGTGGCCTATGTCGAGCTCGACGAACTTCTGGTGATCGACGGGGTGGATGATTCCACCGCTCAGGAACTTCAGGCCCGGGCGCGTGACTATCTTGAGGCGCAGGCGCAAGCCGCGCTGGCCAAGGCGCGCGAACTTGGGGTCGAGGATTCGCTGGTCGATTTCGACGGGCTGACTCCGCAGATGCTGGCCGCTCTGGCCGCCGATGGCATCAAGACGCTGGAAGACTTCGCCACCTGTGCGGACTGGGAATTGGCCGGCGGCTGGACCACGGTCGACGGACAGCGGGTCAAGGACGACGGCCTGCTGGAAGCCTTTGATGTCAGCCTTGAAGAAGCGCAGAACCTGGTGATGACCGCGCGGATTCAACTGGGCTGGGTGGATCCCGACGATCTGCTCACCGAGGAGGAGACCGACGAGGAGCTTGAAGCGGCCGAGGCCGAGGAAGACCAGGCCTGAGCCGCGACAACGGAGGATCTGGCATGTCCCGTGGCGGAGGCGGTAAAACGCGCGACGAGCCCGAGCGGCGCTGCATCGTCACCGGCGAACGGGGCGGCAAGGACGGTCTGATCCGTTTCGTGCTGGGTCCGGAAGACCGGATCTATCCCGATCTGGCGGGCAAACTGCCCGGACGCGGCATCTGGGTCACGGCAGATCGCGAGGTTCTGGGTAAGGCCGTCAAGAAAAAGGCCTTCGCCCGCGCCGCGCGGCAGTCTGTGAGCGTGCCGCAGGATCTGGTCGAACAGGTCGAGGCAGGGCTGACACAGCGTGTTGTCGGCACCCTGTCGCTGGCCCGAAAGGCCGGGCTGGCGGTGGCCGGTTACGAGAAGACGAAGGCTTTTCTGGTTTCAGGGCAGGCCATTGCGTTGCTTCAGGCAAGCGATGGTTCGCCCCGCGGAAAGGCCAAACTGCGGCCCCCGGAGGGGTCGAACGGATTGATCGAGGTGCTGACTGCAGCCGAATTGGGGCTGGCCTTCGGTCGTGAAAGTGTAATACACGGTGCGCTTGCCGCTGGTGGACTCACGACACGTGTTGTAGAGGAAGCCGCACGACTGCAGGGAATGCGCAGGAAACACGGCGGGGACCGCCCCGCCTGGAAGGATACGACGACCACATGAGCGATAGTGACGGCAAGAAAACACTCGGCGTGCGCGGCGGCCCCCGGTCGGGGCAGGTGAAGCAGAGCTTCAGCCACGGCCGCACCAAGAATGTCGTGGTGGAGACCAAGCGCAAACGCGTGGTCGTGCCGAAGCCCGGTTCCGGCAAGTCCGGTTCCGCAGCTGGTGGCGACCCCTCGCGGCGCCCGGCCGGCATCTCTGATGCAGAGATGGAACGCCGGCTGAAGGCGCTTCAGGCAGCTAAGGCCCGCGAAGGCGCAGACGCCAAGAAGCGCGCCGACGAAGAAAAACAGCGCGCCGATGATCGGGCCCGTCGCCGGGCCGAGATCGAGGCCAAGGAACAAGAAGAACGCGAACGCGAAGAACGTGCCGCGGCGAAGGTCGCGGCCGAGGAAGAAGAGCGTAAGCGCAAGGCGGCGGAAGATGCTGCCCGCAAGCAGGCCGAGGCCAAGGCCAAGGCCGCACCGGCCGGCGGTGCACGCCAGGACCCTGCGGGGGAACCCGATGCTGCCTCGGCACGGCCCGCGCCGACCAAATCCGGTGTTCCGACCCCGCGCAAGCAGGAGCGTGACCAGGACCGCGACCGTGGCAAGAACCGTGGTGGCGATGGCCGTCGCTCGGGCAAGTTGACCCTGAACAAGGCGTTGTCGCACGGCGAAGGCGGGCGTCACCGCTCGCTGGCGTCGATGAAGCGCAAGCAGGAACGCGCCCGTCAGAAGGCCATGGGCGGCAACGAGCCTCGTGAAAAGGTGATCCGTGACGTGCAGCTGCCCGAAGCCATCGTGGTTTCGGAACTGGCCAACCGCATGGCCGAGCGTGTGGCCGATGTGGTCAAGGCGCTGATGCAGAACGGCATGATGGTCACCCAGAACCAGTCGATTGACGCCGATACCGCCGAACTCATCATCGAGGAATTCGGTCACCGCGTGCAGCGCGTGTCGGATGCCGACGTGGAAGACGTGATCCACTCGATCGAGGACAGTTCCGAAGATCTGGAAGCGCGTCCGCCGGTCATCACCGTGATGGGCCACGTCGATCACGGCAAGACCTCGCTGCTGGATGCGATCCGCAACGCCAAGGTGGTCTCCGGCGAAGCCGGCGGCATCACCCAGCATATCGGCGCCTACCAGGTGCGCACCGATGGCGGCGATCTGCTGACCTTCCTCGACACCCCCGGCCACGCGGCCTTCACCTCGATGCGGGCCCGTGGCGCGCAGGTGACGGACATCGTGGTGCTGGTGGTGGCGGCAGATGATGCGGTGATGCCGCAGACCGTCGAAGCCATCAACCACGCCAAGGCGGCCAAGGTGCCGATGATCGTGGCGATCAACAAGTGCGACAAGCACGATGCGAACCCCGACAAGGTGCGCACCGATTTGCTGCAGCACGAGGTGATCGTCGAAGGTCTGTCCGGCGATGTGCAAGACGTGGAAGTCTCGGCCATCACTGGCAAGGGTCTGGATCAGCTTCTGGAAGCCATCGCGCTGCAGGCCGAGGTTCTGGAACTGAACGCCAACCCGAAACGTGCCGCTTCCGGTGCGGTGATCGAAGCCCAGCTTGACGTGGGTCGCGGTCCGGTGGCCACCGTTCTGGTTCAGAACGGCACTCTGCGCCAGGGCGATATCTTCGTCGTGGGCGAACAGTATGGCAAGGTCCGCGCGCTGATCAACGACAAGGGCGACCGCGTCGAAGAAGCCGGCCCGTCGGTTCCGGTCGAGGTTCTGGGCCTGAACGGCACCCCCGAAGCCGGGGACGTGCTGAACGTGGTCGACACCGAGGCGCAGGCCCGTGAAATCGCCGAGTTCCGCGAACAGCAGGCGAAAGATCGCCGTGCCGCAGCGGGTGCGGCCACCACGCTGGAGCAGATGCTCGCCAAGGCCAAGGCCGACGAAGATGTGGTCGAGCTGCCGATCGTGGTGAAAGCTGACGTGCAGGGATCGTCCGAGGCCATCGTCCAGGCGATGGAAAAGATCGGCAACGACGAAGTGCGCGTGCGGGTTCTGCACTCGGGCGTGGGTGCCATCACGGAAAGCGACATCGGGCTGGCGGAAGCCTCCGGTGCGCCGGTGATCGGCTTCAACGTGCGGGCCAATGCCTCGGCGCGGAACACCGCAAACCAGAAGGGCGTCGAGATCCGCTACTATTCGGTGATCTACGACCTGGTGGACGATGTGAAGGCGGCGGCCTCGGGCCTGCTGTCGGCCGAGATCCGCGAACGCTTCATCGGCTACGCCGAAATCAAGGAAGTGTTCAAGGTGTCGGGTGTCGGCAAGGTTGCGGGCTGTCTGGTCACCGAAGGGGTGGCACGCCGCTCGGCCGGTGTCCGGCTGCTGCGCGACAACGTGGTCATTCACGAAGGCACGCTCAAGACGCTCAAGCGTTTCAAGGACGAGGTTGCCGAAGTGCAATCAGGTCAGGAATGCGGCATGGCCTTCGAGAATTACGAAGATGTGCGGGCGCAGGATGTCATCGAGATCTTCGAACGCGAAGAAGTCGAAAGAACGCTCGACTGATCAAGATTGCAAAAGGGTGTCTTCGGCCGCCCTTTTACTTGGTGTAAAGAAAGGCCGCGAACCCTTCGGTTCGCGGCCTACGTCTTGTCAGATCCCGCGGCAGGAGTTGGGAAACACGATTAAGCCGCTAGAGACCTGACTGGCGTTCCTTCGAATACTTTCTGCCCGACCTGAACTGCGATCTTGCCGTTGGAAAGTGCCTGAACAAACGTACCCTGAACTGAAACACACGTTCCTATCATGATCGTTTTCAGCATTGTTTTATCCCCAAAGCAGTGCCTGATATGCTAGATATAGTTAAGAAAAATTCATAAATCACTAACAAAAGCATCACAAATGTGAAATGTGAGCCCAAATTGCAAGCAACTGGTGAACAAAGTTAATGCAAACGGGGTGTTAACTATTGTTAACGCAAGGGGGGCTCTGGCGAGTTCTTGCCGACCTCACAGCCAATCACGAATGATCGGGATCAAGGGCACATCCGCAGCGGGCATTGGGAAATCGCGCAACTGCGTCGGGCGCACCCATTTCAGCGCCTGGCCTTCCTTCGAATGCGGCACCCCTTCCCATTTCCTGCAGATGAAGACCGGCATCAGCAAATGGAAGCTGTCGTACCCGTGTGACGCGAATGTCAGGGGCGCAAGACAGCTGGACCAAGTGTCGATCCCCAGCTCTTCGTGCAACTCACGGATCAGGGCTGCTTCGGGGGTTTCGCCGGCTTCGACCTTGCCGCCGGGAAATTCCCACAGGCCGGCCATGGATTTGCCTTCCGGGCGCTGCGCCAGCAGCACCCGGCCGTCGGGATCCACCAGAACCACCGCCGAAACCAGAACCGTTTTCACGACCGGTAGTCCGCGTTGATCTGGATGTAGGCGTGGGTCAGGTCGCAGGTCCAGACCGTGGCCTGCCCGTCGCCCAGCCCCAGATCGACGCCGATCACGAGTTCCGGGTTCTTCATGTAGGCGGCGCCGTCTGCCTCGCGATAGCTGGATGCGACCCAGCCCTTCTCGGCCACAAGAACATCGCCGAACCGGATCGACAGGCGGTCGCGGTCAGCGGTGACCCCGGCCTTGCCCACGGCCATGACCACGCGGCCCCAGTTGGGGTCCTCGCCCGCCACCGCGGTCTTGACCAGCGGAGAATTGGCGATGGAGCGCCCGACGATGGCGGCCTCGCTGTCGCTGGCCGCCCCGGTGACGCGGATCTCGATGAACTTGGTGGCGCCTTCGCCGTCGCGCACGACCTGTTGCGCCAGGTCGGTCATGACCTTCAGCAGCCCCTCGCGGAAGCTGTCATGGGCTTCGGTGCCGGGTGTCAGCACCGGCCCGCGTTGGCCCGTGGCCGCCAGCAGAAGCGTGTCCGAGGTCGAGGTGTCGCTGTCCACCGTGATGCAGTTGAAGCTGCGGTCGGTCAAATCCCGCAACAGGATTTGCAGGTCGGCCTGGGCAATGCGGGCATCGGTGAAGATATAGACCAGCATGGTCGCCATGTCGGGCGCGATCATGCCCGAGCCCTTGGCGATCCCGGCAATCGAGACCTGCTCTCCGCCCAGATCCAGCGTCACCCCGGCGCCCTTGGCAAAGGTGTCGGTGGTGCGGATGGCCTCGGCGGCAGCGCGGAAGTTGCGCGGTTGCAGGCCGTCTTTCATCTGCGTCAAAGCGGCGGTGATGCGATCGTGGGGCAGCGGTTCGCCGATTACCCCGGTCGAGGAGGAAAACACCCGTTCCGCAGGCACGCCCAGCGTCGCGCCCACGGCTTCGGTGATGGCGGCCACGGATTTGCGCCCGTTGTCGCCGGTGAAAGCGTTGGCGTTGCCCGCGTTCACGACAATGGCCGCACCCTCTGCGTCGTGCCCGGTCAGGTGCAACTTGTCTTCGCAATCCAGCACACAGGCCGACCGCGTGGCCGACCGCGTGGTCACCCCGGCCATGGCGGTGCCGGGCGCCAGATAGGCCAGCATCACGTCGTCGCGCCCCTTGTAGCGCACGCCCGCGGCCGCTGCGGCCAGTCGCACCCCGGCAACCGGGGGCAGGTCTGGAAACCCGCCCTTGGGCGCCAGCGGCGAGACCGCTGGCAACCCCGGCTTTGCGGCCGCCTCAAGTGCGGCCACCTGCGCCCGCAGGCGCGTTACTTCCGCGCGGAGGCGCTGCTCCTCAGACGACGGGTGCGACATGTTACTCGTCCAGCAGGGCAGGATTGTTCAGGAAGCCCGCGTCGATGTCGGTCACGGCCTTGCTGTCCACCGTTGCGGCTTCGCGCAGGGCCTCGATCTCGGCGTCGATGACGGTGCGCTGGATCTCGTTGGCGATGTCGCCCTGCACTTCTTCAAGGGTCGGCGCTTCGATGGCGCGCACGCCGTTCAGGCGGATCACATGCCAGCCGAACTGGGTTTCTACCGGAGCCGAGACCTGCCCGGCTTCCAGCGCCAGCACCGCGTCTTCGAACGGCTTGACCATGGCGCCTTCGGCAAACCAGCCCAGATCGCCGCCGTTGGGGCCCGAGGGTCCGGTGGAATGCTCGGCGGCCAGCGCGGCGAAATCGGCGCCATCGTTGAGCTGTGCGATCAGGGCCCGGGCTTCTTCCTCGGATTCCACAAGGATGTGCGCGGCGCTGTATTCATTGCCGGCGTCCTGCCCGAGATAGGTCTCGTCATAGGCAGCCTGGATGGCCTCGGGGGTCACGGCGGCGGCGACCAGTTCGCGCATGGCGCTGTTGGCCAGCAGGGCGCGTTCCTCGTTCTCAAGGGCCAGCTTGGCGACCGGGCCCAGTTCGCCGGCTTTGTTACCCAGCAGAACCTGGCTGATCGCCTGTTGCAGAAGCCCGTCGTACAGGGCCTCGGGCGGCAGGTTCTGGTATTGCTGCGGCAGCTGCGCGCGCATCAGTAAAAGGTGCCCGGCGGTGATGTCTTTTCCATCCACGGTGGCCAGGACCGTTTCGGCGGTCACGGCGTCCTGGGCATGGGCGCCTTGCAGGCTTGCGACGACGGCGAGGGGGGCAAGCCAGCGAGCGGTTTTCAACAGCATGGGTCATCCTTAGGTTCGGGCCGCTTGGGCCGCGTTGACACTGGGTATACCGCCCCTTACATCGCAGATGATCAGCAAGGCGGGTCGCCCGACCGTCGTTGTAGGATGTGGCGCCAAGGGGAGCAACCCGGGTGTCTGCCGGATCGGGACGGGCGAGGGAAGCGGAGAACTCATGGTGCTGGGCATTGGAACACTCGCGAAGAAAGTCTTTGGCACGCCCAACGACCGATTGGTGAAATCGGTGCGTCCGATCGTGACCAAGATCAACGATCTGGCGCCGGAATACGAGGCGCTGGACGACGCGGGCATCAAGGCCAAGACCGTCGAGTTGCAGGAACGGGCGCGCGCCGGCGAGGATCTGGACAAGCTGCTGCCCGAAGCCTTCGCCAACTGCCGCGAGGCCGCGCATCGCGCCCTTGGCCTGCGCGCCTTCGACGTGCAGCTTGTGGGCGGGATCTTCCTGCATCGTGGCAATATCGCCGAGATGAAGACCGGCGAGGGCAAGACCCTTGTCGCCACCTTCCCGGCCTATCTGAACGCGCTCAGCGGTAAGGGCGTGCATATCGTCACCGTGAACGACTATCTGGCCCGACGCGACGCCGAATGGATGGGCAAGGTCTATGAGGCGCTTGGCATGACTTGCGGTGTCGTTTACCCGCAGCAGCCCGAGGCCGAAAAGCAGGCCGCCTATGCCGCCGATGTGACCTATGCCACCAACAACGAGCTGGGCTTCGACTACCTGCGCGACAACATGAAGGCCGAGCTGGCACAGATGAGCCAGCGCGAGCACAACTTCGCCATTGTCGACGAGGTAGACAGCATCCTGATCGACGAGGCGCGGACGCCGCTGATCATCTCGGGTCCGGCGCAGGACCGGTCGGATCTGTACAAGGCCGTGGACGCGCTGATCCCCGAGCTTACGGACGCGCATTACACGCTGGACGAAAAGACCAAGAACGTCACCTTCTCGGAAGAGGGCAACGATTTCCTCGAACAGCGCATGGCCTCGCTGGGGCTGCTGCCGCCCGACCAGACGCTGTACGATCCGGAATCCACAACGCTGGTGCACCATGTGAACCAGGCGCTGAAGGCGCACACGCTGTTCCACAAGGACAAGGATTATATCGTCCGCGACAGTCAGATCGTTCTGATCGACGAATTCACTGGCCGGATGATGGCCGGGCGGCGTCTGTCGGACGGTCTGCATCAGGCCATCGAGGCCAAGGAAGGCTGCGCGATTCAGCCCGAGAACGTGACGCTGGCCTCGGTCACCTTCCAGAACTATTTCCGGCTGTACGACAAGCTGGCCGGCATGACCGGCACCGCGGCCACCGAAGCCGACGAATTCATGGAAATCTACAAGCTGGGCGTGGTCGAAATTCCCACCAACCGTCCGATCAGCCGGATCGACGAAGACGATCAGGTCTATCGCACGGGGCGCGAAAAGTACGAGGCGATCGTCAAGGCGATCCGCGAGGCCAACGAAAAGGGCCAGCCGGTTCTGGTCGGCACCACCTCGATCGAGAAATCCGAAGAGCTGTCGTCGCTGCTGACCAAGGCCAAGATCCCGCACAACGTGCTGAACGCACGCCAACACGAGAAAGAGGCCCAGATCGTGGGCGATGCCGGCAAGCTGGGCGCGGTCACCATCGCCACCAACATGGCCGGTCGCGGCACCGACATCAAATTGGGCGGCAACGTCGAAATGAAGGTGCTGGAGGCCATCGCCGCCGACCCCGACACCCATCCCGACGAGATCCGCGCCCGCATCGAAGCGGCCCATGCCGCCGATGAAGAGGACGTCAAGAACGCCGGGGGCCTGTACGTTCTGGCCACCGAACGCCACGAAAGCCGCCGGATCGACAACCAACTGCGCGGCCGGTCGGGCCGTCAGGGCGATCCAGGGCGCTCGTCCTTCTATCTCAGCCTTGAAGACGACCTGATGCGGATCTTCGGCTCGGAGCGTCTGGACAAGATGCTCAGCCGTCTGGGCATGGAGGAAGGCGAGGCGATCGTGCACCCGTGGGTGAACAAGTCTCTGGAACGGGCGCAGGCGAAGGTCGAGGGCCGCAACTTTGACATCCGCAAGCAGCTTCTGAAGTTCGACGACGTGATGAACGATCAGCGGAAGGCCATTTTCGGCCAGCGCCGCGAGATCATGGAAGCCGTCGACGTCAACGACATCACGCAGGACATGCGCCACCAGTTGGTGGATGATCTGGTCGAGACCTACATCCCGCCCAAGACCTATGCTGACCAGTGGGACGGACAGGGACTCTATGCCGAGGTTCTGGACAAGCTAGGGCAGGATCTTCCGGTCATCGCCTGGACCGAGGAAGAGGGCGTCGACGCCGATGAGATCCGCGAACGGCTGTACAAGGCCGGGGACGAATTCATGGCCAAGAAGGCGGTGGATTTCGGCCCCGAGAACATGCGCAACATCGAAAAGCAGCTGCTGCTGCAGACCATCGACGGCAAGTGGCGCGACCACCTGCTGAAGCTGGAGCATCTGCGGTCGGTTGTCGGTTTCCGGGGCTATGCACAGCGTGACCCGCTGAACGAGTACAAGAACGAAAGCTTCCAGTTGTTCGAAGGGCTGTTGAACGGGTTGCGCGAGGAAGTCACCCAGAAGCTGGCCCAGATCCGTCCTCTGACCGAAGAAGAACGTCAGGCGATGATGGCGCAACTGGCGCAGCAGCAGGCCGCCGCACAGGGCCGCGTTGCCCCGGCACCGACGCCCGATACGGACGAAGCCGAGCCTGCCGGCGAAGCGGCGGCAGGGTTTAACGAAAACGATCCGTCAACCTGGGGCAATCCGGGCCGCAACGAACCGTGTCCCTGCGGCTCGGGCAAGAAGTTCAAGCATTGCCACGGGCGTCTTGCCTGATCGGCGGAAAACCCATTCACGTCAGGCCCTTCGGGGCCTGACGCTGTTTCTGGCCCTGCTGGCCGGACCCGTGGCGGCACAGGCGGAGGACTGCGCCGGGACGCTGGATCTTTCAGAAGGAGCGCCGGGCCAAATTGCGCTTGCGCTTCGTCTGCCCTGCGATCCCTATGCCGCCGTGGCCCTGTCCTATGGGCCGATCCGTTTCGTGGAAGAAACCGGCATCGACGGCCAGCTTGACCTGACCCTGCCGCATCTTGCGGGGATCTCGCGGCTGTCCCTCACAAGTGCCGACCGTGTGTTTTCCGCCGACGTGCCCGTAAGCGACTCCGCCGTGGCGTTCATTGCATTGGATTGGGCGCAACCCGTCGACGCCGTGCGCCTGTCCTCCGGCGATGCGGCGGCGCAGCCGATGGGCTTTCCCGGCGGTCTGCCTCGGGCGCGGGTGCTGCCCGTGACGGGCCAACCGGTGCACCTTGACCTGCCGGTGACCGAAACCACTTGCGGCAAGGAACTGTCCCTGCGCCTGCATCGCGCAAACAGCCCCGCAGTGGCGCTGACAGTCAACTTGCCGTCGTGCGACCGCAACGGCGAGACCCTGCGCCTGACGCTGGATCCTGCAGGCTAAAGCGCGTTGCGGAAGGCGTTGAACACCTGCACATAGGTGGCGCGCTTGAACGGTACGATGTTGTCGATGATGTCGCCCGGCTGCATCCACTGCCAATCGCTGAACTCGGGATGCTCGGTGTCGATGCAGATGTCGGAATCGGCGCCCTGAAACCGCATCAGGAACCACAGCTGCTTCTGCCCGCGAAACCGGCCTTTCCAGATCTTGCCCACAAGCTCTTGTGGCAGATCATAGGAAATCCAGTCGTCGGTCTGGGCCTCGATGGTGACCGACTTGGGCGAGATCCCGGTTTCTTCCTGCAACTCGCGCAGGGCCGCCTCGCGCGGATCCTCGTCCTCGTCGATCCCGCCCTGCGGCAATTGCCAGGCGTTGGCGGTGTCGATGCGTTGCGCCGCGAACACATGGCCGGCGCGATTGGCCAGTACGATGCCCACGCAGGGGCGATAGGGCAGGGCGGAGATTTCGTCGGGCGTCATGGCAGCCTCCGATGCAACTGGGATGCCGTGGGTGTCGCGCACCCTCGGCAACTGTGCAAGAGCCCAGTTGCGCGCAGGCCCCGGTCAGCCCTGCGGCGGGCGCAGGGTGTCTCCAAAGGTGATGTCGGGGATCAGGGTGACACGCTCGCCCTCCGGTCCGTCCCCGTCCAGCGCATGGGCCGCGATGATCTGCGCCGCCTTGCGCCCGATATCCAGACGGCAGGCGTCCATTGTGGCCAGTTGCATCGGCAGCCCCTTCAGCAGGTTGACCCCGTTGAACCCGGCCAGCCCCAGCTTGCCGGGAATGTCATAGCCCTTTTCCATGCAGTAAAACAACCCGCCCGCGCCGATCATGTCGTTGGAATAATACAGGAAATCGATGTCCGGGGTGCGATTGAGAATGGCCTCGGTCATTTCGCGCCCCTTCACCAGCGCCGAACCGCCCGCGTAGAATTCCTGATCCGCGATTTCCAGCCCGGCCTTGGCCAGCGCGAGGGTAAAACCCTCGAACCGTTTCCGCGCCCGGTGATCCAGCGGCATCTTGGTGCCCAGAAAGCCGACACGCTTATATCCCGCGGCCACGATCGCCTCGCCCATGGTGCGCCCTGCCGCCCGGTGCGAGATGCCGACCATGGCATCGACCGGCTCGCCATCCGTATCCATGATCTCGACCACCGGAATACCGGCGGCGGCCAGCATCGCGCGGGCCGCGTCGGTATGCTCCAGCCCGGCCAGGATCACACCCGAGGGTCGCCATGACAGCATTTCATACAGGACCGCCTCTTCGCGTTCCGGCTTGTAGTGGGTCAGTCCCACCACCGGTTGCAGCGGCGTGTCGTCCAGGATCTCCGAAATGCCCATCATGACTTCGGGAAAGACCATGTTCGACATGGACGGAATGATGACCGCCACCAGGTTCACCCGCTGAGAGGCCAGCGCGCCGGCGATCTTGTTGGGCACGTAGCCCAGCGTCTTGGCCGCATCGAGCACCTTCTGGCGGGTCTTGTCCGACACGTCACCGCGGTTGCGCAATACCCGGCTGACAGTCATTTCGCTGACCCCGGAAGCCTCTGAAACATCCCTCAGCGTCAATGGTCGCCGTGTCTGTGCCGTCATGCCCGTGCCTTTCGCTTGCGTTGCCCGAGTCTAGCGCTAACTTCGACCGCGCCGCAATCGGCTAAGATTGTTGCGCGCGCGTTTTTCGCAAGTCTGCGGGTTGCGAAGACGCCGGCTTCCGGCGAAAAGACGCCCGTGGCCCCGTGGCTCAACTGGATAGAGCAGCCCCCTCCTAAGGGGCAGGTTGCAGGTTCGAATCCTGCCGGGGTCACCAAAAACACCTGAAAAATGTGGCTTATTTACAGGACGTTGTGCGCAAGCTTGCGAAAAGTCCCGTCAGCTTTCGCGGCGAAATCGGCTGAAACGGCCGATTTCTCGTACAAAACCTGTACAAAGTTCGCACGTTTGTGCGTATTTCGGAGGCCAATCATGAGCCGCCATAGCTTTGATCCCGAAATCGCCGGGCGAGTGGGCCTGAACGCAGCGGTGATTTTCCAAAACATCGTGTTCTGGATCGAGAAGAACCAAGCCAATCGCCGCAACCTTCGAGACGGGCGGTATTGGACTTACAATTCGATCTCGGCCTTTGGTGAGTTGTTCCCCTATCTGAGCGACAAGCAGATCCGAACAGCGCTCGAAAAGCTGGTCAGCGCAGAGCTGATCATCAAGGGCAACTTCAGCGACGATCGTTACGATCGGACCTGCTGGTATGCCTTGGGCAACTCCATTTGCCCAAATGGGCAAATCGATCCGACCGAAAGGGAAAATGACGCATTTGCCCCTGAGGGCAAGCCATCTGCCCCTGAGGGCAAATCCTATAAGAACAGATATAAACCATATCAAAAACCAAATCCTTCGCACGCGAAGGCGGCGGTGGAGGATGAGATTTCAGAAAAGATTTTGTCCGCCTATCCCGAGGATCGCATTCGCGGCAAAGCGGTTTGCCTCTCACAAATCCGCCAGGCGCTGGCCGACGGAGTCGGCGCCAAAGACCTCGAGGACGCCGTGCGGGCCTATGCGACCGAGAGCGAAGGATTCACCCGTTCCAAGGTGTGCTTCTCCGACAACTGGTTCACGTCTGGACGTTGGCTAAAATACCTTCACGACGTTGAGGAGGCGCGAGAAGCTGGCAAGGCCAAAGAGGCCGAATTGCTGAAAGGTTTGGCTGACTGGGTCAAGGACCGCCATCCGCTGTGCCGCCACATCACGCCCGGCCAAGTGACTGCGTTGCTGGCCGCAAAGCTTGTCAGCCCTGCTGAAATCGAAGCGGCGGGGCTGAGAGCATGAGTGTGACAAATCCCAACAAAGAACAGACAGCAAGGTTACCCACCGATTACATCGGCGGGACTTGTGAGGGGCGGCAAGCCTCCCCTTCAAACCCCAACCAGACGCGCGCAAGCGGCGTCAAAGTGAGCCTTTCCGAAAGCGTGATCTTTCGATGCACACCGTCGGAAAAGGCAGCGCTTGTGGCCAAATCGCGCGCCGCTGGCCTGCCCAATGCCACGCTGATGCGCGAGGCCTTGGGGCTAACCGAGGCACGTCGACGCAAGCCCGTCCCCCGAGTTGACCCGAAGGTGACCTTTGCGATTGCCCGTGTAGGCGGCAACCTCAATCAGCTGTCACGCTGGATCAACGGCGCGGTCAAATCCGGCCGCGCAAGCCAGATCGATGCGCTCAAGGTGGCGATGCAACTGGTAGTCATCGAACGGCAACTGGCGCAGATCGTGGCGACACGCACAGGCGGTGGCGAATGATCATCTCGTTCTTCTCCACCGGCACTGGTGGCGGTGCCGCTCCCGTGGATTACCTGACAGCGCGCGAAGTTCTGGCCTATGACGAGAACCGCAACCTAATCCGCGATGACAACGGCCAGCCGCAAACCAAGATCCGCGACCCGTTGCCCGAGGTGCTGCAGGGCAATCCCGATCAGACCCGCGACCTGATCGACGCGAGTCTCAACAAGTGGAGCTACACGGCAGGCGTGATCAGCTTTGCCGGGAGCGATGATCCCAGTCCCGACGCCCAGCAAGAGGCCATTGAGCTATTTGAGGCTCTAGCCTTTGCTGGGCTGGACAGGGATCAATACGACTGCCTCTGGGTGCGCCACTCGCATGAGGGCAACGTCGAGCTGCACTTCTGCACTCCGCGCCTTGAGCTCAGCACCGGGAAGGCACTGAACATCGCGCCGCCAGGCCATGAAAACGCCTTTTCCAGCCTGCGTGATTTGATGAACAAGACGCACGGTTGGGCAGACCCTTTGGAGCCAGATCGCGCTCGCGAAGTGAGGGCGACGATTGAAGCGCCGACGCGCGCGCAAGGTCGCGAAGCGCTGCACGATTGGATCCTCGATCAGATCAGCGTCGGCACAATCACCGACCGTGCCAGCATGATCGATGCACTCACTGACGTGGGCTTCGAGATCCCCCGTGCCAGCAAAGATTACATCACCGCCAAAGACCCCGACACCGGTGAGCGCTGGCGTTTGAAAGGAGAGATTTTCCATGACGACTGGCAAGCCGAACCGCCTCGCCGAGAGATTGAACGCGGACCTAGAGACGATCCGGACCGACCACGCCGCCTTGATGACATCTCAGCTAGAGAGCTTCAGGAGCGATTTCGGCAGCATTGCGACCAGCGCGCTGCATACAATCGAGACCGATATCAGGTTCTTTCTCAGCGACAGCAAGAGCGAGTTGGAGAGGCGGAGCGAGACGATCAGGCGTTGGCTGACGATCTCGCCCTGGGTGATCGTGGGGATGGTCTCAGCCTAGATCGCGACAGTGCTGATGGCGAGTTGGTTTTGGACGGGTTTGATGGCGCATTCGGAGATGACGGAACTTGGCCTGACACGGATCGAACAGTCCGGGCAGACATGGGTGACGCTGGACCCGAACCGGACCGAATTGAAGACCTGCACGATGGCGCAAACGCCAATCATCTGCATCGAAATCAAGGAGCATTAAATGACGCAGCCCCTGACAGCTTTGGAGCGCGAATTTCTCGAATCCGTCGAACGGTTGGTGACGGCCTGCGAGAGCTCAGCCAAGGAATTGCACGCCTTGGAGAAGCGCTCGACCAGCAGGATCGAAAGCAAGGTGAATGGCTTGGCGCATTGCGTGGCGCTATTGATGAAATCACATCTCACGTCCGTCACCACATTGGCCGAATTGCTGCGCGAGGAGCAGAATTACGAGACGCTTCAGTCGGGACTAGAGACCAGCTGGAAGTTAGCGAAAGACGCCGAGAAGCGGCTGAAAGACAACTAGACGCCCGTGATAGCCACCGCAGCGCCGGACATTCACTTTGACGAATTTCCAAGCCGCAGAAAGGCACTACATGCAAATTGACCACACCCAATACACCCTCGGTTTCCGGCAAGCCCTAGAACACGGCATCGACTATCGCGACTATGAAAAAGCCGACCGCTTGCCCGAAGGCGTCCCGCTAATGGCCATCGCTGGCGTCTGGGGCAATTACAGCGACATTCGCTGCCTGTTCATCGACCAAACAGGCAAAACCTACCGCCGCCATATCACCGGCCGTGTAGGTCAGTACGTCATTCGCGAGTTGGAATTGAATGCGCAAGTAATGGAAGTGGGTCAGGTGGTTGTAGTGAAAAATGACTAGCTGTCGGCACGCTGATCTTAGCTGCGCGAACACAAGATTACACGTCTTTTGATAACGCCGACATTGATCAGATGATCCAACAGTGGCGGTCAGACTTGCTGAGCCTTGAGCAGTGCGACAGCTTTTCCAAGCCTCGCCCAAAAATCAGGTCGTAAATCCAGCAAATCTTCAATACATGCACCGAGGTGGAAGCTTTGTTCTTTGGTCAAACGGCAATGCGATAGAAATTCGATCATCTCAATTAGCTTGGAATCTCGTCGCGAGATTTCATAAACGGCAGACAGCGTCGTTAGCAGTGAGAAAAGAGCCCCACTTTCCAAATCCTCTGGCTTTCGATGCAGTACTCTCTGAGTCAAATGCCAAACTTCCTCGGCAAGCTGTTCATTTTTGCAGACTGCAGCGACGCGTGCTAGGCCATCGATAAAGGCACCAATTGAAAAACTCTCATCATTGTTGGCGGCGAGGTCGATACGCCTGAGTGCTGCCACAGATAGGGAGACTAGTTCTGCTGGAAGTTTAAAAACTGCACCTCCGTTAACGAGGGCATTGAAGCCTCCCAAGCCTGGAGGGTCTTTTCGAAGCTCCAATTCGATAAGGTTCTTCCAATCCTCGGGCAAACTCCCCGCTTGTTCTGTCCCGCCCTCGAGAGGGCCAGGAAGGAAGGAGTAGGGAAACTTCAACCTATCCGAAAGCCTCTTATCGGATTCCTCCAAGACGAATTTTTCTAGAGGGGTACCTTTCAGAGAGGATTTTTTGGTTGTGATGGCATTGTTTATCCGACAGATGAATTCTGCTTTCAGCTGGTGTGGCGTAGCAAACTCTGGCATCCATCTAGCTTCAGAATGAGCATCGAGATGGCCGACTACAAATGCGCGGCGTGCAGCTCGCTGCGCCAGTTCGAAAGCAGCCGTGTTTGCATCAACCCGCTCAGATATCAGGATTTCCTCCAGAAACGATGCGTGAGAGAATTCGACTAAGCGCCTGGCAAAAACGGGTGATCCGTTGAAGTTTGACGACAGGCTTATCCGGCCGCTCACAAAGAAGAACAGGTTGCTCAGCAATGCAAAACGACCTTCTTCCGGCTCGTCCACAACGAAGTCAATTATACCCGCAACTCGTTTCTGTAATGAAGCGTCGAGATCATCTCGGGCCAACATGGCTTCAACGAACCCAAGCTTCGAAAACATTGACCCCGATCGTTCCACATGCTCGGCCAGCTTCGCGCAATCATCATTGGAAAGACTCGCGTTTCCGATGGCTGTGGCAACAGAACTGTGAATGCAAAGCCTCAAGGCTTCTGGGCAGAACTTCACCCCATAAGCCTTTGTACCTGCGACAATCCGCGTCTTAACTTCCTGCTCTATGAATTGAGTGAGCGCAGGGGCATCAGTCGTGGTGGGGTATGCCGTTCGCCAGAACAAGGGGTCGCTCGATACCAGCGTTTCAAGGTTGCTACTTCCGCTATTGATCTCTCGGCGGATCTGCGAATCAACGGCTACAAACGACCGTTCAATATCCTGTTCAAGCAAAACGAGTTCCTGACAGCTCAACTTGCTCGTTTTGATTTTTGCAGACCAGTGCACGACAAGACTACACGGAAGCCGAACCTCGGAAGCGAGGCTTTCAAAGCTTCTTAATCGTTTAGCTGGATCGGCTTGTAGTGACCAATATCCGCCAATAGTGATCTCGGATTTCCCATTTCTTAAAAGGAACGTTGCTTGCTCCTGGTCGAATCCATCCGCAACCCAAACATCGTCAGTTTCCGCCTCTTTGAGCTCAACGTGTTTTGTCCCTCCGAACACAGATTGGGCACAATTATACAGGTCCTCGACCTCGAATTTGTTGCCATTGGGAAGAAAAGTCACCGTTGTTGAGACCGGCAGCTCAAATTGTCTCATGAAACTGTGTTCTGCGATGATTGCTTCGCGGATAGACGCAGGAAAAAGCTCCAATGTAACGACGGCTGCAAGGGTTAACTCTCGATCAGTCATGCATCAACCGTTCTCTTTTGCGCCGCGAGCATGTTTTCCATTAAGTCTTTCGAGTAGCTGACGATCTTTTGAAAAACTTCTGGATGCCGGTTTTTCAGGGGCTGAACGATGTCCTCATCCAGCCAAGTTAGATAGGCTTCTCGTTCTTCTTTGGATGCATCTTCAGGCGTCGCCAATAGGCCCACTATGTTTGCGATCAACAGACCTTCGACGCCGCTGTCTTGAACAGTCGGACCATTGTCACCCGTCCAAAGCCTTAGATCAACCAGATCAAACAGCCAGCTAGAGATAGCCCTGCTGCATTGGAGGTCCTTAGCACCTTTCCATTGCTCTCTAATGACATCGTTGACGATACGGTTTGACTGCAGGAGCCAATGCACGTCGTCTGGAACTGTGAGACACTCAGAAAATCTAGCAAATAGGTAATACGCTTGAACTTGGAGTAGGTTTCGGCCGACACGCAACTGCCCTTCCTTCATAGACGCCTCGCCGACGTAAGCCCGTAGTTCTTCCAATTCTATTGGAACGAAGAGATGCCCACGCTGCCTCAAGTCATTCAAAGCGCGAAAGTAATCATCGTCGGCAATTTTTTTGCTAGTCTGAAGGGTCTTGAGGATGTCTAAGGTCGAGTAAACCGTGCTCCGACCGTCGTGTCTGTCCGCCGTTGCATGTCTATTCAGGAATCTGTCGTCAACCACGATGGCATCAGGTGAAGTCATAGAACCAAAAACTGACATTGTAGGGTGGGACCACAACCGTCGATCATCGTCGGGACTATCTTCGCCCCTGTCGTTCGCGAGGACGGCAACTCGACCCGAAGATACTTCGCGAGACAGCGTCTGACGAAGTTCAACCAGAGAAGCCTCAACCTTTGATAAATGCTGCTCGTATTTTCGAAGCCCCATTGCTTCAGCTTGGGTTGTTTCGTCAATCATCGCGTTCACACCACAACCACAGAAAAGATCGAGCAGGTTGAGATGCTGCAGATGCGAGATCGTCAAGTCGTCTAGATAGCAGTTACAATCGCTATTAAGAACACCTTCTTCGGGCCAGGAGGCTTCTTGAAGCGCTAAATACTCAAGAGCGGTATCGCGTATACTGCTTGAAATCCGACCTTCCTGGTGAAGAAACTCGACGACAGAAGACGTTGACACGAATAGATGATCCCAACCTGATAAGTTGGCGGTTTCATCGCCCAAGCTGCCTACCTTAGAAATTGGAAACCCTCGAACGACGAACGCCAGACCACCTTTTGAGCGATCACTGTCAGCATTTCCCACCAAAGCTGCTAGTTCGTCACCAATCTCTTGTTCGAGTTTAGTCACGCGAAAAGGGTGTACGGAGCAAACCTTGACCTTGCCATCTAGGATAAGTTGGCGCAGGGCCTCGGCGCGTTCGATCCTACTAGGTTGGTGATATCTAACTTCTGAAATCTCCTCCAATAGCCAGCCCATAGTTGAATGAGGAAGTTTCACTTGTTCAAAATGCTCAAAAACCGCATCAAGCATATCTAGGCTCTGCAGCGTCATGAGCGATGTCGCGTCAAGGCCGACGTCAGTCTCGTCAATAGAGAAGGGTTGTCTCTTTCCGCTAAAACTGGGAATAGCCATGACATTAGCCCGCCTATCCTCACATTTATTTGCTTCCGATCGACTGATAGTGAAGTCGACTAGGTGTCGATTGAGCGCTTCTGCAGCCATAAATATTGGGCATTGAGAGGCGCGAAGCATGTCTACAGTGCGAGTGGCGTGCTCATTCCAGCCCAGCTGTTTGTCTACGATTTCTCGTAAGTCAGCTCGATACATCGGACCATCGTCGTCGGACAACGAAATCGCCTTGTGAAGCCATGTCGCGACTTCACCACTTTCCTCCCAACCGCCTTTGGATGCCAAAAAGTAGGCACCTGCAAACGCAAAGCCATCCGTCTCGGATTTTGCAACAGCGGCTCTGACAAGCTCCTTCTCACGACTGTGTCCTGTGATTTGTGCCAGTTGAGCGGCTTGCAGTAGCTCTTGGGCAGACAGCTGGACGCGATTGTCCCAACTGTCTTCGATCTGTTGTGGAAGCTTTTCCCAGTCTCCCTTCGCAACATATGCGTTGGTCAACATTCTAGACAGCTCAGGGTCATGCTCCTTCGACAACATTCCTTCGGCAATTTCGATGCTTCTGACCACCTCGCCTATCTCGTAAAGGGACCAAGAGAAGACCTTCCTAAGCTCCCGATCTTCCAAGAGATGGGGATGTGCGTCTAATACTCCAACTGCATCCGAAAACCGCTTTGTTTCAGTCAAAACCCGTATGTATCGTTTCGCATCGACAAAGCTCTCTGTCCTTTTGAATAGTTCGGCACTATATCTGTGGCACGTTTGCCAAGCTTGGCTATCAAATAACTCGTCTACCAGATGGGCGAGTGTCTGCAGGTTATTATCTACTTCGTACTGAGCCCTGAGCAACGCTGACGGGTCGGCACCTTCCGCAACTCTTATCATTCGATCGAGGTCGTCGACCTTTCCATCACTAAGCAATTCGCGCTTGTTGGTAAGTAGGTGTCTTGCCTCGACACCCATTTCAGTTCGAGCCAAAAGCTCGATTTCGATACCCAGCAAGTTCTCTTCGGAAATAGCTCTTTCAATTGTTACACGTCGCTTTCTGAACTCTGAAAGAGCCGATTTCGGGGAACTAGCCGTCAATGCGATTGCAAGAGCGGTGCACCCGGTGTCGATATTGCCGCCACCACTTCGAGCAATCTCCTGATCGAGCTCTTTCATTAATTGATCACGATCAATTTCTACGCCGAATTGGAGGGCCAAATTTGCACGGCGCATCCTAAGTGCTCTGTCCTTTAATTGCTCCCTAAGCTCTTTCTTTGCGTCTTCTCGGCTGTTTGTCGCGGACAACTTGAGCCAAAGCTCAAAGTCCTCTTGGATCAACGCAGAGCCGTCCAGGCCAATGGCATGTAGTTCTTTTGCAGCAATCTGGAACAACTTGATGGCTTGATCACGATAGCCGTCAGCACGAACAGCAGACGACAGACGGAATTCTCTGGCAAAGAATGGCGGTGTGTGATCGAGGGATGCCCTCATCTCTTCCGGCAGTGCGAGCTGTAAGCTTGCTCGCGCAGAAACGGAGGCGAGGGCCGGGGGCAGAGATTCATTCGCCGAGCCTAGTGCCTCCAGACAGGATTCTAGAAGGCTCCAGTTTCCTGTTTCTGAAGCAGCAAGTATTAGCCGTGTTCTCCCCCCATTGTCGTAGTCCTTCCAGCCATATCCAGCTTCAGCGCTCCAACGTAGCGCGTCGCTCGGCCCGGCATGGTTGAGTTGGATAATGAATGCCGCTGATCGGGTTTCTGAGGTGTCGATACGATTAAGGGAAGCAAGCGCATCGCTCACCTTACCTTCTGCAGAGGTCAGAAACGCGTCAGCGATTGCGATTTCTTCACATGTTCCGAGAGTTTTGGCGGCGGCTAGAACTGATTGAGCAACTTCACGGTTGGAAACCGACAACAGTCGAGCGCACCAGGCGAGGCCAGCCATTCTCGTTGAGGGAGATGCATCCAAGAGATCTCCGTGTGTAAGCCGTTCAGAAAGCTGCAAAGCATTCTGCTCAGTATCGAACCCTCCGAAATAACGCGCGCTGACGATCTTGTTTAAGTTGTTTTGCAACTCTCTATCAAAAACTTCAGCTGCAACTGGTTTCCTAAAAATTTTTGGATAGTGCTTCTGAAGCAACTCAGGGTAGTTCGAAAGCCGCCTACGGATCTCATCCCATGAATAGACTTCGACACGAAAACCAATATCGCTGGATTTGGATTTGTTCAGTGCCGCGACATGGTCTTGGACAGTCACATCGTTCGAAGCAGTCGTTAGTAAGATAAATTCGTTTAGCTCAGGGCGAAATTTCTTTGCCTTCGCTATTTCACTATCAATTTCTTTTATGGTCAACTTCGATGGGGGCCAATTCTTCTTACCTTTGCATTGAGCACCACACTGCTTGCCCTTATTGTCCACGCCTTTGATATCTACGCCGTTTTGCCGTTGCCCTTGGCGACCGTATAGCTGGGTGTGGCGATCACCCCATATCTCACCCCAGAGATCGGCGCATATAATCTCAAACTCATCCCAATTGGACGGTGGGGGAAGATCGGTAGTTACTGGCGTCGGCATTTCGGCACCTTATCTAGATGAGTCGGGAGACGTAAGTACGCTATATAGCCCTTTGGGTGGTTCAAAGCTATTTCTCGGATGGGGTGCGAGCTTTGACCATTGGACTGCATTGGCGAGGACTCAGATTCCCCGGCACCCAGTGAGGAGATTTCGAGTAAAGGCCCGTAAGGCATGTGCCGCATCATGCATCATTTCTGGCTGATACTCATCAATTCGGCCCTCATTGAGTTGAACAAAATTTGCCTCGGAATCAAGAAATGGTGGACACACCGCTCGGAGCTTTTCGAGCATAGATTGCAGCGTGAGACGATAAAGAGGAAATTCAGAATGTGCTTCGATAATGTGCCCACTCATGGCCGACTCACGAAAAAAGTGTGCTGTGTTCTCATTTCCGCCTGAGAACCAGACTGGGTTCCTCATCTCCTCTGCTGCAGCTTCAACGATAGCAGTAGGAGTGCCAAGGTTCGACGATGCCACACAGCGCTCGATATACTCCATCTCGTCGCCATCGTATCTACCGCCATTGAAGACCATGGCCACAAAAGCGAACCCTCTATCTTGTCGCTTTTTGAACGCTTTGTTTCTCTTTCCAAAGCGTGAAAACGCGTCAGGGATCTTGATTTTCTTAAAATCAGAATGCCTTAGGTTTAACGCTATAAAGGCAAGTGCTGCTGCCAATCTCGTACTCAGGAAAAGTTCCTTCGTTCCTGCCTGAATCGATAGAATGTGGGCAGCTGTGTTATATTCGATAAGATCATGATCGTAGGCCAGTTCATTGAACTCCCCATTGGCAAGAGTCATCTCAACCATCCGAGGGCCTTCTTCCTGATGGGTGTTTATCGCGGTGAGGGCTGCGTCAATCTCCGATGCAATAGCCCTAACCTCGAGCAGAGCACCTACTGATACTGGCTGTCTCGCAAATGTCCGCCGCGAAGGATTTTCGCCGAACTTGGCCATAAAGATTGGCCTATCTTCGCGTGTTGCCCCATTTGGGTCTATTTCCGCACCCGTGACATAGTCTATCTACCATGGTCGGGCCGCCGTATGCGCAACCGATGGCGCGCTAGTGAAGCGGTAGTACAATGGGGACAGAACAGACCTATCAATATCGAACAATTTCAATATTTTCGGAAATTCTGTTTCAGTACCACGCTCCAATGCCCGATAGGCGCGACAAATATCGACAATATATTCCCTGCCCCACGTTGTCCCGAAGAAGTCAAACCAGTGAGTCATCTCATGGCAGAGTACCTGAATGTCCTTCCTAACAGGCATTAAGTCCTCTGCCTTCAAGGCGTCGCGGACGTCACCAGTACGAAAGCACCCGACCTCAACTAATGTCGAATGCGGAGCAAATGACCCCATAGCGATTTGGTTTGGGAAGAAGCTAGTTTGCTGCTTCTTTTGTTCCATCTGAGTTCTAGAGAGGCTACGCTCGGTTAGGTTAATTGAAGGCATTGGGTGCTCGCGTCTTTGTCTGCATCGGTTTAATTTTTTATCGCCTTTTCAGTCATGTGGAGTTTGTGATCAACCAATATCGGAGGTCAACGAATGGCGTCTCGCACTTCTCTCCTAGCAAAGCCGACGTTTCCCGCTAGGAGCTTCTATGTCCGCTTAGAACCCTCAGTGAATACAACCCAAATAGTTCTCCCCAAATCGGTCCATCGCCGCAGGAGCAACTCGTTCGTTGACGCTCTCATCAATGAATAACCCCCAAGGATAAACGTCGACGTTTGCTAGGTCGAAATCGTCTTTTGGGTTCGGCTTGTTTTGGCTGAGAAATGCGTAGCGGATCCCTGCCCACATCTCGAAGCCGAGCTCGACCTCGAGGCCATCATATACGCTGTCGCCAGGGACGTTAACGATTACCTTTTTGGTAATGTCACCGAGTGCTTCCAACAGCATAATGCTGCACGTATGGGCCATAATGTCCGCAAGTTGGATACCCATGACCGCCTTGGAATCCTGTTCAAAGTGGAAGATGCAGCCTGCGAGCTCCGGATCGCCTGCAACTAAAGCCTCGGCCGCACTTTTATGTTTGAAGAGGCCTTCATCAAAGAAAACTTCATGCTGCTGCCCCTCGAGCAGGGGATGCTTGAGTGCGCTACGCAAAAGCGTCAACGAAGCTGGGCCTAATTTCCTAGTGTCTTCTGCACTATCTACAACGCACAGAGCCATTTGACAGTTGCGTGCGATAAAGTGCT
This sequence comes from Meridianimarinicoccus marinus, assembly GCF_040689105.1. Lineage (NCBI taxonomy): Bacteria > Pseudomonadati > Pseudomonadota > Alphaproteobacteria > Rhodobacterales > Paracoccaceae > Meridianimarinicoccus > Meridianimarinicoccus marinus. The sequence continues at coordinate 69,069 of NZ_JBFBVU010000020.1, forward strand.
TCAAGCTGTCACGCAGGGCTTGAAGATCATTGTCATCTTTCATTGTCGCTGAAGACTTGAATTCGAACGTACTCGGGTCGAAGCCGTGCTTTCGAAAAAGGGCGCTAATTTCTTCTGTGGGATCCACATCGCAAATGGCGAATGCGGCAAGTGAGAATTCGGATCTATGATGCTTGCTGTCGTCTAAAAATAGATAGGCCATTACTGCTTAAAACAATTCTCTCTGTGCCAGGTTACAAACTCAGTCCTTGGCCGGTTAGCGAGGCGGCCCGGCACCAAGATCTTGCCGGACGAGTTGATCATCGATGTCACTGCTTCGATATCGTTACTTTGACGGGAAACCAGAATTGTCAGGTCGTCTGCCAACCCAACGAGGCCGCGATCAAACATCCAATGCGCAGTTCCGGACAGGGCGAGCCCGTTGCTAACGATGTCGGGGCCGTCATGCTCTACTGGTCTGATATGAGCGGCTTCCACCTCAGCGCGACCACCACCATTGATCAGGCGCAAGCCAGTGATGGCGCAGCGTTCGCCATAGGCGCGCAGGACATTCTTTCTGAAATTGCGGTCGCGAACCGCGCGATTGGTCAGCTGGTTGACGCGTTCCCGTGCAGGCATGTGTTGGAAAGGTGTTTGTGCGTCCTGAAACCCTGGCAACTGCATCATGTCACCCACGCGTGGCAGGATGTCCTCATCCCGTCCAAGGCCACGTTCGACAATTCGAGCAAAGTCTTCAGCGGAAAGGGTTCGGACCGCGGCTTGCGCGCGCCCGGAAATCTTGCCTTGATCGTTCAACAAGCCTTGTTCGACGATTGAGTTTTCGTCTCGAAATGAAACAGGGTCGCCGAAATCAAGATACGTTCCTGGCTCGATGACCGCCAAGAACATGTCCGGCTTCCTTGGATCCGGAATGATTTCCTGCACTTTGGCGACAGCAAAATACCCTTTGGTCTCTTTGACCTTGCTTGGCTCCAGGTAGACGATCCAATCCCCTTCGCACTGTTGGGCACGCGAGAGGTATTGCTTGGGAAACTGATACCGCTCCGAGGGAATGTCGTCGTAGATCGAGTCGCTGCGATGGATGAAAATACCGAAGGCCATCGGATCACCCGCGTTGAAGACGTTCCAGTTTTCGATCGGCCGCGCGTAAGGTCAGCACCGCACCTGTCAAAAATGGAAGTGCCAAGCCAGCTGTGGCGATGGCAATAATGGAGATCGCAGCCAAAACCGAGTATTCGGTGGGCTGTTGTGCCAACGATAGTTGGCCCAAGCCAATCAGGTAGAACACGCTGGTTCCCAGGAAGGTCAGGTAAAGCGGCTCAAAAGGTTCGATCACCTCACGGCGGGTGCGCTCCAATACTGAATGTCGCAACATGTTCCAGCGTTTACTTGCCTTGTTCACCAGATTACTCCCTTACCAACTCGATCCATGTGTGCACGTCATCATCCGTCACTTCACGACCTTCAACATGCGATTGATACCAACGGGCGACGATGGCCCCGCGCTTTTCGCTTTTGATTTTTATGCCCTCTTCGGAGAGGTGCTTATCCAGCGAGCTTTCGATGTGTTTGAGTGCTTCGAAATCATGCCCCGCCCTGATGGATTTGGTGCCCAGTAGTAGCCAGGGCACGTCCACCTCGAACCGTTCACCCATCGCGACCAAGGCTTCTACAGGCATTCCGCGCTGGCCCTTTTCGTAGCTGTGATACGCGCGCGGTGAGACACCGATAGCTTCCGCCATGGCCGCTTGTGAGAAGCCGATTTCATTGCGAGCAATGGTGAGACGAGCACCCATTGCAGCAAAAAGATCAGCAGGTTTCTGCGGCATCTGAATTTTCCAATTGACTACTTCGCCGAAATTCGCGAACATTGCAAAAAATGACGAACATTTACAGTTAATCACATCTGACCACGTCAGAAGGTGCAGAACAAGCGATTCCATGCGTGTCGCTGATTCAACTTAAGCGGACAAGGACGACTGAAATGGCAGAGACCAACTATTCAGACAGCTCTCAGATCCTGGGGCTTGGGAAAACGCCCGCGCAGTGGGTCGAAGTCATGGCCGGGATGGGGATCGATATTTCGGAACGCACCTTGCGCGAACGCGCCAATGAGACGGGTGCATTTTATCGCCTTGGGCGAACCATGCTGATCACGCCAGCGCAGATTGATACGATTTTTGAAGGAGGCCAGTCATGCCGCTCCAAATTTACAAGAGGGGCCGTGTCTACTGGGCCAAGGGGTGGATTGAATACAACGGCAGGCCAATCGCCGGCCCATACCGGCGAAGCACTAAGGCATCTACAGAAGTGGGCGCACGGGACTGGATAAACCATGAAACCCAACGGCAGATCCGTCGCTATGTCGTGGGCGACGAACCGAGCAAGACGTTCTCCGATGCAATTATGCTCTACAACGCGTCCCCAAAAGCAGCGAAGCAGTTGATCCCGATTGTCGAAGCAATCGGCGACCTGTCGCTGGGCGCAATTTCTGGTGCACTATTGAAGAGCCTTGGAGCAAAGCTGAAACCCAAGGCGTCGACCGATACCTGGTGGCGCGAGATCGTGACGCCAGCGAGTGCGGTGATCAACAATGCGCACGAGCTGGAGGGGACGCCGCTAATCCGCGTGAAGCCCTACGACAAGTTTGAGCGGATCGCTCAGGACAAGCGGCGTGGGAAGCTCAGCCGCGTCGAGCGCACGCCAGCTGACAAGGAATGGATTGAGGCCTTTTGCCGCGCCGCTGATCCATATAACGCCGCTCTGGTTCGCTTCATGTTCGAGACGGCGGCAAGGATTGATCAAGCCGTATCATTGGAGCCTGATGACCTCCGGCCGCATGAGAACAAAGTCCGCGTGAAAGCGCAGAAGGGCCATCCGGAAAGTTGGATCACTGTTTCGCCTCAGATGATGGACGAGCTTCTCGCGCTACCGCCGAAACGCCCGAAGAACCGGAAGACCGGCAAACTGATGAAGCCGCGCGTCTTTGGCTATGGCAGCTCGACCGGCTACAACACGCGCTGGAAGACGATCTGCAAGAGCGCTGGCATCCCGTACCTTTCTGCGCACCCCGCTGGTCGGCACGGGTTCTTCACTGAATTGGTGGTCCGCCAAGGCGTCGATCCGGTCACTGCGGCCAAGGCGGGGCGCTGGTCAGACCCCAACTTGCCTATGCGTATTTATGCCCACGCAGAGACAGATGAGGCCGATGTCAGGGCCCGTTTTCGTACAAACCATGTACAGGAAGACCCTGTACAAACACCCAAGCAGCAGAAATCAAAGAAGGAATAGCGCTATGAACGGTTCCCTCCTAAGGGGCAGGTTGCAGGTTCGAATCCTGCCGGGGTCACCATACGGTTTCTCTAACTTATTGACATAAAACGTCTATTTTCCCTAAGTCCTGGAGGGTTCCCTCATTTGTTCCTTCGCAACGAATTTGATGCCTGAACCATTGGCAATCTGATCGGCCAAGCGTCCTGCGAGCTTGACCAGCGCGTGACGCCCAACTTCGCATTCCTTCCGGTCTTCCAGATATTCGACCACTGAAAGCACATCGACCGAAAAGCTGGGCATCGGCGCTGGGCTGAGGCCGCTTCGTGAGCTTGGCTGAACCGGTGCCTGAGCGCCGGTGCCGTCCCGGTGTCGCGCAGGATGCATGCGGGCTATCTCAGGTGCCTACTGCGCGACCTCAATGCGCCCGTCAGCCAGGTTGGCCAGCACGTCGTAGAGGCGGTTGCACTTCTCCTGCGCCTCGCAGACGACCGCGAAAGCACCATTGTCGCACCGCCCCTTGTTGAGCATGAACACCACGGTTTCCCGGCCCAAAGCCGCCTCTCGATGGCCGACCGTTCAATGCCGGCTTTACGCCCCGTTTCCTGACATTCGGGAAGCTTTTCACCACTGCTAACGGCGGACATTGACGGGTGTTCGATCAAAAGATCATGATGGTTGGATATCCCGTATCGGACGTCGCGAGCACTTATGTCAGTAACCAGGAAGAACCACTATGTCCCGCAATGGCATCAAGAGAGGTTCTTCGCCCCAGGGAAAACCACGCATTTCCTCCTCGACTTGAACCCACCCACCTTCAAACGTCCGGACGGAACGGTGGCCAGCGGCCGCGACCTTTTCGATGCACCCACGTCACGGGCGTTTGTTACTCAGGATCTCTACTCGACATTCTTCGGAGTCGAGGTCAACGACGAGATCGAGAGAATGTTCTTCGGTGACATCGACAAGCGAGGTGCCGATGCGGTCCGGGCATTTTGCGGTGATGACCAAGGTGCTTGGCATCAACATTTCCAGGACCTCTTCGAATTCCTGGACATCCAGAAGTTGCGGACGCCCAAGGGTCTTACATGGCTACGCCAGCAGTATCCGGAGATCGGTCGGCTCGGTGAAGTGTTGCCGGGTGTTGCCCAGAACCAGTTGATGTTTGAGATGCAGGGTATCCGCATGCTCAATGTTACGACCTGGACTACCGGAGTTCGGGAGATCGTCTCGGCGGAGCGGGCCGGCGTCAAATTCATCCTAAGCGACCATCCTGTCACGGTCTACAATCATGCCATACCTCCGTCCGACGCTCGCAACCGGTATCCCGAAGATCCGTCAACCGCCCTAAAGGGCTCGCAAACGCTTTTCCCGTTGGGGCCGGATCATCTCCTGATCCTGACCAACCTCGAATACGCGAAGAATCCCGGGACGCGCCCCGAAGAGAAGCGGACGTTCGCGCGGAACTACCAGTCCACGATGGTGTCGACGATCAATTTCATCAGGAAGCGGTACCTCACTGACGATCAAGTCGCCGAGGTGAACTTCGTGATCAAGGCTCGTGCGGACCGCTATGTCGCCGGGTCCCGCCGGGAGGATATTTTCCCCGAAAAGGTGGTGTCCAAGTCCTGGGCTGACCTGCGTACTACTTTCTTGCCGCCTCCAGACGAGCTCCACCGGTTCGGCGGAGAGATGTATGCCCGCTTCGAGAACGGAGATGTCCGTTATCAGGACAAGTTCGGGCGAACGGAGAAGCCGCGGGAATGGCTTCTGAAGGAGGAGCCGAAGACCCTGCTCCAGCCACGCGACTACTGTCCGTGTGGATCCGGCAAGTCGTTCGGGAATTGCTGTCGGGACAAACCGGCGCACCTGCGCATGTCGTGGACGGAGAGGAGTATCCGTGAGCGCAACATGATGTTCATGGACGCCCTGACCCGGCTCTTCGAATTGGAGACCAAGGATTGGGACACGATCCGCCGCGAGATGACCGACGACAAGATCGCGCAGATGTATCGCTTGTACGATGCCCTGTGGCCGCTGGAGACTGACCTGCTGGCCCTCTTGCCCAAGCCGGACGGCAAGATGCGCTCGGTCTATACAGGATCGCTGCATCCCAAGCTGATCATGGAGTTCGCGCTCGGGGCAGCGCTATATTTCGGTGAGGTCATTATTCAGAACCCCTTCTTGATCTCTCGGACCCTGCAGAAGGACAAGCGACCCACTGAGCACCCTGGCCAGTACCGAGGCGAAGCTCTCAAGACCCTGATGACCTTCTTCCAACTCATGCCGCTCGTTGAAGCTGGGCTGATCACCTTGATGCCGGATCCATGCGATTTCGATTTGCACCTCCGTGACCAGGTGATGGCAATGGCTCAGGCCCGTTCCCGAACCATAAAGTTCGACCCCTCCGACGACCCGCGGCTCAAGGCCGTGATGCAAGAAGACATGCGCCGCATGATGCTGAACATGCCGAAGGACGCCCTTGCTGAGCACATGGTGGAGGTGGCTGGCGATGAGGAGCCAATCGGGAGGGATACCCTCGTCGATCTCATCGAACAGATGAAGGTCGAAGACGAGTTGGCCATCCTTCAGGACGACCCGCTCACGAAGGGAGGCCAGTTCGAACTCATGAAGATGGTCCCCAACTTCGAGATGGCGATGTACTTGGCCCAGGCCACCGGCGCCCAGATACTGACTGACAGTCCATTCCGCTGGAAAGAACTCGACGCTGCGCTCGCCAGGCGGCACCTCGGAACTAACCCTGCCCTAATCCAGTTGCAGAGCGAAATCTCATCGACTCCAGTCGAATTTCCGGTAGGCCACCAAGCGATATTCCACGTATTCGACGACCCGTCGTTCCGTAGGATGGAATCGCTATTCCGTGCTGCCTTCGCGTACACGGCTGCCTGTACCGCGGACAAGGTGAAACCGAACTTCGAGGCACACCTCGCCGCACGTTTCCGGCGGCAGCGGGACACGATAAAATCCTTGATCGCCCGCGCCAAAGTCCCCGCCGTCGCGGCGCGCCTTACAACAGTGTTCCGCTTCGGAGGCTTTCAGGACAACACCATCAATCGGCTACTGCTGATGTCGAGCTCTGAACACCACCTGCACTCCGTCCCTATGGCGACGTTGATTGAGCGTTGGTATGCTGCACCACGAACGAACAACCCGAAATCTTTGGAACTCTGAGCCCGGAGGGCTACGTAGACCTATCGGTTGTTCTGGGTTGCTCTGTACCGAAAGCGGCCTGTCTGCTCCGCTCAAATCGGCCATTCAGCCCTGCCGCGGCGAAGGCCCGCTTTCCGCCCGACCTGCATGTACTCCGTTGGCCTGATGGTCCTCAAGGTCACGTTTGCTTTGGGATGTGACCGGCGGTGCGCAACAGCTCGCATGAATGACAAATTAGGCCGCTTAGGGTTGTTTGAACGCGTATGCGGCCCAAACCTCAGTTTCAACAAGAAGCGCTTGTACGAACTGAAGCTCCGTTTGCTCAGGTCTTGGTTGCAAGTCGATATAAGTACATAAAAACAGACAGGTACCGGAGAAATCCAGAAGAATCTGGCAACTTTTACAAAAATCTAAAATCTGCGGAGAGTCTTATGAAGGGACACACCCGGTCCCCCCGAGGCCGCTTCCTCAAGATTGAGGGGTGGGGGGGGCGGCGGGGCATGGCAGGCCTGAGAAGCGCTGTGCTTGCCTGTGGCAGGCTTTGGCTGTGTCGGGCGTACCTCTCTCTCTCTTCTTCAGGAATTGGTTTGTCGGCCTGCTGGCGGGCTGTGGGGTGTGGCGGGGCGGTACTGTGGATGCGGCCACGCGTGCCTCAGTTGTGCGCTGTGTATCACACCTTGACGCATGTATCATGAGTGGATACATTGCGCCCCATGATACAGAGCACCAAGGGCAAGCTGATCCGGGACGTTCTGGCGAACAAGGCCAGCAAGGGCTTCCCCTCCGGTATCATGAAGGTTGCCCGCCGCAAGCTGACCATGCTCGACGCGGCCGGCAGTCTTGAGGATTTGCGCGTGCCGCCTGCCAACCGGCTTGAGGCGCTGCAAGGCGACCGTAAGGGGCAACATTCGATCCGGGTCAACGACCAGTGGCGCTTTTGCTTCGTCTGGACCGAACACGGCCCGGCTGAGGTCGAGTTCACGGACTACCACTGAAAGGAAATGCCATGGGACTGATGACCAACCCCTGCCACCCCGGCGAAATCCTTCGCCACGAGTTTCTTGAACCGCTGGGCATTTCGGCGATTGGCCTGGCGAAGGCTATCGGTGTGCCGCGTACCCGCATCGAGCGGCTGGTGAAGGAACAAACCGGCGTCACCCCAGATACGGCGCTTCGCCTGTCCAAGGCGCTTGGGACTACACCGGAGTTCTGGATCAACATGCAGGCGAATTTTGACATGGCCGCGGCCCGCAAGAGCGTCGATGTGTCGGGCATCAAACCGCTGGATGCTGCCTGAATCTCCGGCCAATCGCCCAGCGCTGCGCCGGGTGCTGCCCTGAAATCGACGGAGAGGCGGTTTTCGGGGGCGTTTGGCGAAACCGCGCTGGGCGGGGACACAGGGCGGCCGCGCTCAGTCAGGCTCAACCGCCCCAAAGGCGCGGATCGGCCGGAAGCCGCGTTCGTCCCAAGTCTCCCCGACTTCATCGAGAAGGCGCCGCAGTTCCGGGCTTGGCCTGTCACTCACCAGCAAATGGCAGGCGCAATGCCCCCGGCCAAAATCGCCGCTGACGGGGGTGAAGAGAAGCAAGGGGGAAGAAAGGGGGGAAGGGTGTTAATTTCTTATTGGGGTCAAATTCTGACCCCTTAGGGGAAGCGATACACGGGCGGGTCATTCGGGCCTTTGCCGCCGGGATGAACGCAGATGATAAGCCCTGCGGTAGCGAGTGCATCCCGAGCAGCTTTGAGCGTATTCGGTGCCCACCCAATTGAAGCTGCATAAGACTTGGTAAGGTAGAAGTCTCGGCCCCAATGATGGCGGCGTAGAAGACTGAGAAGCGCGAATGCTCGTGGGTATTGCGCGGCAAGGTCATCAACTTCGTCGGCGGCGAAGTTGACACGCCCCCCGATACCGAACCAGTTCTTGCCTTGGGTTTCGTATTCCCATGCCGACGCGACAACCCGCAACACTTCTTCGGCAGGCAGGGGTTCGTAGAATGTCGCGTTTGTTTGCATGGCCCTCCCCATTAGTTCCTTTAGGTTCTGACAGCCCCGTGCATGCTTCATGCACTCACGCCATAGGGTATCATTGCGCTTGGCTTCGCTCATGCATTGGCGTTGCAGCCTGTGCAACCAACCAGACCTACCGTTCGGCCGTAGATGATCCGGCTCGCTTCACCTCATCGAAGAGGGTCGGCCCTTGGGTCGGGCCGACGCCCTCGCGCAACCAATCCGGTGAACGTGATGTCTCCGGCGGCATTACCAAAGCAGGCGACGTCAACCTGAGGCGAGCGCTGTGCCAAGCGGCGACTGTCATGATGAACCGCGGTCGATCGACATGGTTGAGAACATGGGGAGCACAACTCGCGAAACGCCGCGGGCGCAAACGCGCGATGGTCGCCTTGGCTCGGCGTATCGCGGTCATTCTCCATCGGATCTGGGTCGATGGTACCGTATTCCAGCCGGATGCTGCGCCAACCACG
>NZ_JBFBVU010000148.1:0-236 GCF_040689105.1 Meridianimarinicoccus marinus
GTACTTTTTCTTTATCAAAATCTTCCTGATTTTCGATCTTGGTCATTACCTGATAAATGCCATTGGCTACCACATCATGTACTTTTTTGGAAAGATGAAGCTGGTTCTCCTTTATTCTTAATTCATTTTCCCGCTGCAGCCCTTTTTTTCTTCTCTTGTAAACTATCCAGCCGCCAACCAGGCTTAAAGACAGAATTCCCAAAACCACATTCTGCTTCAGAATTCTGTTTTGTTTT
>NZ_JBFBVU010000149.1:0-236 GCF_040689105.1 Meridianimarinicoccus marinus
GGTTCATCTGCGCCTCGCGCAGATGCTCGGGCGCGTCGGCGCGCTGGAGCAGCTCGGCATAGAATTGCGGCTCGATCGCACCGACGCTGACTTCCTTGCCATCCTTACAGGTGTAACAGCGATAGAAATGTGCCGCCCCGCCAAGCAGGCCCGCACCGCGTTCGACCGTGCGCAGCGCGCTGTGCGGCTGGCCGTAGAAGAAGCTCATCAGGCTGGTAACGCCATCGACGATTGCC